>JAWKMJ010000020.1:0-61927 GCA_041392305.1 Crocinitomicaceae bacterium
GCGTATTCAATGGAGGTCCTAGATTTACAGGAGTAATCCACTTTCCGTCTTCGAATACTGTATAAAACAAATCCAATTCCCCCATTGTGTTATGACCTCCGGAGGAAAAGTAAAGGGTTTTTCCATCAGGATGAATAAAAACTCCACGCTCATCATATTCTGTATTTATTGTAGGCCCGAGATTGACTGCTTCTCCCCAATCTTCTAATTTCTCATCCCAATCAGAATAATATATATCATGCATCCCAAATCCTCCTTCTCTGTCCGATACAAAAAACAAACGCTTTCCATCAAATGATAATGCAGCAGATGGCTCATGCCACTTGGTATTTATGTTTTTATTTAATCTTTCAGGTTTTGACCACACTCCTTCTACAATCGCTGAAGTGAATATGTCACCATGACCTTTTGGATCATCTATATAGATAAATAATGTTTTACCATCCGGAGAGAGACCTATTGTGGCATCATGTCCTTTTGCATTAATTTCATTTAGTTCATTTGTGGGTTTAGACCACTTTCCTTCAGGAGTTTTTTCTGAAAAGTACACATCTTCGAAATACCTTTTAAGATGATCTTCTTCGTCTTGTTTACCTCCTTCAGAATCGGGTCTTCTTGAAGTGAACATTATTGTACTTTCATCTGCTGAAATCACTGGTGCATACTCATAATATTGTGTATTGATTTCATCTCCAAGGTTATCGATCCATACGCGCGCTTTTTTCTTTTCCAATTCTAGACCATTATCACATTCTTTTATGTGTTTGTTAATCATTTTGCGCATTTCAACTACATTCTCTCCAGATACTCTGCCCAAAGCTTCATTGTAATATTTCTTGGCATTTTTCCAATCCCAATTCAAATGGTATCCATAGCCCAAATAGAATCCCAGATCTTCTTTGACCAATGGATCTAATTCATAAGCTTTTTTCATATAGTCAAACATTTTGTACTTGTCTATCTTCAGCATACAAATACCCATATTATAATTTAGCTCGGCATTATTTGGATTGAATGTATAGGCTAACTTATAACGCTCCAAAGCTCCTACATAATCAGGTAAAGCAGAATAAGGATCAACATACAATAAGTCATTTCCTTCTTCAAAAGCTTTTAAAGCATCCTTGAATTCTTTCTTTTGATCTTGAAACAAGTCTTTATCCCAGGGAACATTCTTTTGAGCATGTAATGATGTACCAACAAGCAATAAACAGCTAATTATTGTAAATAGATTTTTCATTTTCAGTTCCTTATTTTTATTCTGCACAAATTGGACTATTCAAATATTTCTCAGCGGACTCTGAACCAAGTACAAATGCCTTTTCCCAGTCCAAACAAGCTCCTTTTACATCTCTCATCATCTCTTTTGCAATCCCTCTGTTATAGTAAGCTTGCATCATGTCTTCATTTTGTTTAATTGCATCATCACAAAACTTAATTGCCTCGGTCCATTTTTCCCATTTGATATAAACTGATGCTTTGTTGGACATAGCCATCGCATAATCCTTTTTCAATTTCAATGCAGCATCGAAATCAGCCAAAGCCTTGTCGTATTCACCTAAACTGTAATATGCATAGCCTCTGTTATTTAATGCGATATAATAGTCATTTTTAACTCTAATTGCATCTGAATAAGCCTTAACAGCATCTTCTAATTTGTTGGTCTTCCTTAAAGCTGTTCCTAAATTATTATACCCTAACGCAAGATTCTCATCTACTGCAACTGCTTTTCTATAATCTCTAATTGCATCATCGTATTTTTCCATTTTAAAATAAGCAGATGCTCTATCATTATAGGCATAGGCGTATCTTTTATCACGCTCCAACGTTTTATCAAATTGCTGAATTGCAGTTTCAGGATCATTTTGAGACAAACGACAAACTCCCTTATAATAGTAATATTTCGCCTCCTTGTTATTCTTTAAAATGGCGGCTTCAAATCGTTTTTCAGCTGCTTCCCATTCCTTATTATCAAAATGTATACGTCCAATTTCATATTCAGCTTGATCAGTAGAATCTCCTTCTTTAATAAACAATTCAAAGTCAGCAATAGCTTTTTCATTTTCTCCTAATTGCTTATAAGCCCTACCTCTTTGATACAATGTTTTTTTATACTTAGAATCGATTTTGTAAGCTTCTGTGAACCATTGAATTGCTAGGCTGAAATTATTTTTGTTCATTTCATGAATTCCCATATTATACTTTTCTAAAGCAAATGGGTCAACCATGTTCATAGAATCCAAGATACTCTGATCTACTTGACCACCCTGCAACGTAGTGGTTGTATCCTCCTGAGCATGAACTCCAAAGGAAAAAAATGACCCAAAAATAAAAGAGAAAAGCAGTTTTTTCATAATGATCCAATTTTAATTGAAGTGTGAAAAATTAAATAAAATTTAGTTGAATTGAATCAACTGGACCAAAAAAAATGCCAAAAAAACTTTAATTATTGAAGAGAGAACATCAAAAATAGTAGTTCAAAATTTAATTAAATCTGTAAGGATAGAATAATTCAAATTTAGGAATCAAAACATCAATAATTTCATTTGTGATGAGATCTTTAAATGTATACATCCCTTCCATATAGCCTAATTCACTATTTAAGTCGCATCCACTAGAATAAGCATAAACTCCTCCTTCGGCTATTACTGGTGTTTCTCCAACGACTCCAATACCTTCAAAAATTCTTGCAGCATGCATTGAATCAAACACCTTCCATTTTCGGCTCAGAAGCTGAATTTCAGAATTTCGTTGATTTTCAATTTCGATAGAATAATCAAAAAAATAAACCGCGTTACTCAAGTTGGAGTAATCGGGTCTAAAGGAAGGAATTACTTGCACTCGGATTCCTGAACTTATATTTATCTTCATCATGGTAGAAGTGAAGATAAGAAATACGATGAAAATATCCAAATGCTAGATGAAATCCATTATTCTTTAGATAAAGAGATCATGTCTTTAAAATAAAAATCGCGTTTAAAGGATTAAAACTTCAATTTCAGAAAGTTATTTGTCCCCTTAAATGCGTTATTTTAATACAAAGAATTAAAGCTGTAAATCCCAAGAATTCTGTCGTTTTCCTGAGTTATATCTCTGTAATACAAGATGATGTCGTAATCATTTTCTGTAGCAAAATGATTTCCTTCAATTTTTTCAATATTTACTTTCCCTGATTTACTTTCTTTGATTAGGAAGCAATAATTCACCATCCCTTGTTTAACTTTTTTGTCTAATGTATATTTTCTTAAATCAGGATTATATTTCATTTTATTCTCCTCACGGACCACCCAATCCGTAAGTTCACCAAAAACATAGACATCTCCTTCCATGAAATAACCACTAATTAATTCAAAGTGTACATTGAAATAGTCCGACTCTATATCTTGATCTGATGCTTCATCATTTTTAATTGTAAATTTACCATTCAATTCTTCTTTAAAAATATAATTATTGTATGGTTTAGGTTTGTTTTCTTTGATATAAACCTGGTACATCCCTTCCTCCTTGACAATTTTTGCTATTTCAAGATTTCCTCCTCTATTAAATTTTAAATCGATTTGGCGAAATTCATTGTTTCCATCGAACACAAATTGTGTTTGATCAGAAAAACCCAAATATTGATCCCGAACATAATCCGCAGTAAAATTAGATTTGGAAGTTGTCCAATTGTTATTTTGTCTGATACTGACAAATAAATTCGTAAGTGGATTACTTATTTCTTCCGGATATTTAATCTTCAATTTCACCTGCTGTTTGTATTGTTGGTCACCTACCACCAACGGAGGAACTATACTTGCATCTACTTTAATTTCACTTTCAGTTACCAAAAACCTTCTTTGAAGTATGGTTTTAGAAGGATCCTCTTCAGGAAAAACTCTAATTACATAATTCCCCGACATTTTGATGGAAAAATCTTCCGTCGGAATTGGAACTTGATAGTTAATATAATTCACATAGGTATTTATTGAATGTCTGTAATCACGTATATAGACCGATTCGAACCCATCTATGTAATCATATCGATCTAAAGCAGATTTTTTCCAATCCTTATCACAGAGTATAATCTCATAGGCTAAATCTCCATAGTCTATCTGTTCTAACAAATCAAACTTCAATAATAATCGATCCTTTCCTTTTAAATTTAAAATTGGATTCCCTAATTCATTCCCCTTTTTATGAATTTTTATAGTCTGAATTTCGGTTCCGATTTTAGTATTTTCCATTATCGTACTATCCTTTTGACCAAATAGAATTGCACTGACAAATAATATACCTATAATTAAAATTAATACCCTCATTTACAATATGTTTTATTTAGAATCATTCTAAATTAGAATTGCCTTATTTGAATTATTTTCAAAAATATGCGCAAATGAAACAAATTTATAAATTTGCTCATCAATTATAATTCCAAATTTACTATGTCAAAAACTATTAAGCTTCGCAAAGGCTTGGACATTAGACTACTTGGAGAAGCGGAGAAAGTTAAGACTTCTGTAGATGCGCCTGAGACTGTTGCGATCAAACCGCCAGACTTTCATCTTTTGACTCCCAAAATGGAAGTTAAGGCAGGTGATAAAGTAAAAGCAGGATCGGTATTATTTCACAACAAGTACAATGACAAAATCAAATTCGTTTCGCCTGTTTCAGGTGAGGTGGCTGATGTTGTGCGTGGCGCGAAAAGACGTATTCTAGAAGTTGTTATCAAAGCTGATGCCGAGATTCAGTATGAACAAGCAACAGTTCCTGCTCTGGAAAACATGAGCAGAGACGAAGTATTAAAAACCTTATTGGATTCAGGTTTATGGCCTTTTGTTAGACAAAGACCTATAGACATCATTGCTGATCCAGACGAGACACCTAAAGCCATTTTCATTTCGGCTTTTAATTCTGCTCCACTTGCACCGGACATGGATTTTATAGTTCACGGACAAGATGAGTTGTTTCAAAAAGGTATAGATGTTCTTTCGAAGCTTACAGATGGAAAGATCCATTTAAATGTAAAAGGAAATGGAGCACCGGACGCGGCCTTCATGAATGCGAAAGGAGTTCAAATCAACAATATTTACGGAAAGCATCCTGCAGGAAACGTAGGAATTCAAATTCACCATATTGATCCTCTAAACAAAGGAGAGGTGATTTGGTTTGTGAATCCACAGGATTTAATTATTATTGGGAAGTACTTCTCAACTGGAATGTTTGATGCTTCTAAAATTGTAGCATTAACAGGATCTGAAGTTTCCAATCCAAAATACATTAAAACGATCATTGGTACAAACCTTTCAAAATTAGTTGATGGAAATATTGATGGCGATAATGTTCGATACATTTCTGGTAATGTTCTTACTGGAGAAAAAGTTGAGCCAAATGGTTATTTAGGATATTATGATAATCAAATCACAGTAATTCCTGAAGGAAATCAATTGAAGTTTGTCTTAACCAAAGGATGGATGGCTCCAGGTTTTGACAAATTCTCAAACTCCATGTTGTTCCCTACTTGGTTAACTGGAAGTAAAAAATTCAGATTGGATACCAATACCAATGGTGAAGAAAGAGGGTTTGTTGTTACTGGAGAAATGGAAAAAGTATTCCCAATGGATATTTATCCAATGTATTTGGTAAAAGCAATCATGGTGAATGATATTGATGCAATGGAAAATCTTGGAATCTACGAAGTAGCTCCAGAAGACCTTGCGCTTTGTGAATATGTATGTACTTCTAAAGTAAATATTCAAAGTGTCGTTAGAGACGGTTTGGATGTGATTTATGAAGAGTGCATGTAATGTTGAACCGAATTAAAACGAAATAAATTGAAATTTTTAGAGAGAATCGTCGAAAATATGGAGCCTAAGTTCGCTAAAGGAGCGAAGTTAGAAAAGCTTCATCCCGTTTTCGAAAGTTTCACGACTCTTGCGTTTACCCCTAAAGAAGTAACGCACAAAGGGTCGCACATTCGAGACGGAGTGGATTTGAAAAGAACGATGATGACTGTGATCATTGCCATGATTCCATGTTTGCTTTTTGGAATGGTAGGTGCTGGACACTGGCATTATGTTTCTTTAGAAGCAATGGGTGAATCAACTGGTGTTGACATTTCATCTTTTTGGGCAGACCTAGGAGCAAAAATCTGGTACGGATTAGGAGTATTATTACCACTGATTATTGTTTCTTATGGGGTGGGTCTGACAGTGGAATTTATTTTCGCTATCATTAAAGGACACTCTTTACATGAAGGATTTTTGGTTTCAGGACTTTTAATTCCTTTAATCATGCCAGCTGATGTGCCATTATGGATGGTAGCCATTGCAGTTGCTTTTGCGGTATTGATTGGTAAGGAAGTCTTTGGAGGAACAGGTATGAACGTTGTAAACGTAGCATTGACTGCCAGAGCATTCTTATTCTTCGCCTACCCTACTTCCATGTCAGGAAACTCTGTTTGGTTTGGTGGACAACCTGATGGTTTTTCTGGTCCGACTGCTTTAGGTGAATTGGCAACTTTCACATCTGACGACAAGGCTTCATGGGCTTTCCAGAGTATTTCTGAGTTTTCGTCAAAATACACAATGGAAGCTTCATGGATGGGTTATATTCCTGGTTCTATTGGAGAAACATCAGCTGTAGCTTGTATCATTGGTGCAGCTATTTTATTGTTCACTGGTGTAGCGAGCTGGAGAATTATGGTATCTTTCTTTGCTGGAGGATTGGCTATGTCTGCTTTGTTTAATGTATGGGGAGCAAACGAATTCATGTTGTTAGAACCTCTACACATGATCGCATTAGGAGGATTCTTCTTTGGAGGAGTATTCATGATTACAGATCCTGTAACGGCTTCACAAACGAATACAGGTAAATTCATTTATGGATTCCTTGGAGGATTTTTATCCATCATGATTCGTGTTTTCAACCCGGCATATCCTGAAGGGGTGATGATGGCGATCTTGTTTATGAATGTTATGGCGCCATTGATCGACCACTATGTGGTACAGGCCAATGTTAAACGAAGACTTAAAAGACTTAAAACTGCATAATTATGGCTATCAATAAAGAAAGTAACGGATATACTATCGGGTTCGCAATCGTACTCGTTGTAGTAGTTGGAACGATCTTAGCCGCTGTATCGATGGGATTAAAACCTATCCAACAGAAGAATGCAGCTAAGAAGAAAAGAATGGACATTTTAGGAGCGATTAAAATTGAATCGACTCGCCAGAATGTAGATGATGTATTCAAAAAACATATCGTTGATGGATATATCATTGATGCAAAAGGGAAAAAGATAGAAGGTAAAACACTTGAAGATGCCGAGAAATTAGATATTCAAAAGCAATTTAGAAACTCAGGAATTTCTCCTGAAGACAGACAATATCCATTGTTTATTGCTGAAAAAGAAGGTCAGAAGCTTTTCATCATTCCAATGGTTGGTAAAGGACTTTGGGGTCCGATTTGGGGATACGTTGCAGTAAAAGAGAATATGGTAGATATCCAAGCTGCAAAATTTGATCACAAAACTGAAACACCAGGTCTGGGAGCTGAAATCAAAGTGTACAAATCGTTTCAAAAGCAATTTGAGGATAATAAGAAAATAAGTGATGACAATGGTGAATTCGTAAAAATTACTGTCACCAAAGGATCAGGAGCTTCTGGAAACCCTCACGCTGTGGATGGTATCACTGGAGGAACCATTACCTCTAAAGGGGTTGAGGAAATGATGGAGAGAACCCTGAAAGTTTATGTAAGTCATTTTCATGCTAAATAAAACTAAGTATTATGAGTGAAACTGTAAAAACAAAAGCTCCGAAAGAGCCCTTATTCTCTAAGAAGAATAGAAAGTTGGTTATTGATCCGCTTGAGGATAATAACCCAGTAACTGTGCAAGTACTTGGTATTTGTTCTGCACTGGCAATTACTGTGCAAGTAGAACAAGCACTTGTAATGACTGGATCTGTGTTATTCGTATTAGCATTGGGTAACGTTGTGATCTCTTTAATGAGAAACTTAATTCCATCCAGAATCAGAATTATCGTTCAGTTGGTGGTTGTTGCCTCTTTGGTAATTATCGTAAACGAAGTATTGAAAGCATTCTTACCAGATATGGCAGAGAAACTCTCTGTATTCGTAGGTTTGATTATTACAAACTGTATCATCATGGGTCGTTTTGAGGCTTTTGCAATGGCTCAGAAACCATGGCCATCTTTCCTTGATGGAATTGGAAACACACTTGGATATGGAATTGTATTGGTATTGGTTTCAATTGTACGAGAATTATTCGGATCAGGAACATTGATGGGATTCCCTATTTTGGGAGACAAAGTTGAAGGAACAGGATTATTTGCTACGGATTGGTATGCAAATAACAACTTGATGATCCTCCCTCCTATGGCTTTGATCACCGTAGGTATTATTATCTGGGTTCAGAGATCAAGAAACAAAGCATTAATCGAAGACCACTAAAAATAGGAAAACATGCAAGAATTAGTAAACATATTTGTAAAAGGTATTTTCATTGAAAATATGATCTTTGCATACTTCCTTGGTATGTGTTCATACCTGGCAGTATCGAAGACTGTAAAAACTGCAGTTGGTTTAGGAGCAGCAGTGATCTTCGTATTGGGAGTTACTGTTCCGGTAAACTATCTACTTGAGAATTATATTCTAAAAGAAGGAGCTTTAGCTTGGTTGAACCCTGAATGGGCGGATATAGATCTTTCTTTCTTGTCTTTCATCATGTTCATCGCAGTAATTGCTTCGATGGTACAATTGGTTGAGATGATTGTTGAGAAATTTGCTCCTGCTCTATATGGTGCATTGGGAATTTTCCTTCCATTGATCGCTGTGAACTGCGCGATTTTAGGTGGTGCACTTTTCATGCAAGACAGACAATATTCAAGTATTGGAGAAGCCACTTCATTTGGTTTAGGGTCTGGTGTAGGATGGTTTCTAGCTATTGTTGCTATTGCAGCCATTAGAGAAAAAATCAAATATTCTCATGTTCCAGCTCCGTTGAGAGGTTTAGGGATTACTTTTATCCTTACAGGATTGATGGGAATCGCGTTCATGAGTTTTATGGGAATAACATTATAATACTGGGAAGATATGGGATTAACTATAGGAATAACAATAACAGTCTTTTTAATAGTGATTTTGCTCTTAGTAGCTTTGTTGCTATTTGTGAAGGCAAAATTGTCTCCAGCTGGAAAGATCAAAATTACGATCAATGGAGAAAAAACGATTGAAGTAGATGGTGGAGGAACTTTATTGTCTACTCTTGGTTCAAACGGAATCTTCTTGCCATCAGCTTGTGGTGGTGGTGGAACATGTGTTCAATGTGAATGTCACGTTCTTAAAGGTGGAGGAGAAATTCTTCCAACGGAAACACCTCACTTCTCAAGAAAAGAAATTGCATCTGGTGTAAGATTAGGATGTCAGGTGAAAGTAAAAGAAGACATGGAAATCGAAATTCCAGAAGAAGTTCTTGGAATTAAAGAATGGGAAGCTGAAGTGGTATCCAATTATAATGTTGCAACATTCATTAAGGAATTTATTGTAGAGATTCCTGAAGACATGGATTACAAAGCAGGTGGATATATTCAGATTAAAATCCCTGCATGTACTGTGAATTATAAGGACATGGATATAGCTGCACATCCACAAGATCATCCGGGACAACCTGATAAATTCAGAAAAGCTTGGGATAAATTTGGATTGTGGGATCTTGTTATGAAGAATAACGAAGAAGTTGTTAGAGCCTACTCCATGGCCTCTTACCCAGCTGAAGGAAGAAGAATCATGTTGAATGTTAGGGTTGCAACTCCGCCATGGGATAGAAAAACGAATGGTTGGATGAAAGTAAACCCAGGTGTAGCTTCTTCATACATCTTTAACTTAAAAGTGGGTGATAAAGCAATTATATCAGGACCCTACGGAGAATTCTTCATTAACGAGTCTGACGCTGAAATGCTTTACGTTGGTGGAGGAGCTGGAATGGCACCTATGAGATCTCACCTATATGAGCTTTTCAAAACAATGAAGACTGGTAGAAAAGTTACTTATTGGTATGGAGGTAGATCTAAAGAAGAACTATTCTACATCCACTATTTTAGAGATTTGGAAAAAGACTTCCCAAATTTTAAATTCTACATGGTACTTTCTGAGCCATTGCCAGAAGATAATTGGGTTGAGAAAAAAGATGTTAATGATCCAGATGGTGATGGATTCTTAGGATTTGTGCATCAAGCGGTGATTGACCAATACTTGAGTAAGCACGATTCACCAGAAGATATTGAATTCTATTTCTGTGGACCTCCACTTATGAACAAAGCAGTTGAGCAAATGTGCGAAGACTGGGGAGTTCCAAAAGAGAATGTCAGATTTGATGACTTTGGAGGATAATGAAATTGGGTGGTCTTGGGATCACCCTTTTTTTTATAGATGAATTTTAAAGAAAGTGACTTGTTCACTAGTGTGATCCACTAGATAAAGTAGATCGTCTACCCTACTGCCTTTGAATTGAATCCCTCTATTTAAGAATATGTAAATTTGATTCCTTTCGGACTTATACATTCCATGAAAAATTCGTCCATCTATTTGTTCATCTTCCTGATATTTTCTTAAAATAGTTGTCTCATCGTCAAAAGAATTGATAAATAAAGCCTTTTTTTCATCAATCAACACTATATAGGATAAAGGAAATCCGCTTCGGTTTGATTGTAAACCAAATATTTCTGTACTGTTTTCTTTTGCTACCTTAATTGTCCCGGATTGGGCAAAAATCAAGTCTTGACAGAAAAAAGTAACTATAGACGTAAAAATAGCTCTATAAATGATCAATTTACCTTAGTAAAAACATAGTATTTAGAATCAACATTTCTTCCTACACGATGAACTTTAAGTTTATCGGTCTCAATAAATATGCCATCCAATAAGATGTCATCTTCAATGGACTGAGCCACTTTGATCCTTACTTGAAAAATACTGTCCCGGATGTAAGCTTTTCCTTTTGGAAGATTTGAATCTCTCGACATTCTATCAAACCAATAGAACATATATTCAGCATCTTCCGAATTATTCGCAATCATTACAGATGAGTCTTTGAAGATCCTTAAATACGTATTTGACCCAGAATTCGCCTTATAAATGTACAGTCCCGATACCGTCTCCTTAGCCACTCTAATCGTACCCGCCTTTTCTTGAGCTAGAACCAAAGTGCACCAGCAAAACAAAATGAATAGACTAATTCTCATCTATAATACTGAACATCATTGGGTTGACCTTTACTTGCACTCCCTTACTCTCTACAGTAATATCCTGAAAATAGATAATTGTTTTTTTGGGTACCTGCATGACCAATTTACATTGTTCATCTTTTAATTTATTTCCTTTAATCGGAATTTCAACCTCTTCGCTCTTTTCGTCAACGAAATAAAGTACGAATGAGATGACTTTAGAATCATGTCCAATCGTTATTCCTTCAGAATCACATAGATAATATCGAGAGATATCTCCTCCTGCCTTTCCGGCTATTCTTGGCATGAAATCCTCTTTTTTCTGTACCGAGATAGTTCCATGCTGAGCAAAGGATTCAAAACTTATAACACACAATATGGAAAAAAGGATCAATCTCAAGACGAAATGGGTATAGAACGAGTCATTTCTTTAAACTCTGCTACTGTATTAAATTTCGAAATTTTCTTCATCACGAATTGATGTTGTCCAGATTTTTTATCCACTTTATTAAATTCATCATTTCCACAGGCATAGATTTCACCTTTTTCGTCAACCATCCAGATTCGATTTTCATGTGATGGATTATACTTAAACTGAGCTAATTCATCCTTAGCATATTTGAAAATAGAATTTTTCTTGTTTGAAATCAAATTCACTCCATGAAGATTTCGAATTGCACTTCCATCTTCACGGATAAAACTAGCCATGATTTTTTCTCCTGATGGATAATTTACTTTCCGATCACAATTGTAAACTCCAAATTCCTCTACCTCAAATACTCTCAAGCCCTCTTCATAAACTTTATGAATCGAAGTATTAGGCACATTTAAAACTTTGTTATTCTTCTGATTATGAGTTAATTCCGTTTTTGAGAATAAGCAACAGCTTGTTCCCATTTCTTTTTATTTAATTCATATTCCTTTTCGTAGGATTTTAATTCATCAATTTTTTGATGCTTTTTCGTTTCATAAATCTTGAATTTAGCGTTAAATTCTACTTTTGCATTTTGATAATCCTTTCCCTTCAAAGCGGGATATACAATATATTCTTCTTTATGATCCCCTTTTGTAAGTATAACTTGGTATTTATCTCCCAGACGTTGCAACCTTAAATCTTCCCAGGTCTTATTGTAAACTTCATCGGTAAATCCTTTGTTTTCATCTCCTACTTCAAAAATGACATTTCTTAATTGAGCTAATTCTGGAAACTGGGTTTTATTTGCATTGATATTGAAGCTATACTTCGATTCATCCAGTTTTCTAGGCTCTAATGGTTTCGTTTTATCAATAGTAACTATTTCAGCTTTGGTCTCTTGAATTTTCTGATTTAGAACCTTTGATTTTTGCTCGTATACCTCAGGTTTTTCAAGTGATTCTTCAGTTATTTGATCTCCCTTTAATGGTTGAATATAATCCCAGCGATTTGCATTCTCATTGAGCGCGTACAAATTGAAATCTTCATCACAATTGATCGTTTTCAACTGAATCTCCATTGCGTTTTCCGATTTTGAAAGCTGTTTACCTTGATGGAAACCTCTAATTTCAATCATTCCAGCTGTTTCTAAAGAATATTTAGTTCCTGAGGAATCATAATGCATCGGAATACCAGATAAGAAAACATCTTCTTTATCATAAAATTCTCGGATTTGAATTTCAATCTCTTCTGTAATCAATTGTCCATTATCATCTGAAAAAGAATTAGCTGGAATCGTGATCACTGAACCTGAAGTTGTATTCAGCTTATTCTCTTGTTTTGGATCAATTCTGAAGATTTGATATTGTTGAACGTCTCCCTCTTTGGGTGGCTTGATACAAGGTGTATCTGCTGGGAGTTCCGATGAATTATTGGCAGTTAAGGGTTTTTCTTTCGCTTCTTTATCCCCATTAGATTTAATCGAGGTGAACGTAAAGACAGTAACAGCAGCAACAGTTGCGAGTCCCACGGTGCCCCAAAACCATCCTTTCTGGAAGAATGACTTGGGTGTGACGTGGTAATTTTTTAGTACTTGGTCAAAATTTTGTTTGGCCTTAATCTCTTCCGACGAAACTTTTGGTCGGTCCAGATTAACGTTAAATTTTTCCATGGCCTATGTAGTTATTTTCTTTTTTATTATAGATTTTTCTTAATTTTTCTACAATTCGATAGGACTTCACTTTTGCATTATTCTCAGTGATATCAAGTATTTCACCGATTTCTTTAAAGGAGCGTTTTTCAAAAAATCTCATTTCTAGCATTTGAATATCTTCCTCACTCATTTCGCCGATACTTTCCAGCAAAATCTGCTTCTTGAATTCAGCATCATCCTTTTCTTCGAATTCTTCCACCAAATCATTAAGATGGAACGTTTCAAGATTCACGGTCCTTCTGGACTTATTATCTCTAAACGATTGATACAATTCACTTTTTGCGATACGGTACAACCAGGACGCAAACGGTACACCTCTGTATTCATATTTTTCAATATTTTTAATTGCTTTTAGGAAAACTTGACTCGTCAAATCGAACGCAAGTTCCTTATCATCCATCCGCTGATAGATGTAGCGAAATATCTGTTCGTGATATTTCCGGTACAACGGTTCAAATCGCTCGGGGTTTTTCTTGGTTTCCTCAATCCAGACTAACTCCTGTTGCAATTTGTCATTCGTTTGGTGATAAATTGGGTTTATCGCCATAATCTGTTCTGGTTTTGTTTTAAAAATTTCTTGGTTTCCTCGTTTTCTATTCAGTATAATTCACCATAAAAAAAAAGATACAACTATTCCTGAAAAAAAATTGAGATTCTCTCTTCACATACTATCCCCTGCCTGAAACTGCAGAAAACACAGACTATAATAAAATAAGAAAAATTGATTATAAATAAATCACACTACATCTTCATAACGTCAAATATCGAACCATATTGCCTGATTACCAGAGTTAAAAATTTGTTAACGTGACATGAACCCTAGCAAAATAAAGTACTTCAAGCCATTAATTCCTTCCAAAAATTGTAAGTTTTTTACTAAATTCGCAACGTTATTAATCGAAAACAAACTAGAATCATATGAAAGAAGTATTTATCGTATCTGCGGTAAGAACTCCTATTGGGAGTTTTGGCGGATCATTGGCTTCTGTTCCAGCACCAAAATTAGGAGCAGCAGCAATCAAAGGAGCATTAGATAAAGCTGGTATTAATCCTAACGACATTGACGAAGTATTCATGGGAAATGTACTTCAAGCGAATTTAGGTCAGGCACCGGCAAGACAAGCTGCAATTTTTGCGGGTATTACGAATGAAGTTCCATGTACTACAATTAACAAAGTATGTGCATCAGGAATGAAGTCTATTGCATTAGGAGCTCAAACAATTATTGCAGGAGACAACGATCTTGTAGTAGTTGGCGGAATGGAAAACATGAGTTCAGTTCCTCATTATTACGATGCCAGAAATGCTGTGAAGCTAGGTGATGTGAAGATGTTTGACGGAATGGTAAAAGACGGTCTTACAGACGTATACAACCAAGTTCATATGGGAGTTTGTGCGGAAAAATGCGCTACAGAACACAATATTTCAAGGGAGGATCAGGATAATTTTGCAATTGAATCGTATAAAAGATCAGCTACAGCATGGGAAGCTGGAAAATTTGATTCTGAAATTGTTCCTGTAGAAGTGCCACAAAGAAAAGGAGATCCAGTCATTGTAAATAAAGATGAAGAGTTTACAAATGTAAAAATGGACAAAATCCCAACATTGAGACCGGTTTTTGCAAAAGAAGGAACAGTTACTGCAGCGAATGCATCTACTTTGAATGACGGAGCTTCTGCTTTAATTTTGGCAAGTAAAGAAGCTGTAGAAAAGCACGGACTAAAACCAATTGCAAAAGTTGTTTCTTACGCAGATGCAGCACAAGATCCGGAATGGTTTACTACAGCACCAGCAAAAGCGATTCCAAAGGCGTTGAAAAAGGCGAATTTAAATGTTTCAGATATAGATTTCTGGGAATTGAATCAAGCATTTGCAGTAGTTGGAATTGCCAATACAAAATTATTAGAATTGGATCCTGCAAAAGTTGATGTGAATGGTGGAGCTGTTTCATTAGGTCACCCACTTGGAAACTCTGGTTCTAGAATCATTGTAACTTTAATCAATGTTTTGAAGCAAAACGGTGGAAAACTAGGAGCTGCTGGTATTTGTAATGGTGGTGGTGGAGCTTCTGCTATGGTAATTGAGAATATTTAGTTGGACTTCTGGATTTCTAGACGCTGGATTTCTGGATTTTAGACTTGGAAATTATACTAAACCCTCGAATTTTTCGGGGGTTTTTCTATGTGAAAAATGACTTACGACTTACCACTTAACCCATGCCTCTATAACTGCAAAACCCCCGGAAAAACCAGGGGTCGGCAAATACACTTTATTCGCGATCTAACAGCAACGAACAAGTGCATTTAGATCAAATCAATATCTATGCCAATTTGTTAATTTTTTGTTAATGGATTTATTTTGAGTCATTTGATTTTAATTCCGATCACGCAAATATCATCTACTTGTTCCAAATCACCCTGCCACTTATAAAGTGCAGCTTTTAACTTTTCAGGTTGTTCAGAAACATGAAATTGGTGATATGAATGAAGTAGTCTATGGAAGTTTTTCGACTTGAGTTTTTTACCACCTTTGTGTTCGCCTCCAAATTGATCCTGAAAGCCATCAGTAAATAGATAGATCATTGCGCCTTTTACGGGCTCTATTCGTTGATTCGTGAAAGGGTGAGAATCCTTGTATTTGCCTACAGGTTGTTTATCGCCTTTCACCTCGATCATTTCATCCCCATCCATTCCTGGCTCTACAATTAAAATAGAACTATTGGCTCCAGAAAATTCAATTCTTTCGATTTCATTTTCATTCCCTTTATGAATGGCCAATAGACTAATATCCATTCCATCTTTTATTAACTCCTCACCTCTTTCGAAGTACTCAATAACAAGTTCTCTTGTTCGGTCAAGAATTTTTCCCGGCTCATGTATTTTTTCCTCAACCAAGGTCTTGGATAACATATTCGAGCACACTACACTGACCAGTGCTCCTGGAACTCCATGTCCTGTGCAATCTGCTACGGCAACATAAGTTACGTGATTCAATGTTTCGACCCAATAAAAATCCCCGGCTACTATGTCTTTCGGCAGATAGAGTACAAAATATTCATTCAGAAGAGCATCTATCTTTGATTTCGGGGGAAGAATGGCCGATTGAATTTTCTTTGCATAGGCTATTGAATCGGTTATTTCCTTATTTTTTTGTTCAACAATTGATTTTTGCAATTCGGTTTCTTCTTTCTGAATCTGAATTTCTGCATTTTGTTGCTGTAAGACCAAATTCATCCGTGATTTTTGATTTCTATTTATTACAAGAAAAACAACCAGTACACCAAATAAAATAGATCCAACAATGAAAAAAATGATAATATTTCTCTGTTGTTCAATATCTTTTTCCTGTTTGTCTAATTCTAGGTCATTGATCTCTTGTTTCTGCTTAAGAATTTTCAATTCATGAAGTCTTTTCTCTGCTTCGTATTTCCTTTCTAACTCTTTCGCCTGTTTTGCCACTTCTTGATCGTGGACAACTGCATCGAGCTCTATATGGTTTTCCAAAGCTTCCAAAGCACTTTTAAAATTTCCCCTCCCTTTTTCCAACTCATAAAGCACTTCATATCCTACCAATAAAAAATTATCTGCGTTGGATTCCTTTGCTAAAGCTATTCCTTTATTTACAAAAGGAATTCCTTCTGAAAACTTTTTACTTAAAAGCATTACGTTGGCTATATTAATATTGCTTCCAGAACAACCTCGTGTATCTTTTAGGTCCTCCTTAATCTCAAGAGACTTAAAGTAATACTTTAAGGCTTCGTCGTATCTACCTATATTCTTGTACACAATGCCAATATTATTATACGAATACGCAGCTCCTTTTCTATTTCCATTTTCAATTCTAAGCTCCAAGGATTTATTGTGGTATTCCAAAGCTTTATCGGTAAGATTAATTTCTTTGTAATGCGTGCCTAAATAATTATAACAATCCGCTTTAAGCTTTTTTGAATCCATTTGATCGATTAAATCAATTAACTTTTTTGCATATTCTTCCGATCGTATGGAATCCTTCAAGAAATCAAAAAGCCCCATTATTTCTGACAAAGCGTCAGCCTCCCAATTAATCTTATTATATTTTTGAGAAAGTTCCAAATATTTTAATATTTCATCAAGGGCTTTTTCATATTCGTGCAGATCTTGAAATAGTTGAAACTTGCGCACATAAGGATAGGAAGTCATATCTTCCAGACCAGATTTTTTCATTATTTCGATTGATCGGTCTATGAAGTAAAGAGCGCTATCATAAGACCAAGTAGAGTCAAAATTGGAATAATGATGTGCTAGAAAATGGTAGGCCTTGATAATTGAAGAGTCAGCTGCATCAGAAGACACAATTATTTTCAAGCTGTCGATTTCTGACTTATCTGTTTTCGACTGCCCATAAAAAGTGCAGCACAAAATTAGAATTGCAGTAAAAAATAATCTTATCATGGTTCTTCACTAGTCAGGCAAAGATAAAAGAATTTAAAAAGTAGAAAAGCTGTAATTCGCTGATTATTCGCCTATTTTAAGTTTATGGCCTAATTTCTCCTTTTTCGTTTTGAGGTAATTTTCATTATGAACGTTACATTCAATTTCAATAGGTACATTATCGACAATTTCGAGACCATAACCATTGAGTCCAGTCAGTTTTCTTGGGTTATTGGTAATTAATCTAAGTTTTGTGATATTCAAACTTCTTAAAATTTGAGCTCCGATACCATAATCTCTTTCATCCATTTTAAAACCAAGTTCAAGATTTGCTTCCACAGTATCATAGCCTTCTTCTTGAAGTTTATAGGCCTTTAATTTATTCACTAATCCAATACCCCTTCCCTCTTGATTCATATAAAGCACACAACCTTGTCCTTCTTTTTCGATCATGTCTAAAGCCGTTCTTAATTGAGGTCCACAGTCACATCTAAGAGAATCCAAAATATCTCCAGTAAAACAAGAAGAATGAACTCGAACTAAAATCGGATCCCCTTCTTTCCACTCGCCTTTCATTATAGCTAGATGCTCCTCGCCGGTAGTGGTTTGACGAAATGCAGCTAATCTAAAATTGCCATGAGTGGTTGGCATTTGTACCTCTACGATTTTTTCAACTAAAGATTCATTTTTCATTCTGTAGGCAATTAAATCTTTAATTGTGACAATCTTGAGATTGTGTTTTTTTGCGATTTCAATTAATTGAGGCATTCGCGCCATTGTTCCATCTTCATTCATAATTTCAACAATGGCGCCAGCTGGTTCAAACCCTGCTAATCTTGCGAAGTCAATTGCCGCCTCCGTGTGTCCTGCTCTCCGTAATACTCCTCCTGCTTTAGCTCGTAGCGGAAAGATATGTCCAGGTTTCCCAAGTTCCTCTGGTCTGGTATTTGGATCAATAAGTGCTTTAATTGTTTTTGCTCTATCTTGAGCAGAAATACCTGTCGTGCATCCATGACCTATCAAATCAATGGAAACAGTAAAAGGTGTTTCATAGGCAGCAGAATTAGATTGTACCATCATTTCCAAACCTAATTCATCGCATCTCTCTTCAATTAGTGGTGCACAAATCAAGCCTCTTCCATGAGTAGCCATAAAATTGATTACTTCTGGGGTAACATTTCTTGCAGCAGTAAGAAAGTCACCTTCATTTTCTCGGTCTTCATCATCCACAACGATAATTACCTTCCCTGCTTTTATCTCTTCAATCGCTTCCTCTATCGTATTTAATTGGAAATCCATAACCTCTTTTTTTAGCAAAATTAACCATTAATAAGTGTAAAACCGAACTAATTGGTCATTAGTTCAATGAGTTTTTGGACAGATTTCTGCCAGCTAAAACGTAATCGAACAAATTCTCTTCCATTTGAAGACAATTTATCATAAAGCTCTTTATTCTTCATGACACGTCTGATTTGCTCAATAAATTCATCCTCCGTATTCGCAACTAAAATTTCAGATTCTATACCTGCCCCTAGTGGCTTATTACCCAAATCTGTTGTGATTATGGGCAATCCCATGGCCATAGCTTCAAGAATTTTATTTTGTACTCCAGTACCAATAAACATAGGTGCAATAAATACTCTAGCTTCTTTGTAAACTTCTCGAATATCTTCAACCCATCCGGTGCATTCAACATTTGGAACAGCTAATTTGTTCAATTTTTCCGAATTGGCTCCCGCAATTACAAATTGAAGATCCTTCGCTTTTACGGCTAATCTGTTTTCAATAAATTCAGAGGCTTTAACATTTGGAGGATAGGACATGTTTCCAGTAAAAAGTACTTTACCTTGATTATTCCATTTTGATGGTAGATCAAAAAAACTTTCATCAATTCCATTAGAAACTATCTCAATTTGTTTTCGATTCACGTGAAAAATAAACTCTCTATCGATATCAGAAATTATTGTTTTCTTGTCAAAATATTCAAATATTAAAGATTCGTACTTTAAAAGTCGCTTGTGCTCTGACTTAAAAAGGGGACGCATTAAAAAATTAACATGTTCAATTCTTCTTTCCACACCTTTGCTGAAAGCATCCATATAGTCCAATGTTTTCGGAATCGAATGTATATTTTTCACGTATTCTGCTGTTCGAATCAATTGGGAATAAATGTGATCTGGCTGGATAAAAGAAATATATTGATGAATCTTTTTCTTGATACTAGGATTATAAAAATAAGCAACTTGGTAGGGAACTCCCGTAACCCATGCTTTCAATAATTGGAACATTTTCGACCAACGCCCTATTCTAAATATCTTTATTTCCTTGCAGTATTGATCCAGATTTTTGAGGTTGTACGACTCTGATTCTGTATCTAAACAAATCAAATAAATGTCATAACGAGCTGAAAGGTGCTTAATTTGATAGAAAGCACGAAGTTTATCCCCTTTGTCCAGTTTAGCGGGAACCCTCGAAACTAACATCACTAATTTTTTCTTTTCAGAAGAGTTCATGATAAAACTGGATTAACTCTCTAATTATTTTTTCATTATTGAATTTAGATTCGATCAGGTTTCTGGCATTTCTACCTATTCGATTGATTTCTCCTGGATGATTGATAATGAATTGAATTTTTTCTCTAAACTGTTTTGGTGTATTAGCAATTAAAATATTCTCCCCATCCTTATAATCAATCCCTTCCGCACCAATTGATGTGGAAATGATTGTTTTTCCCAGAGCCATTCCTTCAATTATTTTCACTCGAATTCCACTTGCCGATAGTAAAGGAACGATCATAACATCATAAGTATTCATGAAATCGTAAGCAGACTCTACTTCTCCATGAATTGCAATTTTTTCGCTTTCTTCTCTTAACAACCATTCCGGCATATTTCTGCCAGCCAAGTGAATTTTAAAAGATGTATCTGTCTTACGAATCACCTTATCGATAAGCCAAAGAATCCCTTCTTGATTTGGACTCCAATCCATAGATCCAATATGAAAAAAAGAAACCTCTTTTGGCTCCTCTTTCGAATTCAAATAAGGAATATTGGATAGATCAATCCCAAAAGGAATAGAAGCCATAGGTACTTTACATTTTAACTCTTTAAAGCGTTCAGTATCTTTATCACTTATGGAAGCAATAGCATCTACTTTATTAATCACATCCAACTCGTATGATTTTAGATTTTTCGCCAGATGCTTTAAATATAATTTTTTCAGTTTTTTACCCTCTGTATCTGACAAACGTTCCCAAATTAAATATTCTAAATTATGAGATCTCAAAACGATTTTTGCTTTAGAATGCCTTTTAATCGCACTCAGATACGGTGTCATGAAAATTGACTCCAAATGAATGACATCATAACTTTCCGAGTCCAATATTGTGATTAGCTTTTTTTCAAAATCCGGAGAAAAAAAACGTGAAACATTGTAGGAATCGCGCGTGACCAGACAGGAGAATGCATCAACAATATTGAGTCTTACATCGATATAGACCGCTTCAGGATTTACTGCTTTTCGAATTTTGGCCGGGAATTTTGAAATCTTAAATGGATGTTTGTCAGTTGATACAGTCAAAACTTTGACTTCCTCGCCTGCTTCAACCAAGCCTGATGTAATATTTCCCATTGCGATAGATCCCCCGTCGTAAGATGGGAATGGTGGTTTATTACATAGTTGAAGAATTTTCATTTGCCTTATTTCTTACGCAAATTTAGTCTTTTAAAAACTCTTATAAAACCGAATACTTTTAAAAAAGATTCCTTCCTAAAAATCTGGGAGTCATTTGAAGCTTTTACCAAAATGAAAATTGCCAAAGGAGTCAAAATAAATGTACTCAACCACATTCCCAACCATGGTTCCAACACTTGAGATTTTACCATTTTTTCTCCTGTAATCATCAAAACGTAATAGATAATAAAGAGGAAAACAGAAACCACGATAGGCATTCCTAAACCACCCTTTCTAATGATTGCTCCAAGGGGTGCTCCTATGCAAAACAAAACCAAAATTGAAATGGAAAGCGTAAACTTTCGATGCCATTCCATTTTGTATTTATCCAGACTCATATTCCGATTATTTATGATTTGAATATATTGATTGAGTTCATTTTTGCGATTTCTAAGCTTAACCGCTGAAGTCTGAATAGCTTTATTTCTGGTATCTTTCTTCCATTTAGATATATCTATATTCCTTTCAGTTACGACTTTCCCTTGCTTATCTTGAGTATTAGATTCAACAATCTGTTTTTTTTGTTTGAGCGTATCAGAAAATGGTGCTTTTTTAATTTGATCCTTCTGTTTTTGACTATTTTCTTTTTTGAAATTCGCCTCAATCATCTTAGCGGCTATTTCATCTGAAGGAGATCTGTTCTCATTAGCTTGACCGGCTTGCCCTTTCTGATAATTTTTTGCAACAAAATATTCATGTTGATTTTTAATGTTTTTACTGAAACTCACTACAATTTCTTGGTTCAACTTAGCCACTGAATCCATTGCATTTTCCAGCTGGTAAATATTCAGCATTTCAACATTATTTTTAAAAATCTCTTGATTTGATCTATTTGTTGAGAATCCAGACAAATCGAAACGTATGGTAGCCTTTTCAAATTTTGATTTTCTAAAAGGCATATTGCGCGCATTTTTAGCATTGGTCTCATTAGTACTCTCATAAACCCGACCATTCATCAACTCCAGATACAAAAATTTTTGATCGGAAGAATTGTACATGTGGCCACTTTCAGAACGGATTACTTTGATGTTTCTAGGAGCAGTGTGATCGTAAATCACAATATCTTTTAGTCTTGAGTTTTCCTTATCAATTTCATTTGCTTTAATTGCATATCCTTCGAAATTGTAATAAAATTCACCTGCATCTAAGCTAAAAGTGGGCTTTTGTTGTTGAATATCATAAATGATCCATCTCCATTTTAAATTAGCGACTGGAAGAGCGTAATTGGAAAAATAAAAGGTGCCGACAGATAAAAGAATCATCAAACTAAACAAAGGAAATAGTATACGATAGAGCGAAAGTCCCGACGCTTTCAATGCTGTAAGCTCGTTGTTTTCAGCTAAATTACCTAAAGTCATAATCGAAGAAATCAATACCGCTAAAGGAAGGGCCAAAGGAATGATACTCGCAGAGACGTAAAAAAGCAATTCCAAAATGATAAAGGTATCCAACCCTTTTCCCATTAGATCATCAATGTACTTCCAAAAGAACTGCATGACCAATAGAAATACAGATATTGCAAATGTAATGGCAAACGGTCCAATGAAGGACTTAATCGAAAATGTGTGTAATTTTTTCAATGCTTCAATAACAAAGAAAAACCGAATTTATTGCTTGATTAGCATCCTAAAACATGCATCAACTCTGCTACCTGGTTCTCCCACAGCAACTTTGCTTCTTCAATTTCATCCTCTTCAGCAAAATCCGTCACAATCAGAGCAACATCTTTAGTGATATCATCGACCACAATTTTCAGTTCAAAATAGGATTTGATTCCTTCTTCTTCATCTTCAATCCATTGAAATTTAATTGATTCCCCGCTTTTTGCTGATAATTTTCTGGCTTGTTCCTCTGCTCCATCCCAGATGAATGTAAAAATATCTTCTCTTAGGTTTACATCATCCGCAAACCATTCGCTCAAACCACTAGGAGTACTCAACATATTATAAAGTACTTTTGTAGAAGTATTGATTACAAACTCCAACTGGTATTTTTCCTTCTGTGGCATTATAAAAAGATTTTAAAGGCTATACTTGTGCTTAGCTGTTTTAACATGGCGGGCAAGATAAGAAAATTTTTTCAATAGGGACTCCAGACTTAAATCTCAGAATATTAATGAGTACTATGTAAGAATTCAACTACGTAACCTGAATTTCTAAAACCAAGTAAAGCCTTATTATACCAGCTGATTTGCTCCTAAACATTGAAAAACTATAAAATCAAACACAATTCTTTTCTTGAATTTTAAAAATATTATATCTTTGCACCCGCAAAACTGATTTGCTAAATGGCGAGATAGCTCAGATGGTTAGAGCGCAGGATTCATAACCCTGAGGTCCCGGGTTCAACTCCCGGTCTCGCTACAAGGAAGCTCGATGGAAACATTGGGCTTTTTTATTGTCCATACATTTTACGCAGGATTAGCTATCGCTGAGATCGCTGCGCTAAGTACATATCCGTCAGCTGACGGACCCGGGTTTCCGTCAGTGGACGGACAGGCCGAGTCCCGGTCTCGCTACAAGGAAGCTCGATGGAAACATCGGGCTTTTTTTTTGTAACATTTAAAAGATTGTTGATTATGTTCTAAAACCAAAATCACTTTTAACATGAAAACAAAACGAACTCTAATTTTCACCTTTACTTTTTTACATTTTACAACTTTTTCACTCAGTCAAACTCCAAAGGAAATCAGCAAAATGCACAAGGAGTTTAATAAACACTTTTCGAGCTATGTATATGTGCCCTCCGGAGCTGTACAGCTATTAGAAGATAAAGATTCCATGGTTTCCTTTCGCCATTTTTATATGTCGCAAGGAGAAGTTTCCAATCAGAATTATTCAGAATTTTTAGAGGATATTGGTTCAAAAATCTCAAAAGATTCGCTAAAGGCTCTATTCATTTCGAGTTATGCTTCCTGACACAACAGTTCATGGAGAGAAATTGAACCTACTTCATATGTTAGTCAATTATAGAATATTTATTTGAGATGGCATCCAGCATATAGGGATTATCCTGTAGTAGGTATCACTCACAAAACAGGCAAAAGCTTATTGCAAATGGTTGACTTATAGACACTTAATACCTGATGGTATATCTCCATTCAAAAAAAGGTGTTAATCGCTCGATTTCCATTAAAATCTGAATGGGAATATGCAGCTTCTAAAAGGCAGTCAAGATGGAAAGAGCCTATATCCGTGGGAATGAAGACAAACTTATTTAAAAACAGAGATGAAGAAGGACAGTGTATTTATTGAAATGGATCAGATAATATCGCTTTTATCAAAAAGGAACAATTAAATGATTCAACCTATATTACTGATTCACGAAAATGTAATAGCAATATTATTGTGATTTTCGCCTAAAGATTATCATTACAAAATGTATCACCTCACCTTGTAGAGCATACAAACCCAATGCTTTCGGCCTTTACAACATGGCTGGAAATGTTTCCGAATTCGTACAGGAAAAAGGAATCCTAAAAGGTGGCTCATTCAATAGTACAGGGTATTATCTGAATATATATCATTCTGAAGAATATAAGGAACCGGATTACCGAAGTGCGGAAACAGGATTTAGAATTGTGATTCAAATTATTGAATACTAAACAAAATAGCCGTAATTTTATTCTTTCTTTGGAATGAAGTTAAGGCTAAGTATCATATTTCTATTTTTCGTTGTGCTCTCCAATTCACAGGAAAAGTTTACTATTAGTGGTACACTGACCGACCAGTCAAATGGAGAAAGTTTAATAGGGGCAACAATCCAGATTTCAGGAACTGGAAAAGGTACAGCAACAAATACATATGGATTTTACTCTCTTACCTTGCCTGCGGGAAAACATAAATTACAGTATTCATTCGTAGGTTACCAATCCATATACAAAGAAATTGATCTTAAAGAAAATGTTGTTATCAATATCGAACTTCCTTTAGAAACCGAGATCATTCAAGAAGTTGAAGTTCGAGCCGAAGCGGAAGATGGGAATGTACGTGATGCCAATATTGGACAGGTTTCATTGGAAATAGAAAAAATTAAAACACTTCCTGCATTTTTAGGTGAAGTAGATGTTGTCAAAACTTTGCAGTTACTCCCTGGAGTTTCTTCAACGAATGAAGGATCTCAAGGATTTTATGTGCGTGGTGGTGGTCCTGATCAAAACATGGTGCTTTTAGATGAAGCGGTAGTATATAATGCTTCTCACCTATTCGGATTCTTTTCTGTTTTTAACTCTGACGCGGTGAAGAATGTGAATTTGACAAAAGGAGGTATTCCCGCAAAATTTGGAGGTAGATTGGCCTCCGTGCTTGAAGTCAATATGAATGAAGGAAACAATAAGCGTTGGGGAGTCAAGGGTGGCTTGGGTTTGATCTCTTCACGTTTGACAGTTGAAGGTCCTCTTAAAAAGGACAAAGGCTCTATCATCATTTCAGGGAGAAGAACATATATCGATATTTTAATGAAACCTTTCATTCCAAAATCATCTCCTTTTCATGGTTCAAGTTATTTTTTCTATGATTTAAACTTAAAAATGAACTACAGGGTCTCTGATAAAGACAAAATTTATATCAGTGGCTACTATGGGAAGGATGTTTTTCGTTTTGTAGATTCAGATGCTGGGTTTGATGTGAAAATGCCATGGGGAAACGGAATTGGAGCTTTTAGATGGAATCACAGCTTCAATGGAAAGTTGTTCATGAATTTATCTGCTACATATTCCAACTATCAGTTTTCATTTGAATCTGAGCAAGATGGTTTTAATTTGAAACTACTCTCTAGAAATCAAGATATTGGAGGGAAAATAGATTTTACTTATATCCCTAATTACCGTCATCGCATTGAAGCAGGAGCACATTACACCTATCATATTTTCCAACCTCAAAATGTTTCTGCAAATCAAGACACGATTGTATTTGAAACGGGAGAAGTTCAAAAATACCTTTCCCATGAAGTAGCCTTCTATATCCAGGATGAAATTGATATTACAGAATGGTTCAGAGCCAATATTGGCCTTAGATACAGTCAATATTACTTTACAGGTTCTTTTAATAGATACGTTAAAAATGGTATTGGATTTCAAGATTCTATCAAAACCTATCAACCAAACGAATTAATCCGATTTTATCATGGTTTGGAACCCCGACTTTCCATGCGTTTCTTGTTAAATAAATGGTCATCCATTAAAGCGGGATTCAATTACAATTATCAGTATGTGCATTTGGCTTCTTTAAGTTCAGTTTCTTTGCCAACAGACACCTGGTTTTTAACTACTGACAAAGCTCCACCTCAAAAAGGTTGGCAGGCCTCATTGGGGTATTTTTTCAATTTTTGGAAGAACAATTTTGAAGCCAGTGTTGAAGTCTATTACAAAGACATGAGGAATCTTGTAGAATACGCTCCGGGCACTTTGCCTGAAGACAATTTAAATGACAACGTGGATAATCTTTTGATTTTTGGTCGAGGATACTCCGTGGGTGCAGAATTCTTTTTGAAAAAAGTTAAAGGGAAGTTTACAGGTTGGATTGGTTATACCCTCGCCTGGACAAACAGGATTTTTGATGAGATCAACAATGGAAATCCTTACCCGGCTAAATACGATAGAAGACACGATTTATCCGTGGTGCTTTCCTACCAAATTAGCCCACAATGGAATATTTCTTCTACCTTTATCTATGCTACAGGCAACACCATGACCATGCCTCAAGGGTGGTATTTACATGAAGGTAATGTTTTGTATGAATACGGAGATTATAATCAAACCAGAATGGATCCTTACCATCGATTGGATGTTGCATTTACTTGGTTTGATAAACCTTTTAGATTCAAAAGAAATAAAGAAACTGGAGAAAAAGAAAAAGTTAAAAGAAAATTGCGCAATTCAGTTACCGTAAGTGTTTACAACTTATACAATCGTGCAAATCCGTACTTCCTTTACTTTGATTCAGAAGGCGATCCACTTTCAGGAAATGGAGGAGACTTTACGATAAAGGCAAAGCAAGTTTCACTTTTCCCTATCCTGCCTTCAGTAACCTGGAATTTTAAATTTTAGATGAAAAAATTATTTTACATATTTTCTTTGATGCTTCTAGTTTCTAGTTGTGTAAAGGATATAACGATTGACTTACCCCCTTATCAACCAAAAATTGTAGTTGAGGGAAAAATAGAACCTGGATTTCCTCCATTTGTTCTTTTGTCTAACAGTTTAGACTTATTTGCCTCAACGAGTATTGCTGACTTGGAGAATAATTTCATTACAGATGCTCAGGTTTTCGTTAATAATGGAATGGATACAGTTCAATTAATATTGATTTGCACCGATTCGATTCCTGCCCAATATCAACCAATTGTTGCTGAGCTATTAGGTTATTCTCCCGAAGAATTGCAAAATGTCAATATTTGTGCTTACTCCACATTCGACCCCAATTGGTTTGGTGTAGTTGGAATGACTTATAATTTAGAAATTTTTCACAATGGAGAGGTATTTAGGTCCACAACAGACTTACTTAATCCAATTCCACTCGACTCAATTTACTTTGCAGAAAGATCCACTTTACCTGGTTATGGCTATATGCAAGCAGAACTAACGGATCCCATTGGTTCTGGAGATGCTTACAGATGGGAAACAAGAAGGTTAAATCACTACAGTGATGGTAGTCCGAAAGATCCTGTATTAATAGCTCCTTTTAACTCTTCCTTTGATGATCAGTTTTTTGATGGACTTCAATTTTCTTGGTACTATGACAATCCAGGTTCGTACGAAGATTCAACAATTGAAGATAGCAAAAAAGGGTTTTATCAAATTGGTGATACGGTAGTGGTTAAATGGTCAAAAGTGAATCATGATGTTTACGAATTTCTTAGGTATGCTGATGCCCAGATAGCCAATGGCGGCTCCCCTTTTGCCAGTCCAGTAAATGTACCTTCAAATATTAGTAATGAAGCATTAGGAGTTTGGGCAGGATTTAGCCCAATTTATGATACAGTAATTTGTGAGTAGTTTATTCGACATTTATAGATGATTCTTACCAAAAAATCTTTTCAGGAAGTTCTCCAGGAACAGAATTACGGTCTAAAAACGATTCGTCCGGAGATCTTTCAAATCAATTTGGGGTATTTATGCAATCAGCAGTGCACACATTGTCATGTGGACGCCTCTCCATACCGTAAGGAAATCATGAGTAAAAAGACGTTGAACACCTGTTTGCAAAAGATAGATGAGCTTCAAGTGCAAACGGTAGATCTTACAGGAGGGGCACCGGAAATGAATCCTAATTTTCTTTGGTTATTGGATGAATTAGAAATGCGCAATTTAGAAATTATAGTTCGCAGTAATTTGACCATTCTGACTGAAGGTAAATTCAAATCCTATCCGAAAATATTCAAACAGAAAAAGGTCAGAATCATTTCTTCTCTTCCTTGTTACACGCAAGAAAATGTTGACAAACAAAGAGGAAAAGGTGTTTATGACAAATCGATTGCTGCCCTTAAAAGGTTGAATGAATTGGGTTATGGAATAGATAAAGATCTTATTCTCGATTTAGTTTACAATCCTGGAGGTGCCTCAATTGCTCCGGATCAGAGCGCTTTGGAATTAGATTATAAAAAGAGACTTCAAGAAGATTTTGACATTAAGTTCAACCAATTGTTTTGTATAACTAATTTACCCATTGCGAGATTCTTGGATGAACTAGAAAAAGCTGGAAAAGCAGAGGAATATCAGCAAAAATTAATAGACGCCTTTAATCCAGCAACACTAAATAATTTAATGTGTCGAAATACACTTTCTGTTTCTTATGATGGAAAAGTTTTTGATTGCGACTTCAATCAGATGTTAAAAATTCCGTCTAATGGAATTCAAAAAATTGAAGACATCAATATTGAAAACACCCTCCAAAGAACGGTAGTTACTGGTAATCATTGTTTTGGGTGTACTGCTGGAGGAGGATCTAGTTGTCAGGGAGCTCTATCTTAGGTAAAAATCATCCTATTATAATAGCAAAACCATTAAATTTAAAAGGAAAATAGATTTTGCAATTGAAAAGTTTCTTTTAGATTTGACCTACGAAAGGATTGCGGAATGAACGCTATAGTACTCTTCTTCAAAAACCCAAGAAAAGGGCATGTGAAAGGCCGTCTTAGTCAACAAATAGGTGAAGACAAAGCACTTGGAGTATACAATCAATTATTACTTAGGACTTTAAAGATTACCAGAAGCTTAAAGAAAGTACATGATGTTTTCTATTATTGCGATGAAAATGAAAATGTATTTGATCTTGATAATTTTCATGTTCAGGAAGGAGGTACTTTGAGAGAACACATTAAGAATGCGGCAGACAAGCACCTGATCGATCATGATAAAGTTGTTTTAATTCCTTCAGACTGTTTCGACTTAAAGGCTGATGACCTGGAAGAGGCATTTGAAAAACTCGATCAATTTGATGTGGTTTTTGGACCTGCCACTGATGGAGGAATTTATTTGATTGCTTTGAAACAAGAAATGGATTATTTGTTTGAAGATATCCCTATTAATTCTACTCAAATTTTACATTTCATGATCGACGAACTTACGGATAAAGGCATGACCTATTCGCTATTGGAAACAAGAATTGATGTGGATACCGAAGAAGATTTACGTCATACAGATTTAAGTTACTAATTAGAAATAACTAGGAAAAAGTGATTTTTCAATTTAGCTTAATTCTATGGCAAAGGATTTTAAAATTCTTTCGCCCTTTTGTAGATGAAAATTATAATTTTAGAGCAAAATTCAGAATATGTCAAAAGAAGTCTATATAGTTGACGCTGTAAGAACAGCGATCGGAAATTTTTGCGGAAGCCTTTCTAGTGTTAGAGCTGACGATTTAGGTGCAGTCGTTTTGAAAGAAATTGTTGCACGTAATTCTAGTTTGGATCCTAATGCGATTGAAGATGTAATCTTTGGTTGTGCAAATCAGGCAGGAGAAGACAACAGAAATGTGGCTAGAATGTCACTTTTATTGGCCGGACTACCTTATTCTATTGGAGGTGAAACTGTAAATAGGCTATGTTCTTCAGGTATGGCCTCAACAATAAACGCAGCAAGAGCGATCAAAGACGGAGCTGGAGACATTTATCTTTCGGGAGGAGTGGAAAACATGACCAGAGGTCCGTGGGTAATTTCTAAGACTTCCCAACCTTTCGGGAGAGATGCTGAAATGCACGACTCTTCATTTGGATGGAGATTCATCAACCCTAAAATGAAGGAATTATACGGTGTGGATGGCATGGGTCAAACCGCAGAAAACCTGGTTAACATCTATAATATTTCGAGAGAAGATCAAGATAAGTTTGCACTTTGGTCTCAATTGAAAGCTGCTAAAGCTCAAGCATCAGGAAGATTAGCAGAAGAGATTGTTGCTGTGGAAATCCCTCAAAGAAAGAAAGATCCCATCATTTTTGAAAACGATGAATTCATCAAAGCAAATTCAAGTTTGGAAATTTTAGGAAAACTCAGACCAGCGTTCAGAAAAGAAAATGGAACTGTTACAGCTGGAAACTCTTCAGGATTAAATGATGGGGCGGCTGCCATTTTAATTGCCTCTGAGCAAGGAATGAAAGATCATGGCTTGAAACCCATAGCAAGAATCGTTTCAGCTGCTGTTGCAGGCGTTGAACCGAGAATCATGGGTATTGGACCAGTTAAAGCATCCGAAAAAGCATTAGAAAGAGCCGGATTGACTTTAAATGATATGGATATCATCGAATTGAACGAAGCATTTGCTGCTCAATCTTTAGCTTGTACCCGTGCCATGGGATTAGCTGATGACGATCCAAGGATTAACCCGAATGGAGGAGCAATTGCGATTGGTCACCCACTTGGAGTAACAGGAGCAAGAATCTTACAAACTGCAGCTATTGAGCTTCAGAAAACCAATAAAAGATATGCTTTGGTAACAATGTGTATTGGAGTTGGACAAGGTTATGCTACGATTATAGAGAGAGCGTAAACCACTTTTTAGTGATTCAAAAGCATTATTTTTAAAAACAACATAATGAAGTTAATTTTCCTATCTTTTTTAATTTTTCCGTTTGCAATATGGTGTCAAGATTATGAGGATGTAGACATAGATTCGGAAGATGAAAATGACACTATTAAAAACGTATCTTATCTTAATCAGGATATTAATTTTTCAGTAGGTATAGGTCCTTCCTACTCTCAAATTGGTAAAGGTGCCTATCTTGGACCTAAGATGCACTTTAAATTTATGCTTGGCAAAACAAAAAGGCACCGTCTAGGTTTGGATGCAAATGTTATGTTCGGGTTGAATTCTATTGAAGGGGATACAATGACATACAAAGATGGATTCGATACCATCACGCAAAGAGTTGGCTACAAATTCTTATTAGTGAATTGGAATCTGGCCTATGATTATTACATCTTTGCACCGAAATTAGGTGGATTAGGATGGAGAGTTGGTGTTAGTGGTGGGATTGACATTCAGAATGTGGATTACAATCCTGGACCCTTTATTTCTCCAGTAAATACATTAATCGGCTATCGTGTTGATTTTGTAACCGGACTCGAATATAGGTGGCACAATAATTTCGGTATTTATGGTGAAATAAGTGCGGGTTATCATGAATTCAATTCAAACATACCTGCTATCCGTCAATTTGGAAATTTTGTCTTTGCGGCTACTGTTGGAATTTCATATGAATTCAGATTGATTTTTTTCAGTAGAAATTTAAGGTAATTTGATTAAAGATAGATTACAAATTCCCAATCTTAAGTCATTTTGTTTTGGCAAATAAACAAACCCACCTTTAGGCAAAGACACAAAGCGGTTAATAAAGGGGACTCCAACTAATATAGAATTCCTTTTAAGATCAATATCAAGTTGATAGCGCGATACTTTCCCAAATGGATTCACAACCCCCAATCCATAAGCATTAAGAACATTCGTCCCAGGCATTGTCAAGTTAAATTGGGTTTTGTCTTTTTCAACTCTTAAACCTCTTTTAGTGTCTCTATATAAGCAATATATCTTACCTTCTGACATTGTAACCAATACATGCTTTAAATGACCAAAACCACCTTCGTACTCTCTTTGGATTTGCTTTTTAAATATCAAAGATCCTTCCCCTGAAATTTTTGCAACCCAAATATTCCCAAGATACCAGGTGGAACCTACCCTATTCTTATTATTTAGGAAGAAATCATTTACTATGTATTTTCTCGCTCCAATCAGAAAATAATCACCTTCCTCATCTTTCAGTAGCTCTAAACCTAAGACGTAGTTAACATTTGGTCCGCTTTTAGAAGTATTTCGAGAAAACAGCTCATTTGTAGCAATATTATACTTTAAAAAATCAATCTTTCTGCAAATTTTGTCTTCATCTTTATGGAAGGCAGCATAAGTAACCGTATCTCCATCAACATGCTTTACAACATTTATTTCGGTGGTAAGCCATAAATCAGGAAGCCTATGGTAAAAACCTCCAAAATATACAGAATCTTCATTATCCAAAATCTCCGTAGTATCTTTGTTTATTTTTGCTCTTTTGTATGCTCCTAAAAGACAAATTTCTCCTTTTGAATTTAGATTAAATCGCTCTTTCGTAAATGCAAAAATATCACCGGCTACTTCATTCTTTTTTGAGTAAAGCAGATCAAAGTCAGCATTATACACTTTAAATAATGTGTTTTTATCTATGTAGTCAACGTCTTTTGGTAACAAGACCAGTCCAACGTATTCACCATTTCCTGAGACCTCTATATATGCGTGTTTCACTTTCCGCTTTTCATTTATATCCATTCGAATTAGGTTCTTTCGTTCGCCTAACTCCATCGTAATCAGGTTTGCAGTATGTGCATGAAGAAGATATTTCCCATCGATTATGGAATGGTTAAATATGAAAGCCGTCTTTCCATTCATAATAATTTGAACTTCCGGTTTTCCGGGATAGAAACTTTTTGACTTCACTTCAAGTCCGTCAAATACTTCAGTAATATCCAGAGATTTTTGATACGCAAAAGGTTCTGAGAATTTATCAATGACATACGAGACTTTCCTGTCTTTGTCACCAACAATTGATTCTCTCCTAAGAATAAAATTGAATTTTTGACCCTCTATTTCAGAGTTGAATGATTCCAGAATTTCAACATTACTCCCTTTGGATCTGGTAAGTTCTATACTACTAACTTTTTCTTCTGTCTTATAAAGTTCTTGACAAAAAGAAGCAGTATAAAAAATAAAGTGTAAAAAAATTGCTAACGTGAATTTCATTTTGTCAGGTTTGTGCGAAAGATACAAAGATCAAAATTGATATAATGCCGAAAAACATTGGAATTTATTGGAATTTTTACTATATTCTTGGAAATCAACAAAATCAGGAGCTTATGAGGAGAAGGGTTATACTATCAATCGATGGTGGAGGAATTCGTGGACTAATTCCCATCGCTATTTTAAAAAGACTAAATGATCTCACAAAGTACAAACTGCAAGAAAGTGTGGATATTTATGCCGGAACATCAACCGGAGCTTTAATTGGGAGTGCATTGATGCTAAAAACTGAGTTGGGATATGTATACAACATTACCGACATTCTTAACCTATATTCTTTTCGTTCGTCGAGTATTTTTGAAGTTGGTGAAGGTAAAGGAATGAATCCATTGAAATTGATTATGGAACGTACCTTTCAAAATTTGACTGTTGGAGATCAAATGCATGACTTTCTTTTCATGGCGGAAGACAATGCCAACAGCAGTTTGCATACCATTTCCAATTTAGACGATACTTATAATCACATCAAACTAAGCGAATTATTGCTTGCTTGTTCAGCCATTAAAGGATTTTTTGAACCCGTTTCCATTGTAGGTAAAACCTTGTCGGATGGTGTGACTGTCATGAAAAATCCAAGTTTAGAGGCTTACAAGCATTATCAGGCCATTTATCCCAATGATGAAATGGTGATTTTATCCTTGGGTACTGGGGATGTAAGCGAGCATTATGATGATGAAGTAGAGAAAAAGGTAGAAGAAACGCATCAGATTCTATCGGATATGAATGCTTCAAATCCATTAATAAAATACTATAGAATCCAACCAAAACTGAAATTCGCAAAACCAGAAATGAACAATACGAGTAGTGAAAATATTCAAAATTTGTTGATTGATGCTCAAAATTATATCAATCATAACATGGATGTTTTAGACAAAATTGCCTGTGAAATCAGAAATATTACAATGAATTCAAGAAAGACAGCGTGACATCTATCAATTCTTGAGTTTGTTTTTCGAAAACTTTAGCCTCGAAGGGGTGAGCTGTATTGAAAGTATGGTTTGCCCCTTTTATTATTTGAAGATCCGCATTTGACCAATCTTTTAATCTTTCTGCATTGTCCAAAGTAACTGCTAAATCTTGGTCTCCATGAACAATCAACCAAGGGATATGAATTTTACGAGCTGCAGATTGGATATTCAATTGATCCATGTTTTCCTGAAAATCAGTATAAAAACTAAACTTATGAGGCATTTGCTGATGTGTGCGAGCGTTTTCAACATACATCACCCCTTCCTTTTCCCATTTTCGTAGTTCTTCACCTGAAGGAAACCGTTCTTCGATATCTGCAATAGCGGCCCATGTTACAATTCCATCAAGAAACTCTTGATTTTTAGCTGCAGCTAAAATAACATCCCCACCGCCTCTACTATGTCCAATCAAAATCTTTTTGGAATCGTTCCATGTTTCCTGAAAATTCAATCGAAAATCCCTTAAAATGGTCTCTATATCATGAATTTCTTTGGAATAAGTATTCTCTGAAAAAGCTTCAAGATCTGGGAAGTCAATTGGATTTTCAATGGTTCCTCCGTTATGAGTTAGATTAAATTTCACGAATGCAAATCCATTGAGAACAAATCGTTTTTCAATTTCATTCCATGGGCCCCAATCCTTATAACCTTTGTAACCGTGAACGAAAAAAATGATCTTGTGATTGAAGTTTTCCGGGATAGTAATATCTACTAAAGATTTCCGCCCATCACTTCCAACAAATATTTCGTTCTTTATTCTAATCATACCAATTAGCTTCTTATCTTTACAAGCGATTTTACCGTAAAAATAAAAGGAATTTGAAAATATCCGCGTCCATTTACTCCAATAAGCAAGATAATCTGGAAAAGATCATCGAAGATCTGGAGAACAATCACATGGATATGTTTCACATAGATTGCAAGGATGATTTATCGGTTTTTCAAGACATCGATTTCATTCAGTCTAAGTCCCGAATTCCTTTAGATGTTCACATTATCACTTCTACTCCAGCCCCATTTTTTGAAGAAATTCGAAAAAGAAAAATCGATAACTTATGTTTTCAGCACGAAGATCTTCCATTAAAAGGACTTCCTGGAAACTTAAATGTTGGCAGACTTGGAATTGCTATCACAACAGAAACACCTATAGACATATTCGAACACTACAAAAATGTCTGTGATTACATTCTTATCATGGCTACCGTTCCAGGAGAATCGGGAGGGAAATTTGACAAAAGAAATTTTAAAAAGATTAGAGATTTTCAAAATAGATATCCAGGTAAAAAGATATTTGTAGATGGAGGCGTAAACGGCGAAGTAAGTTTTATCCTCAGGAATATGGGAGTTTATTCTTCTGTTTCGGGATCTTATTTATTCAACTCATCAAGTATCGGATCTGCCCTGCTCAGCCTAAAAACAAGAGAAGTAGAATCTCACTTCTTAGTAAAGGATTTCATGCTTAAACTGGAAGAATGCCCTGTTATTTTGGATAAACACATCAATCTAAAAAACGTTCTTCAATCCATTGAAAAAGGCAAAATGGGATTCGCTATGGTGGTTTCTGATAGCGGAAAAATGGAAGGAATTGTTTCAAATGCGGATATTAGAAAAGCACTATTAGACAATATTGAGCATATGGATTTATTGGACGTTCGCAACTATATCAACCGAAATCCAAAAGCTATTGATGAGGAATTCACAGTAAAAGAAATGATTTCTTATGTCAAACAGCAAAAAATTCCGTTAATGTATTTGCCAATCAAGGATTCAAAAGGAAATGCAAAAGGAATTATCACATTTATGAATTTAATCAAAGGAGAATTATGATCATAGAATTGAAAAACGACATTTCACCAGAGAAATTAGCTGAATTAGCCGCTCAAGTTAAGGCTTTTCACATCATGGACGGTGAAAAAAGTGTTTTTATTACTTCCTCAGGGATGAAAGAAGTTCCGGCGGAATTGGAAAATTACGCCAAAAACAGTTGGGCTATGCCTAATGACATGCAGTTGGCTTCCAGAGAATACCATCCAAAGACTAGAGAAGTAACCATTGGAAATGTAACAATTGGAGGAAATACAGGCAATACGATTGTCATTGCAGGACCTTGTTCCATAGAATCTGAAACACAGATTACTCAGTCTTCAGAGATGTTAAAATCAAATGGACTGACTGCACTGAGAGCAGGATGTTACAAACCAAGAACTTCTCCTTACTCCTTTCAAGGAATGGGATTAAAAGGTTTGAAGCTCTTAGCTAAAATGCGTGAGAAATACGATTTAAGCGTGGTTACAGAAGTTCGGGATGCGACACATGTCCAAGATGTGATTGAATATTCGGATGTGATTCAGGTGGGTGCAAAAGCAATGTATGATCAAGGAATTTTAAGAGCTTGTGCAAAAACCAACAAGCCTATTTTGATTAAAAGAGGTTTTGGAACTACTACTCAAGAATGTGTTCAAGCCGCTGAATTCGTTCTTTCTGGAGGAAATACCAATGTAATGTTGTGCGAAAGAGGATTGAGAACATTCGAACCGAATACGAGATTTACATTGGATCTTTGTGGTGTAGCCTGGTTTAAGGAAAAAACAAATTTACCAGTTGTTTTGGATCCCTCTCATGCCATGGGATACAGATATGGAGTTCCAGATTTAACAAGGGCTTGTACCGCCATGGGTGTTGACGGTTTATTGATAGAAGTACATCCAGACCCAAGCGTTGCAAAATCGGATGCGAGTCAGCAATTGGATCATGACATGTTTGCCGATCTATTGAAATCATTGCCTCCGGTTGCTGAAGCTGTTGGAAGGAAAATTGTTTAGGAATTAAAAATGCAAATTGAAAAGTGCAAAATTGGACAGATTTAAATTTTGAACTTTGAACTTTGAACTTTGAATTACATCATGAATTATTTAGAAAAAAATATTGATTATTTAATTTCTAGTGGGGATTTAAATAAATCTCATAAAGAGCTAGCAAATAATTCATTAGATCTTATTTCTATTTCTGAATTGACTGGGTATTCTATTGACGATTTGGTTCATAAAAACTTGGCTGTTTCTCTTGAAAAAAGAGATATCCAATTGATTATTTTGGACATAGATGGTGTGCTCACCGATGGTGGAATGTACTTTTCTGAGAATGGAGACCAGATGAAAAAATACAACACCAAAGATGGAATGGCCATTATCAACTTAGTTCGAAAAGGCATGCAATTCGGTATTATTTCTTCTGGATTCAAAGATAAGATGGTCCGTGCTCGAGCTGAAATGCTAGGAATTCAAAGGATTTATGTGGGACGCGATAAGAAAATGGGCATTCTAAAATCCTGGTTGGAAGAGATGAATATTTCGATCCAACAAGTGGCTTATGTAGGTGATGATATCAATGATCTTGAAATTATGGAAGCATGTGGGTTGTCTGCTTGTCCAAAAGATGCTGTTAAGGCCATTAGAGAAATATCAGACATCATTCTACCTAAAAAAGGTGGAGATGCTTGCATTAGGGAGTTCTTGGATGGGTATATCCGATATGAGGACGGGAGTCATTTGGAGTTGTAATGAAATCAATCTTTCTCATATTTTCTATTTTCCTTTTATTACATGTGTTTTCTCAAAGGACACAAGAAGAAGCTTTAAAACTTTGCGACTCTCTTTACATGGTTGCAGACGATGATAATATCGACCAATTTTGTGAATTAATTCTTCAATTTTCTGATGATCTTGCCAGCAAAGAAAATTGCGGTGAATACGGGTTTGAATTGGCCAGTAAATTCGTTCCTGAGATTGGCAATTACGTTCTAGAAAACCATGAAACCAGTGAAATATCTTCTCCAATCAAATCTGCCTTTGGGTATCATTTAGTCCAGCCAATTGCTGTTAGAGGGGAAGAAATTAAGTTTAGGCATTTATTGATTGGGTTTACCTCAGAATAAAACAAGGATATTGAATTTTGAATTGATAATTGATGTTTGAAGTTTTATCTTTGAATAGAACAGTAATTTTAAAACCTTGTTAGAAGATATTCAAAATTGGTTTCAAAACCACCCGACAACTACACACATCCTAAAATATCTGGTGTGGGTTTTAGTAATTTTTCTTCTAATTGCCTGGATAAGAAGAACACTCAAAAAACGGATTACCAACGATACGCTTAAGTACCGATCTCAAAAAAGCGTTGAAATCATTGGTTATTTCTTAGTTATTATCATTACAGTTTCTTATTTCACTGGCAGTATAAAGGATTTTGGTCTTGCCATTGGTTTACTAACAGCTGGAATCACAATAACTTTACAAGAACTTATCTTAAGTATTGCAGGTTCTTTCTACATTCTTTTTGTGAAAGTCTATCAACCTGGAGACAGAATTGAGATTAATGGAATTAAAGGAGATGTAATAGATGTAGACAGCATTTATACAACAATGATGGAAATAGGTGAATGGGTTTCCAGTGACAATTACAGTGGTAGAATAGTAAAACTTAGCAATGCCTTTGTTTTTAGAGGTCCAGTTTACAATTACTCTCAAGATTTTCCATTTGTTTGGGACGAATTCAATCTACCCATTCGCTATGGATCGGATATGGATCTTGCAAAGACCATTGTAATTGACGTAGCACAGGAACATCTAAGACAATATGTGAATGAATCTCTGTCTGAATGGAAATCCGTTGTAGACAAATATTATATTGAAGATGCAAATGTGGATCCAACTTTGGCTATCACCATCACCGACAATTGGATGCAACTAAATCTTAGATATATTGTTGATTATAAAAAAAGAAGAATCACAAAAAATCTACTGAACGAAGAAATTGCAAAGAGAATTCAAGCAACAAATGGAAAAGTAGAATTAGCCTCCACCACGATTGAGATTGTTCGTATCCCGACAGATACAATAGATAAAAAGAAATAGAATTCACTATGAAATTAAGCGAAATAGATAAGGTAGAATTGGAATACATGCAGTTGGATAACTACTTAGAGATAAAAGATGTCATGGTCGCTGCCTACTCTACTATGCCAGATGCTTATTGGAAAGAAGATCAGATCCAGGCTTTACTTTCTAAATTCCCCGAAGGACAGGTGGTGATTAAAGTAAATGGTCTGATTGCAGGTTGTGCTTTGTCTATCATTGTTGAATATGATCAGTTTAAATTCAATCATACATATAAAGAAATTACTGGTAATTATACGTTTAGCACACACTCTGATGAAGGTGATGTTTTATACGGAATAGATGTTTTTATTAAACCAGAATTTAGAGGATTAAGACTAGGGCGTAGATTATATGATTACCGAAAAGAACTGTGTGAAAAGCTTAATTTAAGAGGAATTGCTTTTGGAGGGCGGATTCCGAATTACCATAAATATGCAGACAAATTCAGTCCGAAACAGTATATCGAAAAGGTAAAAAGAAAGGAAATTGATGATCCCGTATTGAATTTTCAAATCTCGAATGATTTCCACCCTTCCCGCATTTTAAAAGGCTACCTGGAAGGAGACGAAGCATCCAATGAGTTTGCTGTATTACTGGAATGGGACAATATTTACTATGAGAAAGAAGAAGAAAGTGCGAGTACTCAGAAAAAAATCATCCGTTTAGGGCTGATCCAATGGCAGATGCGTCCATACAATGATGTGGAATCTTTAATGCAACAAGCAGAATACTTTATTGATGCCGTTTCGGGATATCGTTCTGATTTTGCTTTATTTCCAGAGTTTTTTAATGCTCCACTGATGGCGAAAAACAATCATTTAAGTGAACCTGAAGCCATTAGAGAACTGTCTACTCACACTAGTGAAATCGTGCAGATTTTTTCCAATCTTTCTATTTCTTACAATATCAATATTATTGCTGGAAGTATGCCAGAAATGCGCAATGGCAAACTTTACAACGTGGGTTATTTGTGTAAAAGAGATGGAACAGTAGAACGATACGAAAAAATCCATGTTACTCCAGACGAAGCCAAAGTCTGGGGAATGCAGGGAGGAAATGATATCAAAGTTTTTGATACAGATTGTGGGAAAATTGGAATTTTGATCTGCTATGATTCAGAGTTCCCAGAACTTAGTCGATTATTAGCCGATGAAGGTATGGACATACTCTTTGTTCCATTTCTGACGGACACTCAAAACGGCTATTCAAGAGTGAGACATTGTGCGCAAGCCAGAGCCATCGAAAATGAATGTTATGTAGCGATTGCTGGAAGTGTAGGAAACCTACCCAATGTGCACAATATGGATATTCAATTTGCTCAGTCCATGGTTTTCACCCCTTGCGACTTCGCTTTTCCAACAAACGGAATTAAAGCCGAGGCCACTCCCAATTCAGAAATGATCTTGATTGCGGATGTGGATATAGACCTGCTTCGAGAATTGAATCAATTTGGTAGTGTGCGAAACCTAAAGGACAGAAGAAAAGATCTTTTTGAGCTAAAGAAAAAGAAGTAGACCATGTACATTGCCATCTATAAATTCGAAGTCATTCCAGGGAAAGAGAAGCAATTCATCTCTTCATGGAAGGCTCTTACGCAATTGATCTTTGAATTCGAAGGAAGCCTGGGGTCAAGATTGCATCACGAAAAAGATCAGACTTACATTGCTTATGCTCAGTGGCCAGACCAAATAACTTATGATAATTCTGGAGCCAAATTAACAGAGAGTGCTTCCGAATACAGAAAACAAATGAAAGAAGCTTGTTCTCTTCATTGAAACTTTGCATAAACTAGAAGTTTTGGAAGATTTGCTTAAATAAAATTAAGATTCCAGAAGTAACTTTTTAATGGACATCGAATTATAGAATTGAAAACACAATTTCAAATGAAGTCCTTTTTACTCTTAATCGCTTCTTGTTTTATTCAGGCCTCCTTTTCTCAAACCGATACCTCATTTACTTCAGACAATATTCTCGATGGAGTTCATGTTCCTGAACACACTCCAAGATCATGCAGATTTATGCCTTATCATAGTCTTAGTCAAAAAAACATCATTTGGCCAAAGATCGACACCAATTTTTATGAAAATGGCAAGATTTGGACTATTGGAGCGGTGGATTCCATTTTCAATTATATTGGCTTTTACAAGGAATATGATGACCAGGGAAATTTGATTTTGGAAGGAAATTATTCAGTTCTCGATTCAGCAAAATGCATAAGCATCTCATCCAATGGAATTGGTAGTGGCAGAAAAATTTCTGATCGAATAAAAGTTTATAACTTCAAAGTAAATGTTTGGAAAAGTTATTTCTCTTCCGGTGTACTTTGCTCAATAGGAAGCTATGACACACTATTTTCTTGTACTTTAAGTTCAATCTACCAAAAAGAGGATCGCCCCTCACCTGTCGGCTTGAGTCACGAACAATTAAAAGCAGGCATTTGGAAATATTACAACGAACAAGGTGAATTAATCCGAGAAGAGGAATATCATAGTGGCAACTTAGTATCGGAAAGAGATTATTGACAAAAATTCGTCTAAAACCCCTTCAAAAAACCCTGATTTCATATACCTTTGTCACTCAAACAAAGGATTCGAAAATGAAGGAGAACAAAGCACTGAATTACATTAAGGAAATCTCAAACAATATTCCAAGCGATTGGCTCAAGCTAACTACACACAGATTAGATATTTACAACGAAAGCCTAGCAAAAACGGAATTTCTAGAGGAGTTTGAAAAATTGTACCAAGAAAATAATTTCAGCGCTTCTTCTCTTGAACAGCTTCCAACTGCATTTGATTACATCCGATTGGGGCACCCTCTTTCATGTGTTTTGGAATGGGAAATTGCCCAAATGTTGGAATTAAAGGCAGATAGTGTAATCAGTTTTTCTTCCAAAACCACTCCTATCCTAGCGATTTTAAGAAAGAATCTATTCGAAGGAAAAAACACTCAGATTGCTTTTACGGGAGAGCTTCCTTCTTACTTCGATGTTGCAACAATTCAAACTGTTTACGGTTATAACTTTGAGCTTTTACAGGTTGACAATGCGGCTTCTGTTCCTGCATTTGATGGAAGTACGGTTTTCATTGCTCCTGAAGAGGATTTCTTAGAAATTGAGCTTCAATCAAGCATCGATTTCTATTTGACTACGCATACGCAGTTGGGGAGCATCATTGTTGTGAATGGCTCAGAAAATGAAAAATACATTTCGGAGATCCAACATGTAAGAAGAAGAAAAACGATTGCAATGACGCCCGCCAATTGCTTCAAAGCTTTACAATTGCTAACTGGAAAGCAGATAGAAGATGACCGAGGAAATTTAGAAGCAGATCGTACAAGCGTAAGAGCTTCGATTAAGCAGATTACGAATTCAAATAGCAAGGCCTTAATTGGTTCAAGTGGCCTATCTATTCAGTATGCCATTGTGATGGGATTGATTGACGATGCATTAGAAAATCAGTCTGGTAAAGGAATCAGAATTGTGGTACCACCAAACTGCTATGGAGGAACGAACGACCAAGCCAGAAGAGTGGCAGCTTGTTTGCCAAATGTAGAGGTTGTAGATCTTCCTGTTGATGGAGGAAATGATATGGTTCAGAGTATTGATCAGGTTTTGGATCAAATAGCTAAAGAAGATGCGATTCCTTTGATTATTGCTGAAATTCCAACCAACCCTAGAGTGGAAGTTCCAGATCTTCAAAAATTAAAAGACGTTTTAAGCAAAGAAAGACAAACTGAATCTGGTACTGCTGCAGTTGATCCAGTTTTTATTCTAGATCAAACATTTTGTCCGAACGTTCGCTTTTTAGGAGATAAGGATTCGCTTTCTTCAGTAAGAACTATTTCTTATGTCAGTGGATCTAAATTCCCTAGTGGAGGCTTATGTACTGCTGGGTATTGTGTAGCAAATGCAAAAGCCGATGGACTAATGGCCAAAATTGAAAAGCATTTGATTTTATGCGATAACGAAGCCACAGCACTTCAATTGGAATTATTGGCTAAACAGATGCCTTCCATGTTGCAAAGAATTGAGGATGCCTATGTGAACACCAGAGATTTTGTCAACTTTATTCAGAAGAATCTTCCTGAGGCCAAAATCAACTTTGTTTCAGAAGAATTAGCTCGATTAGGTTTTACGCCTTCTGTATTCTCTCTGGATTTACCTACAAAAGGTGACTCAGAAACTGAAAAAGAAAGCTACAAAAGAGCCTTAAACAATAAGCTAATCAATATGATGATTGGGGAAATCCCAAATGAAAGCAAGTACTGCGTAAGTTATGGTCAGCTGAAAGGTTGTTATTGGACCATCCCTGCTACTTCTACTCAGGGAACAACCAAAGAGGGAGATAAAGATTACATTGTTCGTGTGGCACTTTCAGGCAACATGGATTTAGAAAAGCATAAAGAAGTATTTATGGAATTTGTGGCTTCGATCTAAACATTTTTATAGTGGCCGATAACTATATCGATATCAACCGAAAACTCTGGGATCAAAAAACAGCCATTCACTTTGATTCTGAATTTTACGATGTAAAAGGCTTTCTTGCAGGAAAAGATTCTCTCAATCCCATTGATCTAGAATTATTAGGAGATCTAAAAGGTAAAAAAGTACTCCACTTGCAATGTCATTTTGGTCAAGACACGATTTCTCTGGCCCGACACGGAGCTCAAGCTACAGGTGTTGACTTTTCTGCAAAAGCACTGGAAAAAGCCAATGAACTCAATCAGAAAATTGGGACAAATGCACAATTCATTCAGTCTGATATTTATGAATTACCGAATGTTCTGGATGAAAAATTCGACATCGTTTTTACTTCTTATGGAACCATAGGTTGGCTTCCAAACATTCAAAAATGGGCTGAAGTCGTACATCATTTTCTCAAACCTGGTGGTAAATTTGTCATGATTGAATTTCATCCTGTTGTTTGGATGATGAGTGATGATTTTCAAAAAATCGAATACAGTTACTTGAACAAAGGTGAAATTATAGAGGAAACTGAAGGCACTTACACCGACAGGAATGCCGATATCAAAGAACAATCGATAAGCTGGAATCATGGTTTAAGTGAAGTGATTAGCGCCTTAATCAAATCCGGATTATCGCTTAAAGAGTTCAAGGAATACGACTACTCCCCATACAATTGCTTCAGAAATACTGTTAAAATTGAAGAAGGAAAATTTCAAATTCAAGGCTTGGAAGGAATACTACCTATGATGTATTCTTTGGTTTTTATTTCGGAAAATATTTAAGCCAAAAGTTTAAGCCTTTTAAATTCAATACCTTAATGTATTAGATTGAGATACTATCTGAAAATATTTTTCGTTTTCGAACAATAGTTTAAACTAATCTATCTTATTATGGAATTCAAAACAAATCAATGTGATCTTGCAATTATTGGAGCTGGACCTCATGGAATGAACTTAGCCTTGTGGATTAAAAAAGAATTACCTTCATTGCAAATAATAATCCTTGAGGCAAATAAGGAGTTTCAGCACAAAATTGGAGAAAGTACTCTTTCAGGATTTTGTAAAGCTATAAGAGACAACGGAATTTCTCATGAAGCATTTCAGTCCTTATTTTTTACTAAAAAAGGTTTAGGATACTGGTTTTGTGATGAAGAAAATGAGGAATTGACTTCAGCACCTGAATATATTATAGAAACTTTCGATGAAACATTTCAAATAGAGAGGCGTGTTTTCGATAGTTTACTAGAAGCCAATTGTATAAAAAATAATATTAAGATTATAAAAGGTGCCTTTGTAGCTCCTGACGAATCTAATTTTAGTTCAAATGGAAATAATCTTATTTATTACTTAGAGGGTAAAAGAGAAGAAATGAAATGTAAAATTGTAGTTGATGCTTCTGGTCCAGCAAGTATTTTAAGCAATCAAGATTCTATAGGAGGAGGCTATATTCCTTCAGATGTGCCATTTCAAACTTCCTCCGTTTGGGCTTATTTTAAGGATGTAAATTGGTTAAAAAATTATGATGACTGGAAATTTCGAGCTGCCTTTTCTAGGGATGAATACACACAACATCTTTGTTTTAAAGAAGGCTGGATATGGTATATCCCAATTACTTCTTGGCAAAAATCTAATACACAAAATTTAAATAAAATGCTTTCTTATTTGGCCGACGGCAAAAACAAAATGTATGATAGAGATGTTCTCGCCAAAACATTCAATTGCAAATACGAACAAATCTGGAGTATTGGAATCTCTCTAAGAAATGATAGAGACGATAGTATATTGAAAAAAAGTCCGAATGAAGTATTTAGTAAGTACCTAAAGAAAATCCCCTCTTTTGGTAAAATGATGGAGGGAGCCAGAATTTTAGCAGATCATTATCCCAATCACACTCCTTATGCAAAACGGATCAGTTTTAGAAAACACAGTAAAAATATAGCTGGGGATGGATGGTTAGCTATTGGAGATGCGGCTTTTTTCGTTGATCCGCTAAGGTCCCCTGGATTACTTGGTGGTGCTGCAATCTCTTTCCATGCAAAAACTGCTATTATAAAAGCATTTAAACAACAAGATTTCGGAAAAAATGTATTTCAAGGATATATAAATCGAATTCAAGAACTTCATGAGATGATGGAAGATCAAAGTCAAATATCTTACCTTTCACACAATCATCCAAAAGCCATAACATTGGCTCGCAGATTCGGTGAGATAGCCTCAAGAGGTCATTTTGAAGAATTCAAACATATTGAAAAATATGAATTTAATGACACAAACGTTTGGGGCCATTTGTATACTAAACACTTTAGAATGCAGAAAGAATTTTTGAAAATCATGCTTGATGAAGAAAATAAAGTGAATTCAACCAAACCATTAGCGAAACAAACAATTAAAGATTATGAAAACATGGTTGAAAGGCTTGAAAAGCTTATTTCTTCTCATTTAGAAAAAAATGAATATTTAAACCCCTATTTTGTAGAAAATAAATTAATCGTAAAATAAAATCGTTTATGAGTTTAATTCTTCCCCCTTTCGATTCAGAATCTAGTCGAGAATCAGTGAAATCAGCACAGGATTTATGGAACAAAAACGATATAAAATCAATTATTTCCGGGTATTCAAGTGATGGTTTTTATATGCGGTACCGAGGCATTGAAATAACCAATAGAAAAGATTTGGAAGCAGCTCTAATTCTAAAATGGAATAAAGAATTAAATTATACCATTGAAAAAAAACTTCTTCTCTTTTCAAATGATAAGATTACAGTACAGTTCATTTACGAATGGACCGACTCAAACAACCAAGATACTTTTTACAGAACATTTGGAAATGAATTCTGGATAGTAAATAATTTAGGTGAAATCATATACCATACAATCAGCTCTAACGAACTTCTCATTCAAAAAGAGGATTTAAGACTAATCAAATTGTAAGAACTATGATTCTCTACTTAGAAGCTCTTCCACTATACGGAACCCTACAAAAATAACCATGACTATCATGATTAAAATTCCGATTCTATGTAAATAAGCAGGGTCTTCAGGTTTGTATCTACCATAAAATGTAATGCTAATAAAATAAGTTACATTAATTAAATGAGTGATTATTACTGCATAAATAACGCCATTAATTTTCTTTATACTCCATAAGAGAATAGGTATAATTAGAATAAAAACAAATGTTAGAAAACCATGTATATGATGCGAGACTCCTAAGTGAGAAGGATTATCTTTAAAATTGTGAAAAACAAAATAAAAATGTATCAAGTGGTTGACGGCAAACAATGTAAAAAGAATACGAAACCAATACAATAGTGTAGGTTTTAAAAATATCTTCTTTAAACCATAATATCCACATAGAAAAAGTAATACTAAATTGATTGCAGCAGAAGTCCTCCCTGCATTTCTGGCACACTCTGCATAAAATAAATTTGAATCGCTTACTTCGTAAGTTGCTCTGAAATAAATAGCTACATTTAACAATAAAATCCCGAGTATTAAAAAAGGTAATCTGAATTTGGCTGACATATCGCAAAAGTTAAGTTTTGTCTACCAACGTATTATAATAATATTTAGTATTTTTCTAAAGTAATTCTGAATACATATTTATTTCAATCATGGTATTTAAACATTATGAAAGATAGATACTTCATTCCAATGAAATAATAAGAATTAAGATGAACTTCCACAAAAGAAAAATAACCGATTCCATGCGCACAATGATTAAAAGGCGCACAAATTCAGGATTCCGGAGTCCCTGGTTGATTTTTGTGCTTTCTATGGTTTTAGTCGGGCCAACAATTGTTTTTTTTGTGTTCAGGAATATTCCAGAGATGAAATCGGCTTCTGATATTGTTGGTTATTGCATTGCCGGGTATTTGGTTTTAGCTGTTTTCCTGATTTTTCTTCAAAATAGATCCAGAAGAAAAAAAAGGCTCCAATACGAATTGGTTCTTGGTTCTGGAAACTATGAATTGATTGAGGTTTTAGAAAAAGGTTTTAATCTGAATATCCGAGTTAACAATATCCCACAGCAAATTATTAAACTAAAACACAAACAAGAGATCATTGAACTCAAAACATTTGATTTGAATTACTCCGAGCTCTTTTCACCGGGTCAAATGAAAGTACTCACCCACCCAAAATCTCCAGGTATTTTCATACCCGAAAATGCTTGGTTGGTTTATGAAAGAAAAAACAAGCCTGTGGATCGAAAGTATTCGGTATGAAAGTTCCATGTAGGTAGTTCCAAGTAGGCAGTTCCAAGTAATTTGTTTTAATTACTAAAATAATCCATTCTAAATTCTACATTCTACACTCTACACTCTAAACTCTACACTCTACATTCCCTTAGCCTTTTCCCTTCAAAACCTCCTGTAAAGCAAACATCTCATCCCGAAACTTAGCTGCTTCCACAAAATCTAGTGCTTTGGCTGATTTCTCCATTTCTTTTTTGGTTCGCTCAATGGCTTTCATGAGTTGTTCTTTGTTCATGTATTGGACTACTGGGTCAGCCGCTACCGACTGATTCTCATCCGGAATATAAGGTTTTGCCATCCCGTCTCCGTCTGCCACTTTGGTTTGTTCCAGAATGGCTTCTACAGACTTTTTCAGTGGCTGAGGCGTCATTCCATGTTCGGTATTGTAGTTTTCTTGTTTGATTCTTCTTCGCTCGGTTTCATCTATGGTTTTGCGCATCGAATCAGTGATCTTATCGGCATACATGATTACTTTTCCGTTCACATTTCTTGCCGCTCTTCCTGCAGTTTGAACTAAGGAACGCTCCGATCTTAAAAATCCTTCTTTATCTGCATCGATAATAGCGACTAAGGACACTTCCGGTAAGTCTAATCCTTCTCTTAATAAGTTGACTCCAATCAATACATCAAATTCACCCAAACGTAGACCACGTAGTATTTCCACACGTTCGATCGTATCAATATCTGAGTGAATATAACGACAAGGAATCTCTAGTTTATCCAAGTATTTCTGTAATTCTTCAGCCATTCTCTTGGTTAGCGTAGTCACCAAAACTCGCTCTTCCTTCTCTCTTCGAATCTGAATTTCTTCTATCAAATCATCAATCTGATTCAAACTTGGACGTACCTCAATGATTGGATCCAATAATCCTGTTGGTCGAATCACTTGTTCCACCACTACCCCTTCAGATTTCTCTAATTCGTATTCTGCGGGAGTTGCGGAGATGTAGATGGTCTGACCCAAAAGCGACTCAAACTCTTCAAATTTCAGTGGCCGGTTATCCATTGCGGCAGGTAAACGAAATCCATAATCCACCAAATTCACCTTCCTGGATCGATCCCCTCCATACATGGCTCGAATCTGCGGAACTGTCACGTGTGACTCATCAATCACCATTAAAAAATCCTTGGGAAAATAGTCGATCAAACAGAAAGGTCGTGTTCCCGGAGCTCTCCCATCAAAATAACGCGAGTAGTTCTCAATTCCCGAACAATAGCCCAATTCTCGCATCATTTCCAGATCGTAATTGGTTCTTTCTTCAAGTCTGTCCGCCTCTTCCCTTTTTCCTTCTTCTCTATATTTCCCTAAAGTCGCTACCAAATCATCCTGAATTTGATGAATCGCATTTCTAGTGTTTTCGGGCGAACTAATAAAAATATTGGCTGGATAAATATTGATCTCTTGGTACTCATCTAATTTCTGGTTGCTTTCTGGATCAATCGTGTAGATTTCCTCTACTTCATCTCCCCAAAATACAATACGCAGCCCGTAATCGGCATAAGCGAGATAAATATCAATAGTATCTCCTTTAACCCTGAAAGTCCCTCTACGGAAGTCTAAATCGCTTCTGGAGTATAAATTCTCCACCAATCGAAGTAAAAATTTGTTTCTGGATATGTGATCACCTACTTGAACATGAATAATCGACTTATTAAACTCATTTGGATTTCCAATTCCATAAATACACGAAACTGATGAAACCACAATCACATCTCGCCTTCCACTCAACAAAGCAGAAGTAGCTGAAAGTCTCAGTTTTTCAATCTCATCATTAATGGAAAGATCTTTTTCAATAAAAGTATTGGTAACTGGAATATAGGCTTCTGGTTGATAGTAATCGTAGTAGGATACAAAATACTCTACCTTATTCTCAGGAAAAAACTGCTTAAACTCTCCGTACAGCTGAGCAGCAAGCGTTTTATTATGAGACAAAACCAATGTCGGACGGTTCAACTCTGATATCACATTGGCTACGGTAAATGTCTTCCCAGAACCAGTCACCCCGAGTAAAACCTGATCTTTATCTCCCCGACTTACACCTTCAACTAATTGCTTGATGGCTTCGGGTTGGTCGCCTGTTGGTCGGTATTCTGATGTGAGTTTGAAATCCATGAGACGAATTTACGAATTTAGAGTGAAGGGTGATGGGTTATGGGTGAAGGGTGTCATGTCCTGAAAAAAGGAGACACAAATTAATACTTATAACTATGCTGCACTCAAGTAGACCTCTTGAGGAGTTTTCAGATTAATACTCCAATGTGGTCTTTTTTGGTTATATACTCTTATGGTTTGACTTACAGCTTTCTTTGTTTGATTTAGGTTTTTAAAGTTAGTATTAAAATTAAATTCGATTTCAATATTCATTCATTCTTTCTGCAATGGTTCATAACAGTTTCGTCGGTCATACTAATTTTCCTTTACTTTTAGTTTATCTGTGTAAGATATGAGCAATTGACTTCTGATTTGAATGATGGATCTCAGAGTCGCTAATTGTAAAGTTATTTACCAATCCAGAGTTCACTGCATGTTCATTAAACTAACGATTTTCGACTGTATCTGTTATTAAAGAAAGAAAACAAAAACTATCTCCCAGGGTATAATATCGCTTACCCATAACTGATTCACTTGTTATTTCTTTTATCGTTAGAGTGCTTTTTGAAAGGATGATTACTATTAGTTGTCACAGCATACTTTCTCTTTCTTTTCACAAGTAAATCATGATCTTTCAACAGTCTAAACAATCGATCCCCTAAAATGTATGTCCTGATTTTAACAGAACTCTCCTTAGAAGTTCATAAATTTTACGTCCACCAATATTGGGCATTATTTTGATTTCAATAACCTTAACCAATACCTTTTATCCACTTCTTTCTTTTTCTGTTCCGAACTTTCTTTATAAAAAAGCCTATTATACTTTAAAAGCTTACAACTTCTGCTTACAGCATAGCTTTACTTTGTTTTCGCGATTGTCTTTCTTCTTTTTTTAATCTCATCAACTCCAAAATCTTCTGCGATTACTTCTGCCATACTTTCCTTAGTAACGGCTACTAAAGTTTGATGCTAGAGCTTTAAGTCTTTCAACTCTTTTTCAAGCTCTTTTATTCTGTTCTTTTCGTTTGGCTTTCACTCTTACTATTATTTTGGGAACTCTGGGATCCTTATTAATCAGTTGCAAATCTACTTCCTCCTTTGATACATATTTTAAACTCAATTCTTTCCTGGTAGATAGCTCTCTTCATACTCTTTTGCAACTTAGCTTAAAACTTTCATATACCTTAAGATTACTTTTATTCATAAACACTCTTTTTAAAGTCTACTTTTTTCAGGACGATACAGGGTTATGGGGAAAGGTGAAAAGTGAATGAGTAAGAGTATAAATGGTGGGGTTTTGTGATGAAATTTTTGTTTGTCTTTGATTTAGCATTTATAAGCGTTTATCTTGAGTGTTGTTTTATTTTTTATTTTGAACTTAGTCTATGGCTAGAAATCAAATTAAGGATATATCGATTGAATTTGCTATTGATACGGTTAACTTTTGTCGTGAGATTCAAAGAAATATGAATGAATACATTCTAACAAAACAATTGATCCGATCTGGCACTTCAATTGGTGCAAATATTCATGAAGCAGAATTTGCCCAAAGTAAAATGGACTTTATTCACAAACTTTCAATCGCATTGAAAGAAGCAAATGAAACAAAATACTGGCTTGAAATCTTCAAAAAATCAGAATTAAAACTTGAAACCAAAGGATTAGAAAATAAAGTAAACTCAATTATAAGAATACTTTCAACAATAATTCTTAACACTAAAGAAAATCTGAAAAATTAGAAAAAACAACCTGAACCATCCGCCAAAAATCTTCCCCACCGTCACTCTCCACCCTGTATCGTCCTGAAAAAAAGTAGACACTTTAAAAAGAGTGTTTATGAATAAAAAAGTAATCTTAAGGTATAGTGAAAGTTTTAAGCTTCAAGTTGTAAAAGAGTATGAAGAGAGCTATCTTACCAGGAAAGAACTGAGTTTAAAATATGGTATCAAAGGAGGAAGTACGATTTGCAACTGGATTAATAAGTATGGATCCCAGAGTTCCCAAAATAGAATAGTAAGAGTGGAAAAGCCAAACGAAAAGAACAGAATAAAAGAGCTTGAAAAAGAAGTTGAAAGACTTAAAAAAGCTCTAGCACATCAAACTTTAGTAGCCGTTACTAAGGAAAGTATGGCAGAAGTAATCGCAGAAGATTTTGGAGTTGATTTAGAGAGAAGATTAAAAAAAGTAGAAGAAAGACAATCGCGAAAAACAAAGTAAAAGGCTATGCTGTAAGCAGAAGTTGTAAGCTTTTAAAGTATAATAGGTCTTCTTTTATAAGAAAGTTCGAAACAGAAAAAAGAAAAGAAGTGGATCAAAAGGTATTGGTTAAGGTTATTGAAATCAAACAAATAATGCCCAATATTGGTGACGTAAAATTTATGAACTTCTAAGGAGAGTTCTGTTAAAATCAGGACAGTACATTTTGAGAGATCGATTGTTTAGACTGTTGAAAGATCATGATTTACTTGTGAAAAAGAAGAAAGTATGCTGTGACAACTAATAGTAATCATCCTTTCAAAAGCACTCTAACTTGATAAAGGAAAAGAAATAACAAAAGTGAATCAGTTATGGGTAAGCGATATTACTTACCTAAGAATGGGAGATAGTTTTGTTTTCTTTCTTTAATAACAGATGTTTACAGTCGTAAAATCGTTGGTTTTAATGTGAACAATACATTAGAACTTACTGGAACTCTGAAAGCATTAAATAACGCTTTACAATTAGCGACTCTGAGATCCATCATTCTGATCGAGGAAGTCAGTATTGCTCATATGCTTACACAGATAAACTAAAAAAGTAAAGGAGTGAAAATTAGTATGACCGACAATGGAAACTGTTATGAAAATGCCATTGCAGAAAGAATGAATGGAATATTGAAATCAGAATTTAATTTAAATGCTAACTTTAAAAACCTAAATCAAGCAAAGAAAGCTGTAAGTCAAGCCATAAGAGTATATAACCAAAAAAGACCACATTGGAGTATTAATCTGAAAACTCCTCAAGAGGTCTACTTGAGTGCAGCATAGTTATAAGTATTAATTGGTGTCTCCTTTTTTCAGGACATGACACCCTTCACCCTTCACCCTAAACTCCTCACCCTTCACCCTTCACCCTTCACCCTCAACGCATACCCCGAAGAATGCACATTCTCAATCATTACTTGTTCATCTTCACTTAAGTATTTTCTAAGCTTGGTAATGTACACATCCATCGATCTCGTGGTGAAATAATTATCTTCTCCCCAAATCTCTGTAAGTGCCTTTTCACGAGGCATGACGTCGTTGAGATGCTGACAAAGTAATTGCAGTAAATTGCCTTCTTTTGGGGATAGTTTTTTTGAATTCCCTTCTCTTTCCAACACTCTCGTCTTCCAATGATATTGATATGTCCCGATCTCAAAAACACTAGTTGCAGGTTCATGATCTCCATTGGATTCGAGTCTAAATATAGCTTCCAGTTTGGCAAGTAAAACCTCAATATCAAAGGGTTTGCTAAGGTAATCCACTGCCCCAAGTTTGTAGCCTTTTAGAATATCTTCTTTCATATTCTTGGCGGTCAAATAGATGATGGGTGTTGTATGCCCTTTCTTTCTGAGCTTTTCTGCTAATGAAAAACCATCTAAATTCGGCATCATCACATCGAAAATACAAAGATCATATTGCCCCTTCATAAATGCTGAATAGCCCAAATTCCCGTCTTTTGCCCAGTCTACCTCATACTTTGACAATTTCAAGTAATTCTGAAGCAAGGAACCAAAATTCTCTTCATCTTCCACCAACAATATTTTCTTTTTATCCGCCATATTTAGGTAAAGTGATTTTAACAGTTGTCCCTTTGTTGACAGTACTTTCCAGACTTACTTCCCCATGATGACCTTCCACAATACTTTTCACATAGGACAAGCCCAATCCAAAACCTTTTCGATTGTGAATATTCCCTGTTTCTTCTCGATAAAACTTATCAAATGCGAGTTTTACAGACTTCTTCGACATTCCAATTCCATTATCCTGAATAGTTAGCTCGTAATTCATTCCGACCTCTTTTAATTCCAGATTTATCTCAGGATTTTTATCCGAATATTTAATAGAATTGTCCAAAACATTTGTCAGCGCATTTACTAAATGAAAGGCATCTGCTTTTATCAAGACTTGATCCAATTCACAATCCCAATCTATCTTTCCTTCTTGATTTTCAAGACTTAATTTTACATTACCTATTGATCTATTAATCAACTTTTTAAGGTTTTCTTTTTCAAGTTTTAATTTAAATTGATTATTCTCCATTGAGGCCATCTCCAAGACTCTTTCTATATGTGAATTCATGCGGATTCTTTCCTTTTCAATCACGTCTACAAATTCATTGATTTGTTTGGGATTGGATATGACTTCTGGATGTTTAATCGATGCGCTTGCTAATGAAATGGAAGCTAGGGGTGTTTTCAGCTCATGGGTCATGTTGTTGATGAAGTCATTTTTAATACGACTGACCTTCTTCTGCTTAAAAATAAAGTACAAGGCAAATGAAAATGCGATGATAATAAGCAAAGTAAAAATCACAGACATCCAAATCATGGGATGAATATGAGACCAAATGATTCCGTCTTCATTTTCTAATTGTAAAAGCAAGATAAAATCTCCTGAATTTGCTTTATCCTTTGGAAATAGAGCCTTTTCATAGGCTTCCTTTTTATCATTGTATGAATCAGACTGGTAATCTTCTACGAACTCCCCTTTCTTCCGGTCTTGAACTACATATTGATAGGACTTCCCTAGTCCTTGATCCGCTAGTACTTCTTCAATCTTCTTCTCTAACGCTTCTTTTGGCAAACGATCTTTTAAGTCTCCTGCAAATAATTTCTCGTAAGTGAAGTGCTGTACAATGGACTCAATTTTATCCATTTTATCACCTATCCCTCCAACCCAATGTAGATCCTTTTCAAGATCCTCATGGATTTCTTCCATTTTCACAATTAAGTTTTCATGGATTTGATGGATTAAGGTATTATGCCCTTTCGTCTTTTGTTTGAATTCAACATCAGCACCTTTTTCCTTTACATTTTTGTGGTCATCCGTTCTAACCTCAATTTTGATTTGATTTTTGATACTATCCCTGTGATTCCCTTGAATAACAACCACATTTTCTGATATTTCCTTGCCATTACTTCCTTCTAAAACAATGACTTCATTTAGAATGGAATCCACACCGCCAAATTTCAAATTCAAATAACTTTCAGCCTCATCTTCTGAAATCTTGTCTACCAACTGATTCAAAGCCTCATTGGCATGCAATTTCAACTCTGCCTTTTTTTGATCATAAGCATCATTAATCCAAATTCCTTGAATCAAGATAATTCCGATCAGTGCGACCACCATCGTAGAAATCAATATGTATAAAAATGAATTTCGCATGTGACAACCCAAAGATAATCAGGGATTCAGCCAATCTAATAAACTTTAACCTAACTTTAACCTTCTTTGGGGATGCTTTAACTCTTTTTAGGGAATTCTGCATGTAATTTAGCCGAAAACAATTTTGTATTCATCTTAAAACAATAAACATGAACAAGACAAAACTAGCCATGGCAGGACTTACGGTTTTAACAGGTGCCGGAATCCTCATCGCAGCAGCTCCATTTCAATCAAAAGATGGAGAAAACCCTCAAAAAGGGAAATACAAGCAGTATCAGGTTATCCATATGAAAGATGGGAAAATGATAGAAGCAGATACACTTATACCAATGGACTCTGAATATTCTGTAGAATCGTTTCTCAAAGACAAAAATATTGAATCGACAAATTTGGACATCATCAAACTCCCTGGAGACGGAACAATGGAAAACATGTTCTTTGCTGATGAAATGGAATCAGACGGAAAGCACAAAAACATGGTGATCCGAACAGAAATCAAGGTCGATCACGATGAAAATGATTCTAAAGAAGGCCTTCATAAAGAAAATGTAGAAATGATTGTGAAAGTCAACGAGAATGGAGAGATCGAAGCCAAGAAAATAGTGAATGGCAAGGAAGTAGAATTGACCAAAGAAGAATTAGAAGAGCTAAAATCTCATCATCAAAATCACGAAAAATCAAACCATGGAAACAATATGATGATCCGAATTGAAAAAGACGATCACAAGAAAGACGAGGATCTAGAAGACGTTCAAATGATCGTAAAAATCAATGAAAAAGGAGAAATCGACGCAAAGAAGGTGGTCAACGGAAAAGAAATCCAATTGACAGATGAAGAATTAAAAGAATTGAAGGAAGGACACATGAAAATGATTCACTCTGGAGATGGTCACCACAAAATGATTCGAATTGAAATGGACGAAGAAATGGAAGGTCTGCACAAAGAAATCATGGAAAAAGTACATGGAGAACTTAAAGATCTGGATATCGATTTTGACATCAACGGCTTACTTAACAAAGATTCTCTAATGGACATCATCCACAGAGAATTAAAGGATCTTCATAAAGAAATTGGAGATGTAAAGGTGATCATAAAGGAACTTGAGCACGATATCGAATGGAACGAAGAAGGTAAAGGAGAAAAAGTAGTGGTCGTTCAAAATGGAAAAAAATGTGAATGGCAGTCCAAAGATGGAAACACAGTAATGGTCAATATTGATTCTGAAGGAGGAAGCCACGAAGATTTCACTATCGTCATCGTAAAAGAAGGAATCGACAAGAAAGATGCTGAGACCAGTAATTCAATTTCAGACCCAGAATTGGACTTCAAAATCTTTCCCAATCCCTCAAATGGCAAATTTACCCTTAGCTTTCTTCTAGAGAAAAAAGAGAAAACCAATATCGAAGTGGTAGATCTACAAGGAAAACAAGTATACAAGGAAGACCTAGGGAAAATCGAAGGAAGAATTCAAAAAGAAATCGACCTCACACAATTTGGAAGCGGAGTCTATATCCTAAACATAACCACAGGAAAAACAAAAGCAAGCAAAAGAGTAATTGTGAATTGAGTGTAGAACCTTTCGAATGTAGAACCGAGCGATAGCGAGCTCATCGACCGATAGGGAGATAATTTTTCGAGTGTAGAATGTAGAATGCTTGGAACTTAGAACCCTTCGGCTACCGCTCAGGGCATCGCTTAGAACCCAAATAATACAGAAAAAGAATCCTGGAGTCCGCTCCGGGATTTTTTATTTATCCATAGAGCATTTTCACCATACATCCAATACTTCTACTTCATATATCAGAATTGAATTTTCCGGGATTACTGTTGCCTCTGTTTCGTCACATTTTACATTAATTTCTTTGTTGAGATAGCCTAAATGCGGCGGGATCACCAAAAATCCTTTACTTCCTTTTTTGAAGAATGACAATCCTTCTCTCCAGCCTAGAATGACTCTTTTATTCGCTGCTTCTTCATGGAGTTTGAAGGTATCGGTATCCTGACAAAATATTGTGCTGTCTTTTAGCATGCCAGTGTAGCTGAGAATAAATCTGTCGGTGGGTTTGATCGTTCTCCCTTCGCCTTCTACTTCAATGTGGTAATGCAGACCTGTTTCCGTCTTCTCTGTTTTGAGATGATGTTTATGCACATAATCTTCTACTTCTTCACTGAATGCTTCTTTCTGCTCTTCGGAATAGGTTTGACAGGAGTTGAGAGCAAGAGTTGTGAGCAAAAGCAATAACTGCAAGAGTTTTGAGCAAGAGCAAGAGTAAGAGTGAGAGATTTGAGCAAGAGTGGGCTTTCTTGAAATTCTTTCCATTTACTTGTCTGTTCGGATCGGTGTAAGTGTATATCCTTTTTCTCTTAGTAAATTAATTACTCCTTCATCTCCCACTAAATGAGCAGCACCTACTGCTATGAAGTTTTGTCCAGATTTTGCAAACTCTTCAATTTTTGGAATCCAAGCTTTGTTACGCCCTTTCAACAACACCTCTTCATTCTCCATCATTTCGGGACTTTGTTCAATCATGAACTTCCCTAACTTATCCAAATCTTGTTCTTTATATATTTTCATCATTTCCTCCATCTCTCCATTATCCTCTCCAACTGTTTTCATAGTTTCTAGAATGATGGTTTTCATTTTCTCTGCCGGAATCTGATCAAAGAAGCCGAGCTGTTGTTCGATGGTCTCCAAACCTCCTTTTTCGATTTTATTCAAATTTGCTAAGCTGATCAAAGTCATTTCATACGACTTGGTTGCCCCTTTGAAACTCGCCTTCGACATGGCAGAAATAATTCCGAATGGTTTCATCCCTCCGAATACCTTCTCGAAAGCTTCTTTTCCCATTCCCATGGCTTCTGCCCCAATATTCATTAGACTATCATATTGTTCAGGAGTAAACATATCTTTCAAAGTCTCCCCTTCTTTTGCTTTCATCAAGTCTAAGGCTCCAGCTGCGTTAGAAATATCTTCTACTTCCATCACAAGTCGATCACAGTCTTTTACTCTTTCTTCTAAACTTTCCGGAAATACCCAATATTCTTCTTCGATCAAGTGCATGGTACCAAATAAATAAGATGGTTTTTCCAATCCATTCCCTTCTATTTTCCATAAAAGCGACTTCCCGTCTTTAACTTCTACATCTTTATACTTTTTCTTCTCACCTGCATTTTCTTCTTTCTTCTCTTCAGATTGACAAGAAATGAATGTAATCGGGAAAGTAATCAGGATCAGGAGGTAAAATAAGAACTTCAACATATTATTTTCTTTTTAATTCCGCTAAATAGTGGTAGTTATTGTCTTCAAATAATTTCGTGGCTGTAAAACCGTTTTCGTCAGCTAATTTACTCAAAGTTTCGAAATCGATATACAACCAATCAAACCATTCTCCAAAATTATCTTTGTACTGCATTTGGTATTTCATTTCACCATAGTAGTCTTGATCCAGATTGACATACATCGATCCATCTTCATTTTCGTAGAGATAGGCTATATCTGAAGAATCAATTAGTGCTTTTCCGTTGGGAGATAGAACTTCCATTAACTTCTCAAAAAAATCAGGCATTCTTCTCATAGTGCCCACAATTCCAATGCCATTCATCATCATTAAAACTGTATCAAATTGATCGCCTTGAAATTCAAAAAAATCGATGCACTTAGCATCTAAGCCTATTTCAATTTGATAATCGACCGCACCTTGGGAAGTATCGACACCCAAGACTTTATATCCCTTTGAAATTGCAATTTGTGAAATTGATCCAAATCCTGATCCTACATCTAAAATTCGTCCCTCCAAATGCTTCAATGCTTCCTCCTCAACTTCGAATAGCATATATTCATTGCGAAACAAGGTCTCTTTTGGAAGAATATCTGGATTACACAAATCAGAATGAACAACGATATCATCGTATTCGAGTTCGTTGAACACGTCGTAGGCCAGTTGACCTAACACATCAAGATTAGAAGGCTTCAACATTAAATATCCAGATCATCGATATTATCAAAATCTTCGAAATCGTCGTCGAAATCATCGAATTCATCAAAGCCGGGATCAAAATCCTCCATGCTCATTTCATCCGGATCTACATCCCCCTTTCTATCTGATTCTTTCGGCGCATCCCCAACTGCTATAAGAAGTTCGGCAGACTCAATTTCTTGATCAGAAAATTCAACCAACTCGATTAAGAAGCACCACATTGAAAGAAAATCATAGACTAAGATCAACTTTTGACCTTCCTCTTTCACAACGTCTTTCAAAAGTGTTGTATCCATGACCAGAGGTTTTTCTTGATCTTCATCCGCCATATCATCGGTCATATCCATTAATCCAATTTCCCTTCCTTTGTCCCAACTATTGTTCGACATATAAAAAGAAGCCAATTGATCACCTTCAAATTCAAAGGCACTCATGATGGCATGAAAGAAATTTTCGAAAGAAAGGTCTTCATTGATCAGAATATCTCTAAAGATATCTTCTTCCTTTTCCGTGTCTATGACAATTCTGAATTTAAGTGCTCCCATTTTGAGATTTAATGGTACAAAATTAGAATTAATTTCAAATCTAAGAGATGATTTTTCGACAAACATCCCATTGGAAACGACAACCATGTAATTTACTTTGTATATCTTTATTCCAAAAGAAAATTTATGGCTCAAGAACTATTCAATAAACAGATCATGTGGTACAAAAGCAAGTTACAGGCTTTTGCCGGTAGAATGATCGTTACAGAAGATCGGTTTACGTTTTCCAAACCTCCAAAATGGACATTGGCTTTTGGAGCTATAGGAGCTCTTTTAGGAGCAACTTCAAAAGGCAAACCTATGATTGATGATGAAATCAAAAACCTAAAATTCTCGAGAGGACGAGATATGGGTAAAAAGAATTATATGCTCAGCGTTACAGATTCTAGTGGGAACAATTATGATTTTCTTGTTGATAATAAAATCATGGATCAAATAAAGTCAGTGATTCATATCGAAGAAGCAGTTGTTGAAGCCTAATTTGTGCCAAAATAATAAATCATGCATGCTAAAGGGTCGATTTTATTGCTGTTGTTTCTTTTCCTCCTAAAGGCACCATCCTATGGTGGCCCTTTTTACGCCCCTGAGTATGATCAAGACAAATTTGAATCCATTTTTATAGCCAATCTGATCAAATTAGTTGATTATCCTGAATCCAAAAATAAAGAGCTCAAACTTCTTGTCCTTACTCAAAATGGAGATTCTCGTAAATTTTATTCTCAACTGAGAAAAGATCTTCATAAGGAGAGAATTCAAACCTCCAATGGTCGTTATTTTGACATAGAAGTGAGTCGCCAAGCCACATTACAAGATTTACATAATTTTGATATCGTTCTCGTTACTAATGAATTCAACATTAGTTCCAAAAAAATACTGGAAGCCACCCGAAACAAATCAATTTTAATTATTGGTGAAAACAGAGAATTCATATACAGTATGTTGAATCTTTTAGCCTACGGAACGGGGGGCCGTTTTGAATTAAATGAAGAATTACTTACTTCCAGAGGGTTCAAGGCTTCTGATAAATTGAAAACATTGGCCACAACCTCAAGAGAACAATTTCAAAATAAAGTATCCGAAATTGAGGATTCGATGTCTCAAATCTACTTAGACAAAATGAAAACGGATCGAGAACTGGCCTCTAAGTCTCAGATCATTGGTGATTTAGAGAAATCTAATCAGGAAAACCTACAGCGTTCAGAAGAATTACAGGACTCTTTAGATTTAACTAGCCAACTAGCCAAACTTCAAAAAGAAAGAGTTGATAATCAGTCCGAACTTATCAAAAAGCAAGACAAAATAATGAATCAGCAACGGTATTTGATCTTGATCTCTATTATTGCAGTAGTCCTGGTATTGGCTTTTCTTTTTCTCGTTTATTCCAGTCGAGGAAAAATTAAACGTCAAAATGAAGAAATTTCTGAGCAAAAAGAACAGCTGCTGGTCCAAAACAAAGAAATTATCGACA
>JAWKMJ010000021.1:0-61056 GCA_041392305.1 Crocinitomicaceae bacterium
TAAAATTTCTTTTGGCCTTTTCCATGGCTCCTTTGCGCTCAAGAAGCAATCCTAAATTATTATAGGCAATCGCATCTTCGGGATCCAGTTCAATGGCTACTTCATAATCAGCAATGGCTCCATCAATATCCTTAAACCAAGATTTGCAATAAGCTCTGCAGGAATAACGATAACTGTTTTTTGGCTCCAAATTCACTGCAGAATCCATGTCCTTCAAACAATTTTCCTTCTCTCCCAAATGCAAATACAAGGTCCCCCTTTCAGCTAAAAAAACAGGATCATAAGGTGAAATCTCCAAAGCCTTTCCTATAAAAATCAAACCTTGTTGATAATTCCCCTGTTGGATCGACTCAATTGCTTTTCTGTGATATTCTTCTTCCATATCTTTGAACTGACAAACAAAATTACATGGTTTATCCCGTTTACAGAAAAAATTCAATAGGCAATTCGGTTTACAAAATTGAAACAGACACCAAATTCATTGAAAAACAGAGAATTGGAAGCAATATTCTGATCCATGAAGTAGAAGCAAAACAATACCCCGAAATGCTCCTAATCAACGAAATGATCGAATGCAAACCGAATACGTTTGAGGAAATCAGTGAAGAGGAATGGGAGGGGTTTGGTGAGTAGTGGTTAGTGGTTAGTGGTTAGTGGAGATATTCAGAGATACAGAGATACAGAAATTCAGAAGTTGGATATTATGACATTATGATTTTATGATATTATGAACCTAGTTACTGGTCACAAGGAACAAGGAACAAGGAACAAGGAACAAGGAACAAGGAACAAAAAAATGAAACTAAAACTCATCTATACTGGAAAAACAGGTAAATCATTCTTAATTGATGGTGAAAAAGAATACCTCAACCGATTGAAGCATTATGTGAAATTGGAGGTTATTGAACTGCCCGATATCAAAAATGCACATAAACTTTCTGAGGAAGAAATCAAATCGAAGGAAGCAGACCAGCTATTAAAAAAGATCGATTCACAGGATCAAATCATTTTGCTCGACGACAAAGGCAAACAGTTCACTTCGATGGATTTCGCCGACTTTTTCCAACAAAAAATGAATACAGGTACGCGATCGATATGCTTTATTATTGGCGGACCCTATGGTTTTGACGAAAAAATCTACAATCTACCCCACTCCAAGCTTTCCCTATCCAAAATGACTTTCTCTCACCAAATGATCCGCATGATTTTCCTGGAACAAGTCTACCGAAGCTACACCATTCTCAAAGGAGAACCCTACCATCATGAGTGATTTGAGTGTAGAAATTAGAGTGTAGAAATTAAACTTATCCCAATTTTCATTTTTCACTTTTCATTTTGCATTTTTCACTTTTCATTTTTAATTTTTCACTTTTCATTATTTGCCCCCCTGGACTGAAGTCACAGGGTTACAAACTGACTTAATTACTTTTGACTAGCATTTTTTTTTAGTCTGTGAAAGGCAATTGGTTCAGACAACTAATCATGGTTTTTAGCTCAGAACTTCACCCCTATTTCCTTTTGAGGATTGAAATCCTCCCAAAGAATTTCGAAAAACAAATTTTTCATTTTGCACTTTTAATTTTTCATTATTAATTCTTAATTAACCCCCCAACTTTTCTATAAAAATTGAGTATAAAGGGTATGGAACTTTCATTTCTAGACTGGATCGTATTTATTTTCATTCTGGCAATCAGTTTTACAGGTGCTTGGTTTTATTCAGGCTACAAAAGAAAAGAGGATAGCAAATACGTGTATCTACCATGGGCAGTTTTAATCAAACTTGCAGGTGGCGGATTGTTTACTGCTACTTTTTTCTATTGGTATAAAGTCGGAGATACTTTTCTCTATTTTGGAGGTTCTGAAACGCTCTCGCACTATTTTTGGGAAAACCCTCAACTCTATTTCAAAACGATTCTTTCGGGCTCTGAGGAAACACTTAAACTAATTCCGGGAATCGTGTATGAAATCCCATACGCTCGAACGGAGGAGGAATGGTTTATGGTTCGAATACTTTCAATTTTCCAAATCATATCTTTCAATAACTACTTACTCATGATATTTTGGACGAGTTTGTTTTCTTTTATTGGGTCGTGGAAAATATTTGAGGTTTTCAATTCTTGGTTTAAAAATACTACGCGAACAGCTTTTATTTCAGCATTTCTTATACCCACCGTTATTTTTTGGTCTGGAGGTATTATTAAAGATAGTTTGGTTTTCGGGATGATCGGACTTGCACTTCATAGCTTTTATAAAATTTTGATACTGCCGGATAAAAAAATTGTCATTCACTCTTTTCTCTTGATTTTCTCTTTGTGGGTCAGTTTTAATTTGAAATCTTACATTGTCATCTCCCTGATTCCACCTATGTTTTTTGCTTTATACGTCAGATTAAAAAATAAACTTTCCAATCCAATATTTAAGAGACTTGCCGGACCTATTCTGTTGATTATTTTCGGAATTTCTTTGAGTGTTTTAGTTAATACTTTAGCCGATTCATCAGAAAAGTACAAAATAGATAATCTAGAAAAACAAACCCGCGGATTCCACACATGGCACGTTACTACTGGGGGATCTGCTTATAATTTAGGAGAGATTGAATATACTACAACGGGTGTCGTGAGTAAAATTCCAGCCGCTTTAAATGTTACATTCTTTAGACCCTATCCTTGGGAAATAAGCAGCCCAACAATGGCTTTGGCTACTTTTGAAAGTATTATCTTTTTTGTCTTATTTATTTACTTTTTATTCTATCGGGGGGTTAAATCCGTTCGATTTGCATGGAACGACCCTATTTTAGGATTCTCTATCCTATTCTGCTTTATTCTGGGATTTGCTGCTGGTTTCACCTCTTATAATTTTGGTGCTCTTGTGAGGTATAAAATGCCAATTATGCCGTTCGCATTTTTTCTGGTAATTTACATGGCCCAGTTGAAATGGAAAAGGGCATCTATTTTCGCAAAATCTTCTGATAGTACTCCAGCGTTTCTTTCGTCATCCTCTGAATTGTGAAATGCTCTTCCAGAAGTTCTTTGGCTCTTTTTCCAAATTGAAAAATGGCTTCAGGATCCTTCAGCAATTGTATGACTTTTTCAGCAAATACTGCAGCGTCAAACGGAGGTACCAAATACCCTGTTTTACCATCTTCTATAGCTTCTTCCGGCCCTATTGTTCGGAAAGCGACAACGGGTTTAGAATGATTATAGGCTTCAAAAATAACGAGCGGTAATCCTTCAGCATAAGAGGGCACTAAAATTACATCCGAATTTTGATAATAGTAATGTACATCGGATTGAAAACCGGTGAATTCTACATTTTTCTCTAGTCCTTTCTCTGCAACGAATGTTTTTAAGTGAGTTAATTCACTCCCATCTCCGACTATTCTCAATAGAATATTCGGAAATACTTCAATTACTTTTTGGAACTGCTCCAAAACTAAAAGCTGACCTTTACGGGGAATCACCCTTCCGATAATCGAAACTATTTTCCGATCTCGAAGCTCTTCTTTTATCTCAACATCTGGATATACAAAACCATGTTGAATTACATCTATCCCATTTGGAAAATGAATTGAAGACTTGGAATAAAAAGTTTTTAACCCATACGAACATGCATATACATGATCTAATTTACGGTAACTAAATTTTGCAATTCGATAGTACAGATTTTTGGGTAATTCTTCTGGTTTCAAACAAAACTCAACATAAATCTTTTCTTGATACCCATGTAGTGTCGAAATGAGCTTAGTCTCTTTCAGCCATCCCATTTTGCGCAATGAAGCCATCCAAAAATCAGCATAAATTAAATGACTATGAACAATGTGATAAGCATGTTCCCTAAAAAAAGACTTCAGCTTAAAAATCAATTTTGGGCTGTGATATTTTTTGGTCAGTATAGCAAATGAACGAATTCCCTTTTCATCTAACAAAGCCTGAAACTGCTGATAACCTTCTTTTTGGTTTTCGAGATAAACGGAAAGAAATTCTACTTCTACCCCATGCTTTTCAAGTTCAGGAATCAACTGTAAAAAGTACTTTTCTGAACCTGCAATGCCCTCTATATTTTGGATAAAAAGTACTTTCATTTTCGATACTTTATTCTGAGGGCGAATTTAAGTAGACTATTTGGAACAAACTTCTTAATTCTCTGCACTCTTTTTCCTTTGCTGATTTCTTTTCGGAACCAATTCTTTTGATCTTCAGTTAACTCCCGATATTTTGATGAGATTTCAAAAACTTCGGTTGTTGCCTGATCTCTTTTTTCATCTGAAAGTCCTCCAGCTTCAATCTGTGCTATTGTTTCGTTGAGCTGAATCCAAGAAGTATTTTTAGACTCTAATCGGCAAAACAATTCATAATCCGAACAGTATTTATAGTTTAAGTCAAAGTGATTATTCTTCAGTAATTCACCTTTAACAATTACACTTTGATGCACAAATGGCAAACTCTTCCATAATTCCTCTTTGGGAGATGCTAGTGCTTCTCTTTCAAAACCATTCGGATACTGAATCTTTGTATTTCCATAAATAATATCCTGATCGTTCTCTTCAATCAGTTTTAAAATATTCTCGTGAATTAGAAGATCTCCTGAGTTTATGAAAATCACATACTTTCCTTTTGCGAAAGCAATCCCTTTGTTCATTCCATCGTAGATCCCTTTGTCTTTTTCGGAGATTGAATGATCAATTTTATCTTTATTCTTCGCAATTAGCTCTTTACTTCCATCAGTTGAATCCGCATCAATAACCAAGTACTCTATTCCTTCTACTTTTCGATTAAACACACTTTCAAATGTCCGTGTTAATCCCTCTCGGTTATTAAAATTTATCGTTATTATTGAAAGCTGAAACAAAATGTACTTGAATATGTCCGCGAATTTGCGAAAAATCTTGGTAAAGCTGAAACAGAAATGGAATAATAATCCGGACAGAATGGTTCGTATTCAAAATGGCCCACTCAAAGGGTTCCTTTGGATGCTGTCCATTTCAGATTCCAGATATATTCTCGGAACCTACGAACGGGTACAAACGGATTTGATTCTTCGAGAAATGAAATCGAGTAAATCTTTTGCTGATTTCGGGACAAATCTAGGCTATTATTCTTTGATGATAATAAATGCTCTCCAAATGCAGAGGTTTTCTTATTTGCAGCTCTTCCAAAGACACGATTAAATATCAGGTAGATTATCTTTTGTTCTAACTCGGTCTGGTTTCCCTCTATAAAGCATAATGCAAAACGAAAAAGAATAAATACATTCTAAAAAAAAATCTTAACACCGAATTTTAATCACTTTTATCTCTATTCTTCAGGGAGCATCACAATTTGATTAACTTTGCCATCTGATTGAAAAGTACATGCTAAGAGATTTACTTAAAGAGGGTGGTTTATATACGTTTGCAAATCTACTTACAAGGGGTATAAACCTATTTCTCATCCCATTTTATACCGTTTATTTTACCGCTCAAGATTATGGTGTAATTGAGATCTTGTCTGTATTCACTCTTTTCGTCTCCAATATTTTTTCTTTACAATTCAACCAAGGAATCGCTAGATATTCTGCAGAGCCCAAACTGAACCATAAACATAAAGTTGAATTTGCATCTACCGCCATCTTATTCTCAAATGGATTACTCCTCTTGGTTACGGTTCTTATTATTTTATTCCCTACACCTTTATCTAACTGGCTTTCCGGGGATACCCGAGTACCTATTGATACAATCAGACTCGCAACAGCTACTATGCTCTTCAATGGAATATTCTATTTATTCTCAACATATTTAAGATTTCAAAGAAAAAGCAAGGCCTTTGCCATTCTTTCCCTAAGTCATGCTTTATCTGGTATCCTCCTGATCTTTTTATTTGTTATGGTATTTGATGCTGGAATAAACAGTATTTACATTAGCTACATTATTATTGTTCCTATTTTGATTGTGATTCAAATGGTACTGTTGAAGGATCATTTGGTACTTAAAGTTAATAAGGTGAAGTTGAAAAAGCTTCTTCTCTTTTGCCTTCCCTTAATTCCAGCTGCAATTGCTGTTGTGGTTATGAATTTTTCAGATCGGATTTACATTAAAAAATATTTAAATTATGGTGAGCTTGGTATTTATGGAATGGCAAGTAAGTTTTCTTCAATTATTTCTATGATCATTGGTGGATTTGGAATGGCCATCACTCCTATTTTGTATGAAAAACAGTACGAAAAAGGAACTAAAGATGAAATGAAAAAAATATTTAAGCTATTCATTGGAATTGGCACTACTGGAGTAATTGCATTGTCTTTTTTCTCAAAGGAGTTTGTCACGCTTTTTACTGAAAAAAGTTTCCATCCTGCAGCCAATGTTATGCCTATTATGTATGTTTCGGCTTACACAGCAGGATTCACTATGTTTTCCCCAGGAATAATACTCAAAAGAAAAACAATTATCTCTGCAACTATCGTTATCTTTTTTGCTCTAATAAATATCGGGTTAAATCATATTCTTGTCCCTAAAATGGGATTAAATGGTGCTGCAATTGCAACACTCATTGCGATGTTTTCTCACCAAATCACCTTGTTTTTTATCTCTCAGAAATATTACCAGTTCAACTACTCCATTTCCCAAGTCGCCCCAGTATTTATTATTCAACTTGCACTAATTGGCTTTTTTATGTTTTGGAATCCAGAACTATCTTTTGTCAATTTCTTATTAAAACTAGGTATCCTCTTATTATTTGTGGTATTTTTGTTTGCAATAAAATTGATCGATAAAAGATCTGTAATTCGTTTTATTCAAAGAAAAGATCTATAATGATTCCATTAGCCCGAGTTGAGTTCACAGATAAAGACCTCAAAGCTGTTGAAAATGTTTTACGATCAGGCATGCTTGTCCAAGGAAGCCAGGTTGCAGATTTGGAATCTGAGTTTTGTAAGTATACAGGAGCTAAATATAGTATCGCGGTCTCCAACGGAACGGCCTCCTTACATCTTATGTTGTTGACACATGATATTGGTCCAGGAGATGAAGTGATAATTCCGTCTTTCTCATACGTTGCCACAGCAAATGTTGTTGAAGTAGTTGGTGCCTGTCCGGTATTTGTCGATACTTTCCAAAATTCAAACAATATTGACGTCGATCGGATTGTGGCGAAAATCAATGAAAAGACAAAGGCTATTTTAATCGTAAATGAGTTTGGATTATGTGCGGATTTATTTAAGATTCGAGAAATATGTAATCAAAATAACATTCTTTTATTGGAAGATTCAGCTTGTGCAATGGGAGCAACCATAGAAGGCAAACATTCTGGAACCATTGGGCAATCTGGGTCGTTTTCGTTTCATCCCAGAAAAGCAATTACTTCAGGTGAAGGAGGAATGATTATTACGGACGATGAAGAATTCGCTGTTCGTATTAAAACACTCAGAAATCATGGAATCCACCCAAAAACAAATTCTTTTTCTATGGCTGGATTAAATTATCGAATGACCGATTTTCAAGCAGCTTTATTGAGAAGTCAGCTCGAATGTTTTGATACCATGCTGAGTAAAAGGACTGAAATTGCTGAAGTCTATTTATCGAAAATAACCAATCCTAAGTTGTTGCTTCCAAATTATGAAATGAATAAGAAACATAGCTGGCAAACTTTCCATATTATTCTTGAGGATAGCTTGAACAGAGATGAAGTAATTCAACATTTAAAAGAAAAAGGTATTGGAACCAATTACGGTGCACAATGTATCCCTGAGGTAGAGTATTATAAAAAGAAATATAAATTGGACAGCAAAAGCTTATTTCCAAATGCATACCGGGCCTATATGCAAGGCCTTGCGATCCCGCTGTATCCTCAACTTAAATCGGAAGAAATATTGTACATTGCGGACGAATTAAACAAACTTTAAATGGAAGGAAAAAGAATCTTTATTACTGGTGGTGCTGGATTTATTGCCAATACGTTAATTAAAAAACTTGTTGATCAAAATGAGATCATCATTTACGATAACTTCCACAGAGATACTTTAACTAATTCAGGTTATGCTGACCATAAAAATATCACGATTATCAAAGGTGATGTTTTGGATCGACAAAAGCTCATCGAATCCATGAAAAATATAGATACAGTGGTCCATGCTGCAGGAATTGCAGGAATCGATACAGTTATAAAAGAGCCTGTAAAAACCATGCAAGTAAACATGATTGGAACAGCCAACGCATTGGAGGCAGCTCATGTAAACGGTATTACGGATCGTTTTATCGATTTTTCAACTTCTGAGGTTTTTGGTTCTATGGCTTACAAATCTACTGAAGAGGATTCTACCGTTGCTGGATCTGCTGGCGAAGCCCGTTGGACTTATGCGGTAAGTAAGTTGGCTGGAGAACATTTAGCACATGCTTATTCTTCCCAATTCAATCTTCCCACAGTGACCGTCCGCCCTTTCAATGTATATGGTCCTGGTCAAACTGGCGAAGGTGCTATTCAAGTGTTTATAAAAAGAGCTCTGAGAAATGAAGATATCTACATTAATGGCGACGGAAATCAAATTAGAGCTTGGTGTTTTGTTGATGACTTTGTAGACTGTCTTTTCAGATGTTTAGAAGATCCGAAAGCTATCGGAAATAGCTTTAACATTGGCAATGCGAGAGCTATTACTACAATTTTAGGATTGGCAGAAGCCGTTTGCAGGGTTTTGAAATCTGAATCTAAAATTATATTCCGACCTGCACTTTCAGCAGACATAGAATTAAGAATCCCTAGCGTTGATAAAGCCAATGACATCTTAGGTTTCAAAGCGAAAATAGACCTTGAAGAAGGGATTTTGAGGACTGCAGAGTGGATTAAGAAAAATATGGATTAGTCAAATTATGGATAGAGAATCACTTTTCGCAGGAGAAAATGGAGAGGATTTATTTAAGGCCATTAAAAATGCCCGAGAGGTTCTCGATAAGGCTTTCTTGGATCAATTTGACAGAAGTCTCCCTTTTAATGAGGTTTTGTTTGACCGCTGGGAACGAGCAAAAGCTTTAAATTTTGGTGAAGGAACTTCTATTTATGACAATGTTCTTGTTTTCGGAAAACCTACTATTGGAAAGGATGTATGGATCGGCCCTTTTTCAATTATCGATGGATCTGGAGGCCTCTTAATCGGAGATAATGTAACCATTTCTTCTGGTGTACATATTTATTCTCATGATAATGTTAAACAAACTCTTCTAGGAAAGGATTTCCCTATAGAAAAAGCAAATGTTGAAATTGGAAACAATACTTACATTGGACCAAATGTGGTGATTTCAAAAAACGTATCTATTGGCCATCATTGTGTTGTAGCGACAAACTCTTTTGTCAACAAATCCTTTCCAAATAACTCAATACTAGCTGGAAATCCGGCAAAAAAAATTGGGGAAGTTATTATTGAAAATAACCAAGTAGAATTTAAATATTCTAGAGACTAATCTATACTAGATTTCAAAATTAGGAAGCTTGAAAGTTGTTCACATGCCATACAATATTGCTAGCTGGGCCCCAATAAACGTGCAGGCTTTGAAAGCTCACGGCGTTGATGCAAAAGCAGTTGTTTTTGGAGGTAAAGGAGCATTACACGAGCACAATTATGTAGAATACATTCCTCAAAATTCATTTTGGGAAAAGCTAAAAAGTATTTGGACTTTTTACAAATTAGTCAAATGGGCCGACATAATTCACTGGTACTACGATGATAAAATCTTACCTTTCAATCTCGCTCTAAAAATAGTTCGGTGGTCAAAAAAACCAGCTATTGTCGAGTGGCTTGGCTCGGATATAAGAGACCCAAGAATTGAGTTTCAAAACAATCCGTACTACAAAGAATTCTTCGATAATTTTGGAAATTCAAATCCTGACCTCATCGGAAATAATGCTTTCCTCCTGCAAAAAAAATTCGGAGATACTGGTTTTGCCTCCATGGTTTGTCCGGAGATGAAAGAATATTTAAAAGAAGAACTATACAGAAACAACTACCTACTTCGACAACGAATCGATCTTGAGTCCATTCAGAAAATTCAAAGTGAAGAAACTGAAAAAGACCATTTTTACATTTGTCATGCCCCTTCACAAAAGGATGTAAAAGGTACCAAATACATCATCCAAGCAATCGACCAACTTATTAATCAAGGGTATCCAATAAAATTCGATCTCATCGAAAATGTTCCTCACTCTGAAGCTCTAAAAAGAATCGCAAAATCAGATATTTTCATCGACCAACTCAACCTTGGAGCTTATGGGATGGCTGCTTTAGAGGGATTAAGCTTAAATAAAACTGTTCTTTGCTTCATTAAAAAAGACAATATCCCTAATTATCCGGAAGACTGTCCAATTCTCAATGTAAACAAAGACAATATCCAATCATGCCTCAAAGACCTACTCAATCATCCAGAAAAAATTTACGAGACAGGTTCTAAAGGGAGAAATTATGTTGACAGATATCATAGCACAAGAGCACTTATTCCTGAGCTAATAAAAATTTATCAACATGAAATCAATCTAAAAGGCAAATCACATTTGAAATAACTAGTCCATTTCGGAATTGACAAAGTAGGACCTACTCATAAATTTCAAAAATCCTTAATTATTATTTTGACCACCTCTCTTAAAGTCAATATTTATCAAGGAATGTTAGAATAAAATTTCAGGTAATTGATCAATCAACTATATTTGCACCTTGCATTTCGGCTATGGATAAGGTGGAAGAGAAAAAGAAAAAAGTTTTGATAATCACCCCTATGTTTTCAAAAAACATGGGATATGGAAATGTCTGTTTTCCAAAATCAATTTCTAAAATAAAGGGAGCTGAAGCCCATGTATTAACTTCTCAAGCCCAATACAATTATAATCATCCGGAGTATGAGCAACTATACCAAAAATTTCATGGAGACCCAATACTCCCTGTTGGCACAGAAGAACTCGCTCCTGATTTTTACGTTCACAGAATTCCATTTAAGCTGTACAAGACTGAAATCTATTTTGTAGGCCTTTACAAAGCAATTAAAAAAATTCGGCCGGACTATGTTCAGGTTTTCGATTGTAATTCCATCGATACGTTTAAACTCGCTCTGTTCAAACCTTTTTTAGGATATAAATTATACACAGGAAATAGTACTGTCTTGAGTGTTTTTCCGATGGATCGCCAGTGGAAAACAGCCTCTTGGTTTACTAAATTAAAGTGGCAAATCAAGCACGTTTTTACCGGAAGAATCATTAGCTGGATGTCTAATCGCTGCTACCCTTCCACAATCGATGCTTCCTATATTGCAGAAAATTATTTTGGAATTCAAAAGCATAAACTGGAAGTAAGTCCACTTGGATATGATGCCGAATTGTTTGCACCCGACCATGATCTAACTAAGAAAAAGGATTTTAAAAAGAAATTGGGGTTTACAGAACATGATTTTATCTGCATCTATACAGGACGAATGATGAAGGACAAAAATCCACTTTTACTAGCTCAAGCAATCGATTGGATCAATCAAAATACAGATCATAAGGTTCAAGGAGTTTTCATAGGTGAAGGCGAACAAAAAGAGGCAATTAAAAACACAAAGAATGTTCTGGTACTGGATTTTATGAGTCACACTGAATTACCTGCATACTACCAGTTTTTGGATGTTGGTGTATGGCCAACCCAGGAATCTACCAGTATGATTGATGCTGCAGCTTGCGGGCTTCCTATAATTGTAAGTGATCAGCTTAAAGCTATTGAAAGAGTGGAAGGCAACGGACTGCAATATAAAGAAGGTGATTTTGTTGATCTTGCAAAAAAAATCATTCAGCTAAAAGAAAACTCCGATCTCTACAAACAATTATCGGAATATGGTGCACAAAAAATGAGAAGTACATTTAGTTGGGACGCCATTGCAAATTACAAGCTTAGTGAATACCAAAAATTTTAACTTTGCCTTATGCAATGCAAGATCTGTAATTCTGAAAGTAATAAACTCCTAATAGGGACTTTATTGAACAACTATGAGGTGCAATACTACCAGTGTAACTCATGTAAATTCATTCAAACTGAAGAACCCTATTGGCTGGAAGAAGCTTATAATGAACCCATACCGGATGTAGATGTGGGATACGTTACAAGAAACATTTATTACGGAGAGCGTGTTGCGGGTATAATTCGTAAATATTTTAATGCGGAGGGAAAATTCATTGATTATGGAGGTGGTTATGGCATGTTCGCCAGACTGATGCGAGATATGGGCTTGGAGTTTTACCGTCAGGACAGCTATTGTGAGAATTTCTTCGCTGCTCATTTTGATATTACAAATCTTCCTGAAGAAACAAAATATGAGCTCTTAACTGCTTTTGAAGTATTCGAACATTTGGTAAATCCGATGAAAGAGATTGAAGATATGTTTGAATATTCTGACAGCATACTTTTTAGCACAAATTTGCAACCGAATCATCCACTATCAAAAACAGATGATTGGTGGTATTTCTCCGTTGAAAAGGGACAGCATGTAGCTCTGTTTCACCTGGAAACATTAAATTTCATCAAAGACCATTTCAATTGCCACTTGTATACCAATGGTGAAACGTTTCATCTTTTGAGTAAGAAGAAACTAAATGGAAATCCCATAAAGTATGCCTTGAAAAAATATGGTCTCATTGATCGAGTCTTTAAACGCAACTTCTATAGCAAGGGATCCTTGATTCAAAAAGACTTCGAATTCGTGAAACAAATTCACCTAAAACAAGGTAAAACAACTGTTTAATTATCGTTTGCATGACAAAGGCTTCAAAAAAATTCATTCCGATTTCAAAACCCACAATTACTCAGCGGGAGATCGACTATGTGACCGACGCGGTTAAGTCTACCTGGGTGTCATCCTTAGGGGAATATATTGAGGAATTTGAAGATAAATTTGCTCGTTTTTGTGGCACGCAATATGCCATCAGCACATCTAACGGGACAACAGCTTTGCATTTGGCTTTGGTCGCTGCTGGTGTAAAATCTGGAGATGAGGTTATCATCCCCGATTTAACTTTTGTGGCTACGGCAAACGCTGTTAAATATATCAATGCAGTTCCTGTTTTTGTAGATATTAATGAAGATAGCCTTTGTATAGATCCCGAGGCCATAGAAAAAGCAATCACGAATAAATCAAAGGCAATTATTCCTGTCCACTTATACGGTCACCCTGCAAATATGAAGGCAATTAACCAACTGGCGGAGAAACACAATTTATTGGTTATTGAAGATTGTGCGGAAGCCCATGGAGCAACTATAAATGACAAACGAATTGGCTCCTTTTCAAATGCCGGTGTGTTCAGTTTCTATGGCAACAAAGTCATTACTACAGGTGAAGGTGGGATGATTACTACTGATAACAGGGACCTCTTTGAAAAAATGAAATTCCTTCGGGACCATGCGATGGATCCCAATAAAAGATACTGGCATACAGAGGTTGGTTTTAACTATAGAATGACGAATCTTCAGGCTGCCTTAGGAGTCGCACAATTTGATAGATTTGACGAAATTCTGAACAAGAAAAAAGAGATATTCAACTGGTATCGAGAAGGTTTAAAAGGTATTGAAGGAATCAAATTAAATTCTCAATTACCTGGATACACCAACGTATATTGGATGGTTTGTCTTGAAATTATGAACTATTCGGAAAAGGAAAGAGATGCTTTGCTAGTAAAGATGCGTGAATTAGGAATTGACTCTCGCCCCTATTTCTATCCGATTTCAGATATGCCTATGTATGCAAAGGCAAACACTCCAATTTCACATAAAGTAGCACAACGAGGCCTAAATCTGCCCTCGTATTTTGATTTGACAAAGGACGAAGTTTTATATATCTGTGAGCAAATTCGCGAACTGATCTAATTCAGATTAAGTATATTTACTTCAAGTTTCATGAACGTAATACATGCCATCATAGAAGGAATGATCCGTAATATAGGCGGTGGATTAGGAGTAAGACTTCGAAGCGCTTATTATCGAAATAAATTTGCTTCATGCGGAAAAGAGCTTCGAATTGATGTGGGAGTCATAATTGAAGGAGCCAAATTCATTCATTTAGGTGATCAAATTTGGATTGATAAAAATTGTATCTTGATGGCGGGTGAAGTACAATTACCTGATTCAAATCAAAAGGTATTTCCCAACAACTTATATTCCAAAAATGAAGGAGAACTGCATATTGGCTCACAATCTCATTTAGCCCCAAATACGATTATTCAAGCTTATGGAGGAGTGGAAATTGGATCTAATTTTACGGCTTCAGCTGATTGTAAAATTTATTCCCTCTCAAACGATCCAAAAAAATGTAAGTTGGGAACCTACGGCAGTCAGGACATTCATTACGTAAAATCCAATATTGTAATCGGAAAAAATGTTTGGCTCGGTTTAAACACGATTGTTCTTGGTGGCACAATTGAAGATGATGTATTTGTAGGGCCGAACTCGGTTGTGATTCAAAGCTTACCTTCTAAAGCTTTTGCCCAAGGAAATCCTGCAACTAAAATTAAAGACCGATTTCAATGAAAAAGATCGGAATCCTGGCTTTTTGGAATAAATATGGTGGCGGGGTTTATCAATACACGCAATCTATCGTGGATGCTTTAAAGACAGATGATTCTCATCAATATATCGTATTTTGTTTTGATGATGACACCCGATTTGATGATTATGGACTTGAAGTCAGAAAAATAAAGGAATTCGGAAGTTCCGGATTGAATAAGGTGATTCGCTTTCTTCAGTTTTACTTTTATATTCAAAAACCTTGGGGAATCCCAAAAGAAGACTTGGATCAATTTGAAGATATCGATCTATTTTTCTCTCCTTGTATTTCGGAATATCCCCACTTTTATTTGAAAAAGGATTTTGTATTTACTCTGCACGACATGCAAGAGAAATACTATCCTCATTTTTTCTCAAGGTATATCCGATTTACACGCTGGTTGTATAACCGAACACTCACTAAAAAAGCAAAAGCAATTATTTGTGAATCAGAATTTGTCAAAAGGGATATAGTTCAATTCACCAAAACCAAAACTGAAAAAATTCATATCATCCCTTCGCCTCCCCCGGCCGATTTTTTGAATTTGAAACTGGAAAATTCCGAAGCCTTGAAAGTAAAAGAAAAATATAATCTTCCTGATCAATATATATTTTACCCTGCTCAATGCTGGGAACATAAAAACCACCTTAAACTTGTAGAAGCTTTCAAAATTTGCCAGAAAAAACACCCTGAAGTACATTTGGTTTTAACGGGATCTCAAAAAGATAATTACCCCAATCTAGTTCATAAAATTCAATTCGAAAATTTAGAGAACAAAATACATCATTTGGGGTATATCGATTATAATGATTTTCCGTATCTCTACACATCTTCTTTGTTTTTGGTAATGCCGACACTTTTTGAGAGTTTGAGCATCCCTATTTATGAAGCATTTGCTCTTGGTGTACCTGTTTGCTCCTCCAATGTAGTGGCTTTACCTGAACAGGTGGGTGATGCAGGACTCTTATTCGATCCTCACAATTCAGAAAACATGGCTGCAAGGATGATTGAGTATTTAGACAACCCTAGCTTAAGAGATCTAATGGGTTCAAAAGGTAAACAAAGAGTTTTAGATTTCAATCACCAAAACTACAAATCTCAACTAATTCAAATCATAAACTAAAAATGAAGATCGTTTTCGCAACCAACAATCAAAATAAACTGAACGAAATCCAAAAACTAGTTCCCAGTGGAATTCAGATTCAATCGCTGAACGATATTCAGTGTTTCGATGACATTCCCGAAACAGGAGCAACTTTGAAAGAAAATGCCCAACAAAAAACGGATTACATACGAGAACGATACCATGTCAATTGCTTTTCAGATGATACCGGATTGGAAATTGACGCTTTAAATGGAGAGCCAGGAGTCTATTCTGCTCGATATGCAGGAGAACAAAAAGATTCCAACGATAATATGGCTCTGGTTCTTGAAAAAATGAAGGATGCCAAAGCAAGAACAGCTCGATTCAAAACGATGATTTCGCTTTATTTGGAAGGAAAACAATACTTTTTTGAGGGTGCTTGTGAAGGAACTATTCTCAAGGAAAAATCAGGAAATGAGGGCTTTGGTTACGATCCTATCTTTCAACCGATCGGCTACACAATCACTTTTGCTGAAATGAGCATGGAAGAAAAAAACAAGATCTCCCACAGAGGATTAGCAGTAAAAAAACTAATCGACTTCCTCAAAAACTATTAATGCTTTTTAATAATTTTCGGGTAAGATATTCTTGCGTTTCAACTCTTCATTTCCGGCAGACTTTTTCTCTACTTTAAATTCTATCGTTCCCTTATGCCACTGTGGGGCAGTATAATCTGCAGCAAATTTCATCTTTTTAGCTCTAATCAAAGCCTCCCGTACTAACATCGTATTGGAAACCGTAGATCGAACTTCTTCTAAAACTGCCGAAGTCACTTCACCATCCCGATTCACCACTATGGAAATAAATATCAACCCTTCCGTCCCCGATGCAGACAACTTTCGATCACAATCGGCAGCAATCTCACGCTTCGATGTTCCTAACTCTCCATAAATCTGTGCATAAGATGTTAATCCCAAAAACAAAACCACACCCAATAAAAATACTCTTCCAACCATACGACCACTTTATTAATTATTAATTTTTCATTGCTAATTACTAAATTGTTTATTCTAAGAAATAACTCCCCAATTCGGACGATTTCTTAAAATTAAATCCAATTCTCTTTTAATAATTTGATGTTTTGCAAGTTTCAGACCAGAATCTTCCTTTAAAATTCCTTGTGCCTGCTCCCTGGCCATCAAGATGATTTGATTATCTCTAACTAAATCTGCAATTTTTAAATTTAACAAACCACTTTGCTGCGTTCCCATAATATCTCCAGGACCTCTTAATTTTAAGTCAACCTCAGCAATTTCGAAGCCATCATTTGTGCGACACATAGTTTCCAAACGAATTTCGGCATCTTTGCTAATCTTATTTCCCGTCATTAAAATACAAAAAGATTCTTCTGCTCCGCGTCCTACACGCCCTCTTAACTGATGTAATTGACTTAATCCAAATTTTTCAGCACTTTCAATAATCATTACACTTGCATTTGGAACGTTTACTCCCACCTCAATCACAGTAGTAGCCACCATAATATGCGTGTGTCCTTCCACAAAGCGATTCATTTCATAATCCTTGTCGGCATTTTTCATTTTTCCATGAACAATACTCACCTGATAATTTGGCTTTGGAAAATGACGCTCAATGGCCTCATATCCTTCCTGCAGATTTTTGTAGTCCAGTTTCTCAGATTCCTCAATTAATGGATACACGATATACACTTGTCTTCCTTTTGCAATTTCTTTTTCGATAAATCCAAAAACCTTCAATCTTGATTTTTCATAATAATGATAAGTTTGAACAGGTTTTCTTCCAGGAGGTAATTCATCGATTACAGAAACTTCCAAATCCCCATAAAAGGTCATTGCCAATGTTCTAGGAATGGGTGTTGCCGTCATCACTAAAATATGTGGGAGGGTAGTGTTTTTTTTCCATAGCTTGGATCTTTGAGCCACTCCAAATCGATGCTGTTCATCAATGATGGCTAATCCAAGGTTCTGAAATTTAACTTTGTCCTCAAATACAGCATGTGTCCCGATTAAAATATCCAAACTTCCATCTTCCAATTTTTTATGAAGTATCTTTCGCTCGGCAGTTTTTGTGGATCCGGTAAGTAAACCAACCTCCACATCCAATTTTTCAAGAAATTCGGAAATGGTTTGAAAATGTTGAGTAGCTAAAATCTCGGTCGGAGCCACCATGCAAGCCTGATAACCATTATCTACGGCCAAAAGCATCACCAACAAACCGACCAATGTTTTCCCGCATCCAACATCACCCTGCAGTAATCGGTTCATCTGGACACCAGACCCTAAATCTTTGCGAATTTCTCTGATAACCCTTTTTTGGGCATCTGTAAGTTCAAATGGCAGCTCTTTTTCATAGAAATGAGTAAAATGTTGCCCCACTTTTTCAAAAACAAATCCCTTATGCCTTTTTTGAACAGTGGTTTTCCTAAAGTTCATTTCCAATTGCAAAAAGAAAAGCTCTTCAAACTTAAAACGAATCCTTGCTTTTTCTGCACTCTCCAATGATTCAGGTTGATGTATTTGCTTCATCGCCTGATTAATGCGCAACAGATGGTTCTTTTTAAGCACAATTTCATCCAAATTTTCTGGAATCCTTCCTTCTATTTGCTCCAAAAGATTTCCTACAAGTTTTTCTATTCCTTTGCTATTTAGTCCTTTTGCAGACAGCTTTTCTCCACTTGGGTAGATCGCTTGAATTCTCCTGCCTTGATTAATATGTTCACTCACTTCAATCTCTGGGTGAGCTATATTCCATTTACTGCCATATTTACTAGCTTTACCATAAACGACAAAGGTGGATTCCGTATTCAATTTCTGATGAACCCATTTTGCACCTTTAAACCATACCAATTCGATCATTCCAGTTCCATCCGAAAATTTTGCGGTAAGCCGTTTCCCCTTCCCAATACCGGATTCTCGTATAGATGACAAGGTGCCTCTCAAATTTACCGGTCCGTCTTTTGATGGGATTTCTGTTACTTTATCATACTCCGATCGATCAACATACCTGAATGGAAAGTGATAAAGCAAATCCTTGAAAAAATAGATCCCCAGTTCTTTCTTCAAAACCTCACCTCGTTGAGGGCCAACTCCTTTTAGATATTCTATGGGCGTATCCAACATCATTTCAAAAATACCTAATCTCATTTTGAGAGAGATGTACTTTTATAGGAACTTATGAAAAACTGACCTTTGATATCTCTAAAACTTTCTAAACGAATTATTTATTCATTTCCCTATTTTTGTTTTCGATGAAAAGTCTGATTTTAATCCTATTGGTTGGTTTAATGGCCGGCATTTATTCTTTTCAAGTTGAAAATGGCCTTGTAGATGAATCGGATCTTTCTGATACCTATGTCTTTGAATTGTTGATCAACTCTGGAATGAAGACTCCCAACTACTATGTAGAAGATATTGATAGTGCAAAAGCTAGACAAGGTGAAGATCTAGTGAATATTGGATACACGCGAATAAATAATATGAATTCGAAGAAAATCTCCAAGCACTTTGTTTGTATCAATTGTCATAACGTCGTTCGAGAAACAAATCATCTGGAGTCCAATGATCCAGAGGTCAGACTGAACTATATGATGAAAAATAAAATCCCCTTTCTTCCCGGATCCACTTTGTATGGAGTGGTTAATCGATCATCTTATTTTAATGGGGATTACGTTAAAAAATATGGTCCTAGAGCACAGGAAGCAGAGAAAGATTTGCGAAAAGCAATTCAGGTATGTGCAGAAATTAGCTCTGAAGGACGCACTCTTGAAGAATGGGAAATTGAATCTATTTTGCATTATCTAAATACTCTACAATTAAGAGTTGGCGACCTTCACTTAAACAAGGAAGAACTTGAAATATTGAATGCTTCAAAAGGTATTGAAATAATTAACCTATTACAATCTAAATACTTATCCAAAGAAAATGCCACCTTTGGCTATCCATTAGCGTCTAATGTTCGTCAATTAGGACTAAAAGGAGACTCTGCTAAGGGTGAATATATTTTTAAATTTGGTTGCATGCATTGTCACAATCCGGAAGGAATAACAATTTTTACTTTAGAAGCAGATCAGTTTAATCGCAACTATTTGAAAAATAGGATGAAAAAATCCAACAATAAATCTATTTACGAAATCACGCGAACTGGAACACAACCCAAAAAATTGAAGAAAACCTATATGCCTATGTACACCTATGAGAAACTTTCAGATTTGCAGCTAGAGCATCTTGCGGCATATTTAAATTCTAAATCCGAATAAATATAGTCTTTGAACAAAAAATTACTCCTTCTCTTCTTGCTTTTTTCCAGTAAATTATTCGGTCAAGCAGACACCAACGCTGTTTATAATGTGTTTTCTGATTTCAGAATCATAAACTCTTATTCGACGGAATGTTTGGAAAAAAATCAAATGACTTTTTTCGTATCCCACCGTTTTGGCGATATGTTTGGGAAAAATGGAGGCTAAATTTGAAGATGTTCATATCGCATTTAATGGTCTTGCGAACAATATCCAAATCTCAGGGATGAATCAAGATTTCGGAAAAGCAACAATCGAATTAGTTGACCTTTCCGGAAAAATAGTTGAAAAGATTAAACAAAATGATATTTCAGGAAATTTTGTTTGGACTCTTGAAAACAATTATGAAGGAATCTATTTAATATCTATCAGAAACAAAAAAGAGAAAGTAGTTCGTAAAATATTTATGCACTAGTCTCTACAAGATATTTTAAATTCTAAACGGGCTTTTGAATGCCCCATCAGAAGAGCCTGCTTGAAATACTTGCAGGCTTTTTCTTTTTCATCATTTTTAATAAACAACATGCCTAATTGATAATATGCATTTGAATAACCCGGCTGTATAGTTAGCAATTCTTTGAGATCATCATAGGCATACTCAAAATCCTCAATACTCATATAAAATAAAGCTCTACTGTAATATAGTTCGATTGCTTTAGTTTTATGAATCCCCATAGTAGTAGTTCCTAAAAACGAATTGGTGTCCCGAGCTTCTAATTGGGTGTTTGCGGCAAAATAATAACCTTCAAATCGCTGCGGCTCCAATTCAATACATTTTGAAAAATCTCGAATCGCCTCAGAGAATTTTTTATCAGATTTCAATTGTATTCCTCTCCAAAGTCTGAAGTCAAATTGTAGAGGTTCCTGTTCAATTAAGAAATCATAATCTGCTAAATCTGAGTAAACTCTTCCTTTGCTCCGATAAACCTGCATCAAATCTAATATTTTCAGAACTTTCAATTGATTAGAATCTAACAGCTCTTCACATTTCTTCATTAAATAAACAGCATTTTCTCGATCACTATAAATAACGGATCGATAATAGCAATCGCAAGCAAGCTTCATCTCACCCATTTGCTCTAGCAAACTACCTTTTCCTTGCTGAATTTCTTTCCAATAGCCCTTTGAACTGTCTAATCCTTCATAAATCTCAAGCGCTTGTTTTGATTTCCCCAACTTGCCTAATAGAAAAGCTTTCTGAATATAGGCTTTGGTACTAGGTTCAATTGAAATACTTTTGTCTAGATATTTAGCGGAAGTTCTTAGATCTTCTTGTTTAAGATAATACAAGGATTGTTGCATACTTACTTCAGCAGGCATAATCTTTACTTTTTCGAGACTATCTAAAAGCTGGATTACATTTTCGTTCTGACCCAATTCATCAAAACAGCTTACAATGAGTAATTCTACTTCCTGAAAAGATGTGTCATTGCTATTATTTTTAACCATCTGAAAATGTGTCAAAGCATTCTCAAACTGACCTTTTGAGAAATAGGACATACCAAGTAGGTAGGCGATCTTTGGAGTTGAACTGATCTTAATCGCATCTTTTAAAAATACAATGGCTGCTTCATAATCTTTAAGGTAAAAAACTAATATTTCTGCTAACTTTTCAATCGCTGCAGGTTGATTCATTTCAATACTCAAGGAGGTTCCCAAAAATTTTGAAGCTAAATCAATATTCCCCATGTTCAGATAAAGCATTCCTAAATACCCATAAGCGAGATAATCTTCCTGATTATGCTGAATATATTCCGCAATGAGTTCTAGTGCTATTTCCTGCTGATTTTTTGCAACATAAAGATCGGCCAGGTTAAAATAAGCTCTTCTAAAATTTAGACTTAAAGATATGGCTCTCAGAAAATCTTCTTCTGCTTTCTCTGTGCTATCTTTCGAAAAATATAAGTAGCCTCTTGAGTTATAGGCATGATAATTTGCCGGATCCAAATCAATGGCTTTATTGAAGTCGGCATAAGCTGCCTGCTCCTCACCCATTTCTAAAAAACAATTTCCTCTGTTGTAGTAGATTCGAGAGTCTTCAGGTTCCAATTCTATTGCATCTGTATAATCCTTGAGCGCTTCCTTGTATTTCTGCTGATTGATGAGTACTTGAGCTCTCCCCATATATGTTCGGTAATCTTTCTCTTCTTTGAGTGATTTACTGTAGTGTAAATATGCTCCTTCCAAATCACCTTCAGAGAAAAGTCGCTTACCTATCTCATACTCCTTTTCCTGAGCATATATATTTATTTCCACTGAAAAAGAGAGGAGAAGAATAAAAAGTGTAAGAATTTTAATCACCATAAATCAACCAAACTAATCCCAACGCAATTTATTTTACTTGGGAATGCAAAAATACAACCGATTTTTTATCTTTTTCTATCCAATAATTCTAGGAATCCAATAATTCTTAATGAAAATGATTTTTTTTGATTTTTTTTATTGCTGTTTTCAAGAATTGAATTATCTTTGAAACGATTTAGGTGGTTAGGTTAGGTTGATTAGTGTATTGGGGAGGAAAAACGCCTGTTTTTCTTCCCCTTACTATTTTCAGACGGTTCATTTTCATACTCATTTTCTTAAAAACAACTCAATGTCATTCAAAGGAATTCTATTTTTTGCTGTGATCAGTTCACTTCTGCTCTCTTTTGCAAATCAAAAAAAACAAGTATCAATACTGGATTTTGGTAAACAAAATAAAGATTATATCATTGGATTTTACAATGTTGAAAATTTATTTGATACAATCGATGATCCACATAAAAATGATAATGAATTCTTGCCTTCTAATAAAAAGCAATGGAACACTGAACGTTATACAAAAAAACTAAATGATCTTGCTGACGTGATTTACTCCATTGACTCCACCAACCTTCCTGTAGTTTTTGGTTTAGCAGAGGTTGAAAATAAAACTGTGGTTGAAGATTTAGTCGCAACAGCCAAATTGAAAGGTCACTATGCAGTAATTCATAAAGAAAGTCCAGATCCTAGAGGAATAGATGTAGCCGTAATTTATCAACCTTCAAAATTCACTTTGATTTCTGAGGAATGGATCCGGTTTCAGCTTCCTGATAAAGAACGCCCATCGACACGAGATATCGTTTACGTAAAAGGCACCATCCTTAAAAAAGACACCTTGCACTTTTTCTTCTGTCACTGGCCTTCCAGATATGGAGGAACCGAAAAGACAATCCCATTCAGGGCAAAAGCAGCAAGTTCTTTGAGAGCCAAGGTAGATTCTCTCTATAAAATCAATCCAAATGCTAAGATTATAATTATGGGTGACTTAAATGATCATCCTGAGGATCCATCTGTAAACGAAACTTTGAATGCAAAAAGGTCGGAGAGTGATCTCATTAATCTCATGTGGCAATTCAAAGATAAAAACCAAGGAACTCACAACTATAAAGGAGAATGGGGAGTTTTGGATCATATCATTGTTTCTAATTCCTTACTTTCAAAAAATAAAGGATTAAGTACAATTGAAAATTTAGCTCAAATCCATAAACCAGGCTTTGTATTATACAAAAATGCAAAAGGGGAAGAATCTCCCAGCAGAACCTATGGTGGAACGAATTACTATGGAGGATATTCCGATCATTTGGCTGTTTATCTTCGATTGAAGAAATAACTAATCTTCAACCAAATAATCCAGTGTAGCTTTCTTGATTAATACTTCATTAGGTATTTTCTCCCTGTAAATGTATTTTTTCTGAACAGATTCAAAAGGTCGATAAGTATAGTAAACATAGTTATTCCTGATCAGAATCTTTTCCACATAACGATAATAAAGTTTAAAAACTCCATCCGTAGCACCTGTTTTAAGATTAATGGGCTTAATATAACTAAATCCAAATCGCTTAAACAAACCATAAATTTCATCACAAATCTGATCCTGCGTCATCTTGTTCTGCCATCCACCTTTCTTTGGCTGATGATGAAAATAGATACCAACAGAATCTACCACACCACGATCAGAAAGAAATTTGTACATAAAATCACGATAAAAATCAAAAACGTAGACCGTATCGTCTTTTAAATACATTGGCGCATACAGAGGATCATAATAAATACTTTGGGTAAATATGGATGCGCCTACAATATCTTCTTTGTCTATCCCAGTCTCATTCTGAAGATTATGTGCCCAAATCTTGGTCCTAACATCTACATATTTAAACTCTGCCCTGTACATATCCATCATCACTTGATCAACGATTGTTCGAATATTGGTAAAAACAGAATCTTCTCGGTCAAATTCGAAATAGTTGAATTTGGGATAAATCTCTGAAAAGTCAGAAAAATAAACATCTTCATACAAACTATCTTCAATAGGTTCCAATTGCTCTCGGAATGCTTTTACATCAAGCTCAGTGAGTTGAATCATATCATTCTGATTTACGTCTACATGGTAGATTTTGTCTTCCGTTTTAAGATATATTTGATTTCTAAAATCATGTACGAGCTCCTTCGCCTCTCCCGGAATAAAGTATGAAGTGATGATTTTTTGACTTTTATCCGTCAGAACCAATTCACTTGAACGCTTCAGTGTTTTCTCATAAACCAACATAATGATTCTGTCGTCTCCAATCAGTTCGAAATCCTCTACACTAAATTTTTCTGAACCGAACACCGTTTCAGGTAGTTTTTCTGATTGTACCTCAATCGGCCCAAACATCCGATTTCCAAAACTAAGCTCAATGCTTCCTAAGTCTAATGTGTCATTGGATACATCCTCCAATATTCCTTTAGTTAACTCGAAATCGAGTGTTTCAAATGAGGTGTGCAGAAAGTAAACCTGCTGACCTTTTGTCAATTTTGCTTTAAAAACAAACTGTCCTTTCATATTGGTAATGGCAACATTATTTTGCACCGAATCCAATCCAATATGTACTCCTGGGATAGGTTGAAGATCCTCTGAATTTCTAACCTCCCCCCTCACCCAAATACTCTGTGCAGAAATTGACATGGAATAGAAAAGACAAAAGATAAAAAGCAATTTCATAGAGAACTTTTTGTTTAATAGATGAAAATACAAATGGTTTTCCACAACGGACTTCTACATATCATCCATTCCTCCACCTGACCCACCATAACCTCTTCCGGATTTGGCTTGTCTCAGATTTCCAAATTTCCAGCTTAGATTGATGTAAAAGCGACGTGTTTCCCATTTAAACCGAGTATAAGTTACCTGATTACTTTGTGTCACATCTATCTGAAATTGCATCGTATTGAAAATATCCGAGACCCGAATTCCAACGGCCAAGGTCTTCTTTAAAAACCATTGTTTAGCGGCAAAATCCGCGTTCCACCGTGCCCGAATAGTTCCTTGAGAAATAGGACGAGGAGCACTGTAATTAAAATTCACTTGAACTTCTGTCGATTTATCAAAAAATGTCATCGTAGACATCAATTTCGCGCTCCACCCCAGACCTTGGTTGTTCAAATCAGATTCAGTGTTGGATTGATCCTGAAAAACCATCTGAAACAAATTAAATGACACGTTCATTCTCCACCAATCAAAGGGCTTAATAATCATCACCGCTTCCACTCCATAACTAAACCCATTGTCTACATTGGACCATGTTCGATAATTAACGCCAGAAGAATCAACAACCAACACCCTTTGAATCATATCCGTCATATAACGAAAATATCCTGATCCGGTAAATGTGAAATACTTTGAATAATGGGCATATCCCAACTCCACTGATTGAATATATTCAGGATATAAATATGGGTTTCCTTGTCTAACATTCAAAGGATCTGAATAATTTGGGAAAGGATTCAACGAATGCATGTGAGGTCGGTTGATTCTTTTGGAATAACTTAGGGTTAATTCATGATTTTTCTTCTCTCCTAATTTATACGAAAGATGCAACGACGGAAACCATGAAAAGTAATCGTTACGATAGGTATCGTTGGTATTGACCAAAACCGGTCGTGTCAGCGCCTGTTCAAGTCTGATACCAATTTGATAACCAAATCTCTCTTTGATGGTATGTGACCAAATTCCATAAACAGCGTAAATCTGCTCGTTATAAGTAAAAATATTGTTCAAGGAATCTGTTGGAAGAAAAAAGGAGGAATCATAATCATAGCTCTCATTATAACTATCTTGATAAATATTTCGAATGGTGGCTTTGGCTCCGGCTTCCACCTTCATGTTTTTCTTGATGGGATTCACATAATCCAACATTCCAACAAAAAAATTGTTCTTTTCATCATATTCGAGCTGTTGTCGAATGGGTAAATCTTCTGGAATAAGCATAGTGTCGTAGTACTGCTCCAAATAAAATCCTTGAGTAATTTGATCTCCTACAGATTGATTCAAATTAAGTTGTAATTCATGTCCAGCCTGTTTGAATTTATGCTGATAATTCAAACTAAAATCCAAACTTTTAGAGTGATTTGGGTCGTAGGTATCACGGGTCCAAAATTCTTTTTGAGCCTCGAAGTTATTATACTCTGTATATTTCATATAGCCCTCTCTTTCTCTTCTACTCAAATTCCCCATAACTGAAAAACCTAAGATATTTTTCGGATTCAAATAAAAATCAATTCCTAATTTCAACATGTGACTTTCATTCAAGTCTGTCCCATCTCGATATTGATCTAATGAAAGTAAGGTATCTTCAATTGTTGTCTTTCTGGTGCTTTCATAGTTTCTATACCCCCTATAATGATTGAAACTATAATTCGAATAAAAATTCAGCTTTTCATTCTTATAATTGAAATTAGTGGATGTATTGTAGGTATTTCCCGTTCCAGCCGAAAGCTCAACACCGGCAGTAATCCCTTTTAACTTGTTTTTCTTTAAGATGATGTTTATTATTCCCGACATTCCATCTGGATCGTATTTGGCAGAAGGATTTGTAATCACTTCAATGGATTCCACTGAACTAGCCGGTATAGAAGTCAAAATACCTGTTCGTGCCCCCCCTGTTAAAGAACTAGGTTTCCCATCTATCAAAATAGTGACATTGCCGGATCCTCTCAATGAAATATTTCCATCCATATCTACTTCAACAGATGGAATGTTGTTCAACAGGTCATTAACTGTTCCACCAGTAGCAGTAATGTTTTTCTCAACGTTGAATACCTTGCGATCAATTTTCGTCTCGAGTTCGGCCTTTTCTGCAATGATTTCAACTTCATTCAGTGCACTTTCGGCAGTACTAATTTGTACTGTTTTTAAATCCAACTTAGATGCTTCCGGTTTAAAAAGCAAAGGGCCTACTACTTTATCTTTATAACCAATGAAACTAATTTTTACACGATACATTCCTATCGGAATTTCAGTAATTCTGAAACGCCCATTTACATCAGAAACCCCTCCTGTCACCAACGCAGAGTCTTTTATTCGAAATAGGGAAATAGTGGCAAATTCAATCGGTTCGGTAGAACTACTATCTTCAACCACTCCTATTAATTCTCCTATCTTTGGTCTCAAGCCTCCCTCACGGCCTTCAGACTTATTTCCTTGAGCCAATAGAATCCAACTTGAGAAAATTGTAAAAAATAGTAATGAATATTTCATAGGGGAACAAAACTACAACTTAATTCCTACATTGGATTTAATTTAGACAAGCCAAACACAAATAGGTTTAATGGATGTAAAATAAATTTATTGAACAACCAAGGAATCCGAATCGTAACTGTAAGCATTAAAAACACCTAAAGCCCCGTTAGTCCAAGTAGAATTAGGATTATCAGGCACTCCGGTAGGAGCAAATCCTTGAGAGATGATATTTTCTAAAGTTTCAAAATAATCAAATACATGTTCATTCAATGTCCAAAATTCTACTTTAAGCTTATCTCCAGGTTTCAATTTAAATCTTTCTCCAAAAAAGGAAACTATATCTTGTAAACCATCATCATACACGTCATCCGTTAAAAAATAATCATCCGCAGAATTGAAAACTGTATCATTTTTTATTAGAATGATTCGAAAACGATCTCCGAGCCCGGCTGGATCCGTATAATAGACTTGCGGATAAAGTCCCTCATCTACACCAGGATAAGTATTTGGTGGAATATACAAAACTCGAACAGAATCTAGTTGAACAGGTGATTTGATAGAACTATAATTCTGATATTCAACTCCTTCATTTAGAACGTTTAATGTGTACGTCCTACCAATTTCACCGTACATCAGAGTTGTTTGATATTCGCCATTACCAACATAATTCAATATTTGCGAATTCCCAATATAATCAGATAATGTGACAACAGCTCCACTTACATAACTATCTGCTGTTGAATTGTAAGCAACTGTTTTTCTGATAAATACTGAATATAATGTCGTATCAGTATTGATCTTTCCTTCGATTACGATTTGCGGCTCCGAATCTGGTATATCAACATCTATAATCTTTTCGCAAGAAGCAAAAATTAAAATAAGTATGATTAAGCTAAATAATTTCATTCCTTAAAATTTAAAATTCCAGGTTACAGATGGTACAATTCTAAATAAGGCCAATTGCTTCGCTTGAAACTGTCCAGGATTGTCCGGATTTTCCTCAAACGATACGGTATAAGCATTTTGTCTGGCATAAACATTATAAAAAGAAAAAGCCCATGAGGATCGAAAACGCTTCTCCACTTTCTCCTTTTCTCCCGTTTCCTTGTTCTTCTTCATTTTGTATTGCTTATCTTTTAAAATCAAGGCCAAATCCATACGATGATAATCTGGCATTCTAGAAGCATTTCTAGAAGGATAATAAGGTACAAGTTGACCATCAACTTCATATTTACCAGCTGGCCAAGTTACCGCATCTCCAGTGTTGTAAACAAATGTTGAGGAAATAGTTAATCGATCCGTAATATCAAACATCAAGACTACATTGATATCATGAATTCTATCTTGCCGAGCACTATATTCCTTATTTTGATTAATACCTGGAATCTTTCTTCTTGATCGCATCAATGTATATCCAATCCATCCCTGAAATCTACCTTTTCGTTTTTTAATGAAGAACTCGGCTCCATAAGAATAACCTATCCCTTGAAGCAAAGAAGCTTCTATTTGCTGGTTAAATAAAATTTGAGCACCATTGCGGTAATCCAACTGATTCTGCATATACTTATAGAAAACCTCTACGGATGCCTCAAACATCGAGTTCTTTCCAAAATTGACGAAATATCCTAATGAAACCTGATCTCCAATTTGGGGTTTTACAGAAGAACTGGCCGAAACCCATACATCGGTTGGCTGACCTGAACCTGTCTGACTAAGTAGAGTCATGTATTGATAATTTCTGTTATATCCAGCTTTAATTGACATGGTTTCATTTATCATAAAACTCAAATTAAGTCGGGGTTCCCAACCAAAATAAGTCTTATATGCTTTATTCTTATCCCTGAAAATCGTATCCGTTACTGCTCCCTGATCATCCCATAGATATTCGGTAGCTGGTCCAAAACAATTGTACATTGATAAACGAATTCCAAAATCAATATTAAGTCTTGTCCCAATCCGCATTTGGTCTCCAATATAGACACTAGATTCCCATCCATATCTTTCTTCAATCTTCTTGTCATTTATAAAATCAGATAAGGAAGTAATTTCTCCAGGTCTGAAATGATGAAAAATTGCATTTCCACCAAATATTAAAGTGTTCCAACTTCCTATTTTCTTTACAAAATCCATTCTAAATTGATAATCACGAATTCCTGATCTAATTGAAAAATCAGTCCCGCTTGGAGATTGAATTTTTATATTATACACATAATCACTAAACACAAAACTTGTGTTCATATAAAAATCAGAATTAAAAACATGGTTCCATTTAACTGTTGAAGTGGCATTTCCGTAGTCAAAAGCAAAAATGTCGGAATACTTCATAACATCTTTCCCAAAATATCCTGAAACCGTTAGTTTGTCTCTCTTCCCTATCTTATAGGCCAGCTTTGCATTGAGATCATAAAAATAAGCCTTACTTGATTTGAAGGTGGGATCATTGGAAAGCCCTAAAAATAAATCCGCATAAGTTCTCCTACCTGAAATAATAACACTTGCTTTGTCTTTAGCAATGGGTCCACCTGCAGTAAATCTCGACGAAATTAGTCCAATCCCACCATCAAAACCCCATTTCTTCATATCCCCTTCCTTCATAGAAACATCTAATACAGAAGAAATTCGACCTCCATAATTTGGAGCTATTCCCCCTTTATACAATTCTACAGTGGAAAGTGCATTGGAATTAAATACAGAGAAAAATCCTAGTAAATGAGCCGGATTAAAAACTGGAGCATCATCCACTAAAACTAAATTTTGATCCGATGAGCCTCCTCTTACATAAAATCCAGAGCTACCTTCTCCAGCAGAACTAATTCCAGGCATCAATTGTATGGTTTTTATCACATCCTGCTCTCCAAAAACCACAGGAATTTTCTCCATATCTTTGACGTCCATTTTTACCATTCCTGCAGTAGGATCTTTCAGCTTATCATCATCTTTCTCCCCTAAAACTTCCACTTCATCCAGCATTTTCCCAGCCTTCATTTTGAAAGTCATTCTCTTGTCTCCATTGATCTTTATTGATTCTTCATAGTCATCGTAACCAACAAAAGAAATCTTTAAAGTGTATTCCCCTTCTGGAAGTTTGATAGAAAATTTACCGTTAAGATCTGTCTGTGCACCTCGACTCAATTCTGAAATATATACATTGGCAAAAGCGATAGGTTCTGCAGAAGTTTTAACTTCCACAACTCCTGATAAGGTGTATTCCTGAGACCAACACCCCAAACTAGTAAAAACTAGAATTAGAACGAATAAAATTTTTTTCATGTGTAAATGTGCTTCGCAAAATTAATAAACAAGCAGAGGTTTTAAAATTTAATTGCCCAAATTCTATGAATTAATATGTAAAACAATGTTTTTTTCCAATGAACACATAATAATCCTATATAGACGGAAAATAAAACTCACTTTTACATCCTTCGAATATTCTTTAATTTGCAAACAGAAAAATGCGCAAATTGTTTTCTAAAATAAGATCCTTTTTTTGGCGATGGAAGTATATCTTCCTTGGTTTGTTTTTAATCAATTTTCTCATATGGCTCAATTGCCTTCCAAAAAAACTAATTGATTCTCCTACTTCTACCGTAATTCTTGATCAAAATGGAAATCTTTTAGCTGCTCAAATTGCCGATGATGGACAATGGCGCTTCCCATACAATTCAGAGGTCCCTGAAAAATACAAAAGAGCATTGATTGCTTTCGAAGATCGCTCGTTTGAATCTCATTGGGGAGTTTCGCTTAGAGGACTAACCAGAGCGATGTACCAAAATATTAAGCAGGGTGAAGTAATCAGTGGGGGAAGTACAATCACCATGCAATTAATGCGCATTTCTCGAGATGGTAAAAGCAGGTCTTTTTATGAAAAGATCATTGAAATCTATATGGCATCAAGAGCAGAATGGAGATATTCTAAAAATGAAATTCTTGCACTTTATGCCTCAAATGCACCTATGGGAGGCAATGTAGTTGGACTTGATGCCGCTTCCTGGCGTTATTTTGGGCGACCAGCAAGTAAACTGACTTGGGCAGAATCTGCAACTTTAGCCGTACTCCCAAATTCTCCGGGATTGATTCATCCTGGTAAAAATAGAAATGCACTAAAAGAAAAGCGAAATAGATTATTGGATATTCTTTTCGAAAGACAAGAAATTGATACCAATACACTACTTCTCTCAAAAATGGAACCTTTACCGGACAAACCTTTTCCAATTCCCCAAATTGCTCCACATTTATTAATAAAGGCGATTAAAGATGGAAAAAAAGGTCAGGTAATTCGCACTACGGTCAACTATGAAATGCAAAACCGACTTGCTGAAATCTTAGAATTTCACCATCAAAAACTGAAAGAGAATCAAATATTCAATGGTGCAATTTTAGTAATGGAAATTGAATCTGGAGAAATCAAAGCGTATATTGGAAATACTGAAAATGAAGAAGCCGAGCATGGTTCAGCCGTTGATATCATTACGAGTAGAAGATCTACAGGTAGTATTTTAAAACCTTTTCTTTATGCAGGAATGATTCAAGATGGGATCATTACTCCTCAAATGATGATTCAAGACGTTCCAACTTATATGGCTGGCTATACACCCAAAAACTATAATATGCAATACGATGGATTAGTTCCAGCTGATAAAGCATTGGCAAGAAGCCTGAATGTTCCATTAATTCGAATGTTGGTTAAATATGGAGTTCCAAAATTACATTACTTACTAAAAAAACTTGATTTCACTACATTGGATCGATCTGCTTCGCATTATGGCCTTTCACTCATATTAGGTGGAGCAGAAGTCAATCTATTCGATCTGGTTTCGGCTTATGGCATGATGGCTCGGTCTGTCAAACAGTATCCTAATATTCAACCTGGAATTAATCGTAAAGCCTCCTATTTACCCAGAAATGAATTGCAATTCTACATGGAAAAACCAATTATCAAACCTGCCGCTGCCTGGTTTACACTAGATGCCATGCTAGAAGTTGCCCGTCCTGAGGATGATATCAATTGGGAAGAATTTTCCTCTTCACAAAGAATTTCTTGGAAAACAGGTACAAGTTTTGGATTCAGGGATGCTTGGGCCGTAGGTATTAATGGCAAATATGTAGTTGGTGTTTGGGTTGGAAATGCAGATGGAGAAGGTCGCCCAGGATTAATAGGAAGAGAGGCTGCTGCTCCAATCCTATTCGATGTATTTTCTTTTTTAGAAAGAGCTGATTGGTTCAGTATTCCTTATGATGAAATGTCGAAAGTAGCTCTTTGCAGAAAATCGAAATTCAGAGCTTCAGTGAACTGCCCAGAAATAGACTCTGTTTATATTCCGAACTCTTGTCTTAGATCCGAGCCCTGCCCGTTTCACAAAATAATTCATACAACAATTGACGGAAGTTACCGAGTGAATACTGGGTGCGAAATCCAAAGTAATATTGTTTCACAGCCCTGGTTTATTATTCCTCCGCTTTCGGAGCAATATTATAAAACTATTGATCCCAATTTTAAAATATTGCCACCTTACAGACCTGATTGCAAGGAAAGTCTCGAGGATGATGTGATCACTATTGTTTATCCAAAAGAACCATCCACCATTTTTGTGCCTAGAGGATTTAAAGGAACAAAGGAAAAAATTGTATTTGAAATCTCTCATCGTAATCCATCAACAAAAGTCTATTGGCACCTTGATGATGTCATGATAGGTGAAACCTCAGATATTCATGAACTTGAACTCACTCCAGGAGCCGGGGAACATGTTTTGACCCTAGTAGATGAATACGGAAGGCAGAAAACCCAAATATTTACTGTTTTGGAAAAGTAAATTGTTCCTCTTTTAGTTGCTTAACCAGCAAAATCGCGAAGAAAGCATAAAAAATAATCCCCGCCTGAACTTCCAACATAGATTCAAATAAGAGGTTGATTGAAACATTGGCCATGAATGCCATTAAAATAAAATCTCGTCCTTTAAATGCATCCACAATTGGATAAAACAAATTCAAAAGAAAAATTAGAAATCCGGGAATCCCGATAGCGAGTAAAACTTGTAAATACTGATTGTGGGTATTTAATCCCTTATCTACAAATCGTTTATGCCCCTTGTTTCCCACTTTTTCTAAAAATACATCCTTGCGATCTCCAATTCCGACACCAAATGGATTTAGCTTAATAATTTCCCAGGCAGTTGACCAAGCTACTACTCTCACCTGACTAGAAACAACTGGTGCTTCGGCTTCGGCTTCCATTTTCTTCTCTTTAAATTCATTTGAAATGGTTTGTTCTGATTTCTTTTTAAATATTTCAAATCCTCCAAAGAATCGAACATACAAGAATTCTGAACTGAAAAGAGTCCCAATGGAAAGTACAAAAACCAAGACAGCTGGAACAATAAACTGCTTGAACCATTTTGTTTGGATGAAGTAGACCAGAATGACTAAAAAAACCACCATCATGGCAATGAAACTCGCTTTAGAATTCAATAAAACCACATGAATGGCTTCTATCGATACAATTGCCGAAGCGATCCAAATATTCCTGAAAAACTTATAACCATGCAAATAGAAATAATAAATCAAAGGAATCGCCAATATGCAATACATGGAAGCATAGGCGACGTGAAAAAGTGGAGATAACTTCGAATAGAAAAAGGCATTGGGTTCCTTATTTTGAAAGTAATTCCAACTTCCATAGCCTAAATTAATCAGCAATAAAACCAAGGTTCCGTAAACAAACCATTCGAAGATCTTCATGTAATCCAAATCCTCATCTTTCGTTCCTAGAAACAGAGGGAATAAGATTAAAGATAATTTTGCTACGATATCCGCTCCTCCATAATCCCAGTTTTCCGACCAAGTCAAACTGAATAATTGATAAACGAAAAACAATGCGAAGAATCCTAAATAAGTAAGATCAAAAAAGCCTTTTTCCCATCTTTTTCGAAAAACCCATTCCACTCCTATGAGGAGGATGAGAAAGGGAACTAATAGCTTGCTCAAGGGTAATAAAAAAGCCACAGATACGAGAAGCACCAATCTCAAATTCTTGCTTTTTATGGTTTTGATTGCATTCATTTTCTAACCTTCAAGCAAAGTAGAAATATACAAATCCATTCCTTGCTCAAAAGTATATAAAGGCTCGTAATTTAATTTAGAAGCTATTTTAGATAGATCAGCCAGAGAATTTTTAATGTCTCCTTCCCTTTCTTCTTTATAAACCGCTTGAATGGAAGCTACATCTATCCCGTTTTTGTTCAAGGCACTTTTGATCACCTCGAAAACATGATTTAAGGAAAAAGAGTCCCCACAAGCCACATTGTAAATTTCACCAAATGCCGATTGATTTGTTGTACTCAAAGCTAAATCATTCGCATGTAGCACATTTGCTATGAATGTAAAATCCCTTGTTTGCAATCCATCACCATAAATTTCGGGGCTTTTTCCATTTCTTAGAATTTGAATGAACTTGGGAACTACGGCTGCATAAACTCCATTTGGATCTTGATTTGGTCCAAATACATTAAAATAACGCGTTCCGATGATTTCCATTCCATGAATGTCTCGGTATACTTTTGCATACTTTTCATTCGTTAGTTTTGTCACTGCATAGGGCGATAAGGGCTCACCAATATTCGACTCTACTTTCGGTAATTCTTTAGAGTCTCCATAAACCGAAGAACTACTTGCAAAAACGAATCTTTTGATACCACTTTCTTTGGCGTGATGCAGTACATTCAAAAAACCTGTACTATTGATTTCCTGGGTCGGAATAGGATTCTTAATTGATCTGGGAACGGAACCCAATGCGGCTTGATGACAAACGGCATCGAATTGGTAAGTGGAAAAAATATAGTCTAAAAAAGAAGTATCTGTAATATCTCCTTCATGGAAAAGAATCCTTCCAGAATCAATTAAATGTTGAATGTTTTCCCGGTGACCTGTCAACAAATTATCAATGCAAACCACTTCATTTTCAACCGAAAGATATTCGCATAAATTGGACCCAATAAATCCGGCACCTCCTGTAATTAGGATCTTTTTCCCTTTTGTATTTGAGCTATGTCCTAGCTTATTTAGCATAGTTTACGGTTCTCTTTTCTCTAATCACCGTTACTTTCACTTGCCCCGGATAAGTCATTTCATTTTGTATCTGTTGAGAGATTAAGAACGACAATTCTTCAGATTTCTCATCCGTAACTTTTTCAGATTCAACTAAAACTCTCAACTCTCTACCCGCTTGAATTGCATAGGCTTTGATTACACCATCATAAGACAAAGCAAGACTTTCTAATTCTTGAATTCTTTTGATATACGATTCAACAATTTCTCTTCTGGCTCCAGGTCTAGCTCCTGATACAGCATCACAAACCTGAACGATTGGAGAAATCAAAGTTGTCATTTCAATTTCATCGTGGTGGGCACCAATTGCATTACATACATCAGGTTTTTCACCATATTTCTCCGCTAATTTCATCCCTAGAATCGCGTGTGGTAATTCTGGCTCATCTTCTGGAACTTTTCCAATATCATGGAGTAATCCTGCTCTTTTTGCAATTTTTGGATTCAGTCCAAGCTCAGAGGCCATTGTCGCACATAAATTCGCTACTTCTCTGGAGTGTTGTAATAAATTCTGACCGTAAGAAGATCTATATTTCATTCTACCAATCATCTTCAATAACTCAGGGTGCAACCCGTGAATACCTAAGTCGATACAAGTTCTTTTACCAGTTTCAATAATCTCTTCATTCAAAGATTTTTGCGTTTTCTTCACCACTTCTTCAATTCTCGCAGGGTGAATTCTTCCATCTGAAACTAATTGGTGTAAAGCTAATCTCGCCGTTTCTCTTCTTACCGGATCAAAACAAGAAAGGATGATTGCTTCTGGCGTATCGTCAACTATGATTTCTACTCCGGTTGCCGCTTCAAGTGCTCTAATGTTTCTTCCTTCTCTACCAATAATTCTCCCTTTGATTTCATCCGAATCGATATTGAAAACAGATACACTGTTCTCTATAGCCTGTTCAGTAGCTACTCTCTGGATCGATTGAATCACAATTCTCTTTGCTTCTTTCGTTGCGTTGATCTTCGCTTCATCCTGAATTTCTTTTATGAATGACATTGCGTCAGTTCTAGCTTCGTCTTTAAGAGCCTCAACCAAGTGTTTTTTCGCTTCTTCTGCACTGTAAGCAGAAATCTTAGAAAGTTCAGCAACCTGTTTTTGATGGATTTTGCTTAATTCTGTCTTCTTAACTTCTAAAGCTTCTTGCTGTTTTGCAACATTTTGCTTTAAATTATTGAGCTCTTTATCTTTTCGATTGACCTCTTCCATCTTTTGACTCAATTTATTTTCTTTCGCTCGAAAACGATCTTCATTCGATTGCATTTTACGCTCACGATTTTGTATTGATTTTTCGTGTTCATCTTTCAATTGCATGAATTTCTCTTTGGCTTGAATCATTTTATCTTTTTTGATCCCCTCTGCCTCGAGTTCTGCTTCTTTGATCACCTTCTCTCGTTTGGCTTTCAAAGCCATATTGATAAGAAAATAGGCCACTACTCCACCGGCAACCACTCCAGCAAGTAATCCAATAACTAAACTTGTAATATCCATAATTTTAAAATTATGAATGAACTAACGAAAGGAAACGAAATTTATGCAGACTGAAGTTTCTCAAGCAACGCATCGAGTCCTTTTTCAATTTCCGGATCTGGACCTGCACTCTTTGCAATACCTCCACCTGAAACACTCAATTTAGCTCCAAATTGAAGAGCTGTCATTGCTAATAAATCTTGCATATCTTTAACCGCATAACTGTCCTGCAAAGCTTTAATGCTTCGGTTAATATCTTCTGCAGCTTTCAAAATAATTGCTTCCTCCGACTTATTTACAGTCAAAGGATAGGTTCTTCCAGCCACTATTACTTTTATGGATACTTGTTCCATTATTAACTATTCAGTATTGCGATACATTCATCAATTTCCTTCATCAATCCATTCAACTTGTTCTTATAATTCTCTACATCAAATTCGCTATCTGATGCCGCATTTTTTCTCAATTCCTCGATTTGGTCTCTCAACCCCTCGATTTCTGAGTTTTTTGCATTAATTAAACGTTGAAATTCTTGATTTTCGCTTTTAAGACTTTGGTTTTCTGAAGACAAATCTGCATTTCGTAGGATCAATCCATCGACCTTCATTGAAATTGCCTCAATTTTTTCCTTCATATTCCTCTTGTCTTTTTCGCTTCAACAAAATTAGTATTAAAAATTTTATTTAAAAACTTTTGTTTAAATCTTATAAACTATGCAATGTTTAATATGCTTAAAGCTGCTAATTTTACACGAAAAAAATGTTCAAACAGGCTGTATTCATCCTTCTTTTAGTACCCGTTCTGCTTTTTGGGCAGTCCTCTCCGAATTATAAATCCTATAATTTCAGAGCCCCAATGGATATTCCATTAATACTAGCCGGAAATTTTGCCGAATTAAGATCTAATCACTTTCATACAGGTATTGATATTAAAACTGGAGGAGTTGAAGGACAAAATCTATATTCCATAGAAGAGGGATATGTTTCTAGAATCAAAATTTCTCCATGGGGTTACGGAAAAGTAATCTACATAGATCATCCCAATGGTTTTACTTCGGTTTATGCACATTGTCAAAAATTTTCCGATCGATTTGAAAAAATCATGTATGAGAAGATGCAAAAAGAAAATGTGAATGAACTGGATGCATTTTTCACCAAAGATGAACTAAAAGTTAAAAAAGGGGAAATGATTGCTCTTTCAGGAAATACAGGAGGATCAGTAGCCCCGCATTTACATTTTGAAATTAGGGAAACAAAAACTGAAAAACCACTGAACCCTTTGCTTTTCAACTTCAACATTCATGATCATAAAAAACCTGAGATAAGAGGTCTGAAAGTATATGCCCTTACAGAAAACAATTATATCGTCCCTAACAGATCAAGATACATCTATGCAACTCAAAACGGATCATCCTATCAACTTAACGAAAAACTGATTATCGATGAAGGTGATTTTCCAGTAAATGGAAAATTGGGTTTTGCCGTTGACGTTATCGACCGATTAGATGGAGCCAATAATATATGTGGGATTTTTGAATCTCAGATTTCTTGTAATTCTTCTGAGCTATATTCCTTCAAGTTCGATAAACTGGATTTTGGGAAAAATCGAATGATTAACGGACATACAGATGTATATGAATTCAAAGAAAACAGGAGAGATCTTCATAAACTTTTCTCGAACCCCGCCACTACTTTAGAAAACTATAAGGGAAAAATAAATGGGATTGATTTAAGAGATTTACTCGATAGTAATCAACTTGTCATTATTGCAAAAGATCAAAATGCGAATACTACTTCCCTTAATTCCAAATTCTATTTTCAAAAGAATGCTCCTTTAAAATTAAATTGGGAAAATTTCTTAATACCCCATGAGACCTATGCTGAACGACATTCCGATTTTGAACTTTTCCTTCCGGGCGGAACTATATTTGAACCCATCGAAAAAGATTACTATTCTAAAAAATGCAAATGGGATACTACAACAACTCAGTATCATTTTGGAAATTATAACACACCTGTAAATAATAAAATACGTGTAAGGCTTAAGATTGATAAAAATCGGAATTCAAAAAAACTGGTAATTTGTCGGGCAAATATGGAAGAAGATTACTACTATGCTATTGGTGGGGAAATAAATGAAGGTTGGATAGAAACAGAAGTGAAAGGTTTAGGTGATTTTTTTGTATTGGAAGATACTGTAGCACCTGAAATTTCACCCAATAATTTTAGAGATGGTCAATTAGTTTCCAAAGATCTTAAAATAAAAGTGGAAGATAATTTATCAGGAATTCAAAAGTATGAGACTTACTGCAATGGTGTTTTTATTCCTGGCTATTTTACAGCAAAAAAGTCTACGTATGAGATTCCTTTTGAGAAAATCAATGTATCTGGGGATTTCGAACTTAAAGTAGTAGCTTATGACGTTGTTGGAAATAAATCAGAAAAGACATTTAGGTTAAAAAAATAGGCTCCGTTTTGGAGCCCTTTAGAATTTCTTCTTATGCTTCGGTATTTTGTCCACCGAAATTCATTGGAATATTTGGAGAAACCATTCCACCATCTTCCTTAATTACTCCATTGTGAGCCTCGTATTTTGAAATATTCTCTGCCAAAGCTTTCATTAATCTTTTAGCATTTTCAGGAGACATGATTACTCTAGACCTCACTTGCGCCTTGGGTACTCCAGGCATGATCTGTACAAAGTCCGCAACAAATTCGGAATTTGAGTGTGTAATTATTGCTAAATTGGAATAAATCCCACCAGCAACTTGCTCATTCAACTCGATATTTAATTGATTTGAGTTTTCGTTGTTATTTTCCATGATTTTCTGAATTAAAAAAAAGGCCGATGTTATCGGCCTTTTTCTATTTAGTTTTTAGCTTTTAACTTTTCGTATTCTTCTTGAGAACCTACAATGACATTTTGGAATCTTCTGATACCTGTACCTGCAGGAATCAAATGTCCAACAATCACATTTTCTTTCAATCCTAGAAGATGGTCTTCTTTTCCTGAAATTGCAGCCTCATTAAGAACTTTCGTTGTTTCCTGGAAGGAAGCAGCTGAGATAAATGATCCCGTTTGAAGAGATGCTTTTGTAATCCCTTGCAACAACGGTTTAGATGTTGCAGGAACTGCATCCTCAGCTTCAACTGGTTTCAAATCTTTACGTTTCAATTGAGAATTTTCGTCTCTCAATTTTCTAACTGTGATCATCATTCCAACTTTCAAGTTTTCAGAATCACCAGCATCCGTAACTACTTTCTTACCAAAGATTTCATCATTCTCTTCCATGAAATCAGCTTTGTGTACAGCTTGGCCTTCAAGAAGTCTTGTATGTCCTGGATCAACAACTTCAACTTTAAGCATCATCTGTCTTACAATCACCTCAAAGTGTTTGTCGTTGATTTTTACCCCCTGTAGACGATATACTTCCTGAATTTCATTCACCAAATATTCTTGAACCGCAGTTGGCCCTTGAATATTCAAGATATCATTCGGAGTAATTGCACCATCAGAAAGTGGTTTACCAGCTTTAATGAAATCATTTTCCTGAGCAAGGATATGTTTCGACAATGGAGCCATATACTTTCTCTTCTCACCAGTTTTCGATTCAATGATGATTTCTCTGTTACCTCTTTTGATTTTTCCAAAAGAAACAATTCCATCAATCTCTGAAACGATTGCAGGGTTAGAAGGGTTCCTAGCTTCGAAAAGTTCAGTTACTCTTGGAAGACCTCCTGTAATATCCCCAGACTTACCAGCAACTCTAGGTATTTTAACCAAAGTAGCACCTGCGTCAATTTTATCACCTTCATTAACAATTATATGAGCATTTACAGGCAAGTTGTATGATTTAACAACCTCTTTCTTCGAGTTTAGAATGTTAATCTGAGGGTTCTTTTTCTTATCTCTAGATTCGATGATCACTTTCTCTTTAAATCCAGTTTGCTCATCCACCTCTTCTCTAAACGTAATTCCATCAATAACACTATCAAATGCTACCGTTCCTTTCTCTTCAGCAATAATGGTAGCGTTGTATGGATCCCATGTACAGATTACATCGCCTCTTTTTATTTTAGAGTTATTCTTGATCTTCAAATGAGAACCATAAGGAATATTAGCAGTATTCAATACAACACCAGTATCTGGGTCAATTACTTTCATCTCAGCAGACCTTCCCATAACGATTTCTATCTCGTTACCATCTTGATCTTTCTTCGAAATCGTTCTTAATTCTTCGATTTCGATTTGACCGTTGTACTTTGCCTTTAATTCTGATTCATCAGCAATGTTCGACGCTGTCCCCCCTACGTGGAATGTTCTTAAGGTCAGCTGTGTTCCGGGCTCCCCAATCGATTGTGCAGCAATAACTCCTACCGCATCACCTAATTGAGCCATTCTTCCAGTTGAAAGGTTTCTTCCATAACACTTAGAACAAACTCCTCTTCTCATTTCACAGGTCAATACTGATCTAATCTCAACTTCTTCGATTCCAGCATCCTCAATAGCTTTAGCTACTGGCTCAACGATTTCCTCTCCAGCGTTAACGATTAATTCGTTCGTATCTGGGTGGAAAATGTCATGTACCGTAGTTCTACCTAGAATTCTGTCGTAAAGTGGTTCAACGATGTCGTCATTTTTCTTGAGAGCTGTAGCTATAAGACCTCTCAACGTTCCACAGTCATCCGAATTGATCACAACATCCTGAGCTACGTCTACCAATCTTCTTGTTAAGTAACCCGCATCCGCTGTTTTCAATGCCGTATCCGCAAGACCTTTACGCGCACCGTGAGTTGAAATAAAATACTCAAGAATTGAAAGTCCTTCTTTAAAGTTCGAAAGAATTGGGTTTTCAATAATTTCTTGAGAAGTTGCTCCAGATTTTTGTGGTTTCGCCATCAATCCTCTCATTCCTGACAACTGTCTAATCTGCTCTTTCGATCCCCTTGCACCAGAGTCGAACATCATGTAGATCGAGTTAAATCCTTGTTGGTCATTTTTCAATCTTTCCATCAAGGTATGTGTCAATCTTGAATTGGTATGCGTCCAAATATCAATAATCTGGTTATATCTTTCATTATTCGTGATCAATCCCATGTTATAGTTCATCATCACCTCATCTACTTCTTGTGTTGCCGCAGCTACCATTTCCTCTTTCTCTTCAGGAATAATAATATCATCAAGATTGAAGGACAACCCACCCTTGAAGGCCATAGTGTACCCCATTTCTTTGATATCATCCAAGAATTTGGCTGTTCTAGCTGTTCCAGAAACTTTAAGGATGTTTCCAATGATATCTCTTAAAGCTTTTTTCGTCAAATCACTGTTGATGAAGCCCACATTATCAGGAACTAATTCATTGAATAATACTCTACCTGCAGTAGTTTCAATAATTTTAGTTACGATTTCTCCTTTTTCGTTAAGATCTTTTGTTCTAACTTTTATGTAAGCATGAAGATCAATTACCTTTTCATTCAATGCAATTTTAACTTCTTCTGGAGAGTAGAAAATCATTCCTTCTCCTCTTACAATATGATCTTTTTCAGACTTTCTTCCTTTGGTAATATAGTAAAGACCTAATACCATATCCTGAGAAGGCACTGCGATCGGAGCTCCGTTTGCAGGGTTCAAGATATTATGAGAAGAAAGCATCAACAATTGTGCTTCAAGAATTGCAGCGTTACCTAATGGTAAGTGAACCGCCATCTGGTCACCATCGAAGTCAGCGTTAAATGCCGTACAAACCAATGGGTGAAGTCTAATTGCCTTTCCTTCGATCAATTTTGGTTGGAAAGCCTGAATACCCAATCTGTGAAGAGTTGGGGCTCTGTTTAGAAGCACAGGATGTCCTTTCAATACATTTTCAAGTATATCCCAAACAATTGGCTCTTTTCTATCAACAATTTTCTTGGCAGATTTTACTGTCTTTACAATTCCTCTTTCAATCATTTTTCTAATGATGAATGGCTTGTAAAGCTCAGCTGCCATTCCCTTAGGTAAACCACATTCGTGTAATTTCAATGTTGGACCAACAACAATTACAGAACGAGCAGAATAATCTACCCTCTTACCCAAAAGGTTTTGTCTGAAACGACCTTGTTTTCCTTTCAACGAATCTGAAAGTGATTTCAATGGTCTATTTGATTCAGTTTTAACTGCAGAAGACTTTCTAGAGTTATCAAATAATGAGTCTACCGCTTCTTGAAGCATTCTTTTTTCGTTTCTAAGAATTACTTCTGGAGCTTTGATCTCGATCAACCTTTTCAAACGGTTGTTTCTGATAATTACTCTTCTATATAAGTCGTTCAAATCAGATGTAGCAAACCTACCACCATCTAATGGAACCAACGGTCTTAGTTCTGGTGGAATAACAGGAACAACCTTAACGATCATCCATTCTGGTCTGTTCTCCAATCTAGTCTGAGAATCTCTGAAAGATTCCACAACTTGAAGTCTTTTTAGTGCTTCATTTTTTCTTTGCTGAGAAGTTTCAGTTCTTGCTTTGTGTCTCAATTCATAAGACAAATCGTCTAACTGACAGCTACCTAACAAATCGTAAAGCGCTTCAGCTCCCATTTTTGCGACAAACTTATTTGGATCATTATCATCCAAATATTGGTTTTCCTTAGGAACTGTATCTAATATATCCAAATACTCTTCTTCAGTAAGGAAATCCATTACTTGAAGTGGCTCTCCCTCAGCATTAACAGCAGAACCTGGTTGAATCACTACATATCTTTCATAATAAATGATTTGATCCAGTTTCTTCGTTGGTAATCCAAGAAGGTATCCTATTTTATTTGGAAGTGATTTAAAGTACCAAATGTGAGCAACAGGAACTACCAAAGAAATGTGTCCTTGTCTCTCTCTTCTTACTTTTTTCTCTGTAACTTCTACACCACAACGGTCACAAACTATTCCTTTATATCGGATTCTTTTGTATTTACCACAGTGACATTCGTAATCCTTAACAGGACCAAAAATTCTTTCACAGAACAAACCATCTCTTTCAGGTTTATACGTTCTATAGTTAATCGTTTCTGGCTTCAATACCTCCCCGCTGGAGTTATCGAGAATCTGCTCCGGAGAAGCAAGTGAAATGGTAATTTTAGAAAAACTACTCTGATTTTTTTTGGTCTCTTTTCTGTAAGCCATTTTAAATTTTATTTAGTTTTTTTTAACTCAAAGTAACATTCAACGCTAATCCTCTCAATTCATGTAGCAATACATTGAAGGATTCTGGAATACCAGGTTCTGGCATCACTTCACCTTTTACAATTGCTTCATAAGCCTTAGCTCTACCCATTACGTCGTCAGACTTAACTGTAAGGATTTCTTGAAGAATATTGGCAGCACCGAATGCTTCGATTGCCCAAACCTCCATTTCTCCAAATCTCTGACCTCCAAACTGAGCCTTACCACCAAGTGGTTGCTGAGTAATAAGAGAGTAGGGCCCGATAGATCTTGCGTGCATCTTATCATCCACCATGTGTGAAAGTTTAATCATATAGATTACTCCCACAGTTGCTGGTTGATCAAATTTGTCACCTGTTTCTCCGTCATAAAGCCATGTTTTTCCAAATCTTGGTACACCTGCCTTATCCGTATAACCATTAATATCATCTAAAGAAGCACCATCGAAAATAGGAGTTGCAAACTTCATACCTAATTTCTCACCTGCCCAACCAAGTACAGTTTCATAAATCTGTCCTAAGTTCATACGAGAAGGTACTCCCAATGGGTTAAGTACGATATCTACTGGCGTACCATCTTCCAAGAATGGCATATCCTCCATTCTTACGATGTTAGCTACAATTCCTTTATTCCCATGACGTCCAGCCATCTTATCACCAACTTTTAGTTTTCTCTTTTGTGCAAGATAAACTTTAGCCATTTTGATAATGCCAGCTGGAAGCTCATCTCCAACTGTAATTTGGAATTGCTTTCTTTTGTAAGCTCCGAGTAAATCGTTTGCTTTAATATTGAAATTATGAAGTACTCTCTGAATTTGAGAATTCACTTTATCATCTTTCGTCCAATTGTAAGGATTAACAATACTGAAGTCAATAATTTTAAGATTCTTCTCAGAAAATTTAACCCCTTTCTTGATGATCTCTTCTTTAAAGTTGTTAAATACACCTTCAGATTTGTTCTCGCCAATAATCTTCAAAAGTTTATCGATCAGAACTCCTTTAAGTGCAGATAAATCTTTATCATATTCCGAATCAATTTTCTCTAAAAGTGGCTTATCCTGTGATTTAGCCTTTCTATCTTTGATTGCTCTTGAGAATAGTTTTTTATCAATTACAACTCCTCTTGTAGACGGAGATACTTTCAATGAAGCATCCTTAACATCACCAGCTTTATCTCCAAAGATAGCTCTAAGTAATTTTTCTTCTGGTGAAGGATCCGTTTCTCCTTTTGGAGTAATTTTTCCAATAAGGATATCTCCTTCTTTTACTTCAGCTCCAATTCGGATCAAACCATTTTCATCTAAATCTCTTGTAGCTTCTTCAGAAACGTTTGGAATATCTGGAGTTAATTCCTCTAAACCTCTTTTTGTATCTCTCACATCAAGCGAGTATTCGTTGATATGAATTGAAGTAAAGATATCTTCTCTTACTATTCTCTCAGAGATTACAATCGCATCCTCAAAGTTGTATCCTTTCCAAGGCATAAAGGCTACTTTCAGGTTTTGACCGAGCGCCAATTCTCCTTGTTGAGTCGCATATCCTTCACAAAGAACCTGACCCTTAGAAACCTTTTCCCCTTTACTAACAATAGGATTAAGATTCATAGTTGTCCCTTGATTCGTCTTTTGGAACTTAGTTAATTCATACGAAACAACATCTTCCGAAAATGAAACTAATTTCTCCTCATTTGATCTATTGTATCTGATTTTGATTTCTTTTGAATCAACGTATTCCACTACACCCTCTCCTTCTGAATTGATCAATACTCTAGAATCTTGAGCGACTTGCTTCTCTATCCCAGTACCAACAATTGGAGAATTTGGTTTTAACAGTGGAACTGCTTGACGCTGCATGTTTGATCCCATCAGAGCACGGTTTGCATCATCATGCTCAAGGAACGGAATCATGGATGCTGCTATAGATGCAATCTGATTAGTTCCAACATCAATCAAATCTACCTTATCTGGTTCTACGACAGGAAAGTCAGATTCCATACGAGCCTTTACACGCTCTGTTGTAATTTTCCCTGATTTATCGTCAATTTCAATATTTGCTTGCGCGATAGTTTTTGCATCTTCCTCTTCAGCAGAAAGGTAAATTGGATCTGCTTTCAAATTCACTTTTCCATTATCAACCTCTCGATATGGAGTTTCAATGAAACCAAGCTTGTTTACTTTGGCAAAAACACAAAGCGAGGAAATCAAACCAATGTTTGGACCTTCAGGGGTTTCAATCGTACACAATCTACCGTAGTGTGTATAGTGAACGTCCCTTACCTCGAACCCAGCTCTTTCTCTAGAAAGACCTCCTGGCCCAAGTGCAGACATTCTTCTTTTATGTGTTACCTCAGAAAGTGGATTTGTTTGATCCATAAACTGAGAAAGCTGATTTGTTCCAAAGAAAGAATTGATTACTGAAGAAAGCGTTTTAGCATTTATCAAATCAATAGGAGTAAACACCTCGTTATCCCTTACATTCATTCTTTCACGAATAGTACGAGCCATTCTTGCTAAACCAACCCCAAACTGATTATAAAGCTGCTCTCCAACAGTTCTAACACGTCTATTAGATAGGTGATCGATATCATCAACATCCGCTTTAGAGTTAATCAATTCAATCAAATATTTAATAATAGAAATGATATCAGATTTAGTCAAGACTCGACTATCTTCTTCATCTTTAATTCCTAATTTCTTATTAATTCTATACCTACCAACTTCTCCTAGATCATACCTTGTATCAGAGAAGAACAATTTCTCAAATACCGAACGAGCAGTTTCCTGATCTGGTGGTTCAGCATTTCTTAATTGTCTGTAAATATGCTCAACCGCTTCTTTTTCTGAGTTAGATGTATCTTTTTGAAGTGTATTGTAAATTATTGCATAATCTGCAGAATTCACATCTTCTTTATGGAGAATAATCGTTTTCGTTCCAGAATCAAGGATTAAATCCATGTGTTCTTCTTCAAGAACAGTTTCTCTATCTAAAAGTACTTCATTTCTTTCAATTGAAACAACTTCTCCTGTATCCTCATCAACGAAGTCCTCAACCCAAGATTTCAAGACTCTGGCTGCAAGCTTTCGACCTAAGAGTTTTTTCATTCCGGTTTTAGAAACCTTAACTTCGTCTGCCAGATCAAAAATTTCAAGAATATCTTTGTCGCTTTCATAACCAATTGCTCTAAAGAGTGTAGTTACAGGAAGCTTTTTCTTACGATCAATATATGCGTACATTACCCCATTAATGTCTGTCGCAAATTCGATCCAGGATCCTTTAAATGGAATTACTCTGGCGCTATATAATTTTGTACCGTTCGCATGTCTAGATTGACCAAAGAATACTCCTGGGGATCTATGCAGCTGAGAAACGATTACTCTCTCAGCACCATTAATTACGAACGAACCTTTTGGTGTCAAATATGGGATTGTACCTAAATATACATCCTGCACGATAGTTTCGAAATCTTCGTGTTCCGGATCGGTACAATACAGTTTTAATTTTGCTTTAAGAGGAACACTATAAGTTAAACCTCTTTCGATACATTCAATGATGGAATATCTCGGTGGATCAATGAAATAATCCAAGAATTCCAATACAAATTGATTTCTTGTATCCGTAATTGGAAAGTTTTCGCTAAAAACTTTAAAAAGACCTTCACTTTCGCGATTCTCAGGAGTTGTTTCCAACTGAAAAAACTCTTTGAAGGATTGAATCTGGATATCTAAGAAATCCGGATATGCTAATTGCGCATGCGCAGAGGCAAAACTAATTCTTTCGCCCTTATTATTCTTCTCTATTGCAGCCAATGGTTAAAAATTTTAGAGAATTAGTAATAAAATGAACTATTAAAGTTTAAACAGGAGAAGGCACTTGCCAATAAATGGCAGTGCCTTTCCAATTTTTTACAAAGCTGAATTATTTCAATTCAACTTCTGCTCCAGCCTCTTCTAGAGACTTTTTAAGACCTTCAGCCTCGTCTTTTGAAACACCTTCTTTCAACATTGAAGGAGCTCCGTCTACTAATTCCTTAGCTTCTTTTAGACCAAGACCTGTAAGTTCTTTTACAAGCTTAACAACTGCAAGTTTAGAACCACCAGCTGATTTCAACTCAACATTGAATTCAGTTTTTTCTTCAGCACCAGCAGCGTCTCCACCACCAGCAGCAGGACCAGCAACAGCTACTGCAGCAGCAGCAGGCTCAATTCCATACTCTTCTTTTAAGATGTCAGCTAATTCGTTAACTTCTTTAACAGTCAAGTTAACAAGTGTTTCTGCGATATTTTTTAAATCCGCCATTTTATTTGATTTTTAAAAATTCAACAATTAATAATAATAATAATAATTACCCTTCTTTCTCAGAAAGGGTTTTAAGTAAACCTGAAAGTTTGTTTCCACCAGACTTTAATCCAGATACAACATTCTTAGCAGGAGATTGAAGAAGCATAATGATATCTCCAAGTAATTCTTCTTTACTTTTAATTGAAGTCAAGAAATCAACTTGGTTATCACCAATAAAGATTGCTTCTTCTATATAAGCACCTTTAAGGATGGGTCTATCATTTTTCTTTCTAAAATCTTTGATCACTTTAGCAGGAGCATTTCCAACTTCAGAATACATAATGGAAGTAGGTCCAGCTAGAACTGAGGTTAATTCACCAAAATTCTTATCTGTAACTTTTTCCATTGCTTTCTTTAAAAGTGTATTCTTAACTACTCTTAGCTTGATATTGTTTTTGAAACAATTTCTTCTAAGCGTATTTACACTTTCAACAGTTAATTCCGAAGTATCTGCTAGATAGAAAACACCAGCCTCATTCAGCTCAGCTACTAGTTCGTCAACGTATTGTGATTTTTCTTTTGAAGTCATAATTACAATTTTAAACTGTTACCGACTTAGTATCAATTTGAATACTTGGACTCTGAGTCGAGCTCAAGTAAATACTCTTGATATAAGTACCTTTTGCTGAAGCAGGCTTCATTTTGATTAAAGTCTGGATCAATTCATGTGCATTTTCTTTGATTTGGTCTCCATTAAAGGAAACTTTTCCAATCGCTGAATGAATAATTCCATATTTATCTACTTTAAAATCAATTTTACCGGCCTTCACATCTTTAACCGCTTTCCCTACTTCCATCGTTACAGTTCCAGTCTTTGGGTTTGGCATAAGACCTCGGGGTCCTAAAATTCTACCTAACGCACCAACTTTTCCCATAACAGCAGGAGTAGTAATGATCACATCGACGTCTGTCCATCCTCCTTTGATTTTGTCCACGTACTCGTCTAATCCAACGAAATCTGCACCGGCTTCATTTGCTTCAGCTTCCTTATCTGGCGTACATAAAACAAGAACTTTAACATCCTTACCTGTACCATGAGGAAGAGATACGGTACCTCTTACCATTTGATTAGCTTTCTTTGGATCAACACCAAGTCGAACACATACGTCCACAGAAGCATCAAATTTTGCTTTTGAAATTTCCTTAACCAAGTCACTAGCTTCTTTTAAGGAATAAGCTTTGCTTTGATCGTAAGACGCCAAAGCTTCTTTTCTTTTCTTTGAAATTCTTTTTCCCATAACTAATTACTTTGATTCTGGAAAGGTTCCAGTAACAACAATTCCCATACTTCTGGCAGTACCTGCCACCATCTTCATTGCAGACTCTACAGTAAAGCAGTTCATATCTTGAATTTTATCTTCAGCTATAGCTCTAACCTGATCCCAAGTTACTTTGGCAACTTTGTTCTTGTTAGGCTCTGAAGATCCCTTCTTGATTTTCGCTGCATCGATTAACTGTACAGCTGCAGGTGGAGTCTTGATTACAAATTCGAAGGATTTATCACTGAAAACAGTAATAACACAAGGCAACACCTTACCTGGTTTATCTTGAGTTCTAGCATTAAACTGCTTACAGAACTCCATGATATTCACACCTTTAGCACCAAGAGCTGGTCCAACTGGGGGTGATGGGTTGGCGGCCCCTCCTCGAATTTGAAGTTTAATTAATCCACTTACTTCTTTCGCCATTTTAATTAAAATTTAGTAGTCCAAACGAAAACATCAAAGGGAAGCTTTAATCTTTGAGTCTTCTTCTACTCGTTTATAAATAATAGAGTCTCTATGACTCTTTTTCTACTTGCATATAGTTTAGTTCTAAAGGCGTTTTACGTCCAAAGATCTTCACCATAACTTTCAATTTCTTTTTCTCCTCATTGATATCCTCAATAACACCATGGAAATTGTTAAATGGACCATCAATCACTTTAACTGATTCTCCAACGACGTATGGAATATTCATTTCCTCTTCATTTTCAGCAAGTTCATCAACTTTACCAAGAATTCGATTCACCTCAGATTGCCTCAACGGCATCGGATCGCCACCTTTAACAGCACCTAAGAAACCGATAACATTTGGAACATTTTTGATGATATGAGGTATTTCACCTACAAGGGAAGCTTCAATTAAAACATAACCAGGAAAGTGATTTTTTTCTTTGGAAACTTTTTTACCATTACGAATTTGGTAAACCTTTTCCGTTGGAATCAAAACTTGTCCAAAATAACTATCCAACTTGTGTCTGTTAATTTCAAGCTCGATGTATTCTTTAACCTTCTTTTCCTTTCCACTGATAGCACGAACTACGTACCATCTTTTTTTCACCTCTGCCATCTTAAATTATTTCAAAAATCCGTAATAGTACCCAAGGATCCCTTTCCAGGCACCACTATTGATTCCAAACACAAAATCCATTACAAAAATTGCTAATGAAAATATCACTGAAGCAACTAAAACAATGATCGAATAACTTTGCAACTCTTTCCAAGTCGGCCAAGTTACCTTATGCATCATTTCGTAGTAAGTATCTTCTATATATGCCTTTAGTTTTGACATTCTATTTTTTTTTATTTCTGCACGGGAGGAGAGACTCGAACTCCCGACACCTGGTTTTGGAGACCAGTGCTCTACCAACTGAGCTACACCCGTAAAAAGGCGGGTACAAAATACCCACCTTTTAAGCTAATAATTATCTATACTGAGTATTACTCAATAATTTCAGTTACCTGACCAGCACCAACTGTTCTACCACCTTCTCTGATTGCGAATCTCAATCCTTTGTTCATCGCAACTGGAACGATAAGGTTCACAGTAATAGTTACGTTATCACCAGGCATTACCATTTCTCTTCCATCTTCAAGGATGATCTCTCCAGTAACGTCTGTAGTTCTTAAGTAGAACTGAGGTCTGTATTTGTTATGGAAAGGAGTGTGTCTTCCACCTTCTTCTTTCTTCAATACATAAATCTCAGCTTTAAACTTAGCATGAGGAGTAATAGAACCAGGCTTAGCAATTACCATACCTCTTCTGATATCAGTCTTATCGATACCTCTTAAAAGAAGACCTACGTTATCACCAGCTTCACCTCTATCAAGGATCTTTCTAAACATCTCAACTCCAGTTACAGTTGAAGTCAATTTCTCATCACCCATTCCGATAATGTGAACTTCTTCTCCAGAGTTAATAACTCCTGTTTCAATTCTTCCAGTTGCAACAGTACCTCTACCAGTAATAGAGAATACATCTTCAACAGGCATCAAGAAAGGCTTATCAATATCTCTTTCTGGAAGCTCGATATACTCATCAACAGCATCCATTAATTTTTCAACTGACTCTACCCACTTAGGCTCACCGTTCAATGCACCTAGAGCAGATCCAAGGATTACTGGAGCATTATCTCCATCATAATCATAGAAAGAAAGTAATTCTCTTACTTCCATTTCAACTAGCTCAAGAAGTTCTTCATCATCAACCATGTCGGCCTTATTCAAGAAAACAACGATTCTTGGAACACCTACCTGTCTTCCTAAAAGAATGTGCTCTCTAGTTTGAGGCATTGGCCCATCAGTAGCAGCAACTACTAGGATAGCACCATCCATCTGAGCTGCTCCAGTTACCATGTTCTTAACGTAGTCGGCGTGACCTGGACAGTCAACGTGAGCGTAGTGTCTGTTTGCTGTTTCATACTCAATGTGTGAAGTATTAATTGTAATACCTCTTTCTTTTTCCTCTGGAGCGTTATCAATAGTATCGAAGCTTCTTGATTGTGCAAGTCCTTTATCAGACAATACTTTTGAAATCGCTGCAGTTAAAGTTGTTTTACCGTGGTCAACGTGACCAATTGTTCCAATATTTACGTGTGGTTTGGAACGCTCAAATGTTTCTTTAGCCATAGTTCCTAATTGTTTTAAACTAAAATTTATTTATCAACACAAAATCACACCCATTTTGGGTGAGTATCTTTAAAATTGAGCCAATGACGGGAATTGAACCCGTGACCTCTTCCTTACCAAGGAAGCGCTCTACCCCTGAGCTACACCGGCTAATCTAATTCCATCAATTAGACCCAATCTAATGTTCTTAATTTGAGCGGGAGACGAGATTCGAACTCGCGACCCTCAGCTTGGAAGGCTGACGCTCTACCAACTGAGCTACTCCCGCTTAAACACTTTCAAATATCTAGTGGGGAGAGCAGGATTCGAACCTGCGAAGGTGTACACCAACAGATTTACAGTCTGTCCTCGTTGGCCGCTTGAGTATCTCCCCTTAACTTATTTAAAAGTTAAAGAGCCAGTAGAGGGATTCGAACCCACGACCTGCTGATTACAAATCAGCTGCTCTAGCCAACTGAGCTATACTGGCGAAAATTCATTATTTTAAAGAACTTAAAGGGTTTGAAGCCTTTTATCCCTTTGAAATCGGAGTGCAAATTTAGAGAATTAATAATTATAACCAAAAGTTTTTTACTCTTTTTTAAAAGATTTTTTTTGCGGAAAATTTAAAGACTTGTAAAACAAGAAAATAGATCTATAAAAATATTAACCTCTAGGATGAGCATTTTTGTATACTGACTTTAACCGGGAGATAGAATTATGCGTGTACACTTGGGTTGCTGCCAAACTTGAGTGTCCAAGTAATTCCTTAACACTCTCAATTTCGGCTCCATTATTCAGCATGTGAGTGGCAAAAGTATGCCTTAGTATATGAGGAGATTTTTTTTCTATTGTACTCACCTTTCCTAATACGTTTTTCACCATTCTATATACGAAATTCGGATAAAGCTGCTCTCCTTTATCTGTAACAAATAGGTAGTCCTCCTTCAAATAGGAAATATTCTCATGAGCATACTTTTGCCAATTTTGTATAAGTAGACTTAGACCGGCCGTAATGGGAATAATTCTTTCTTTATTTCTTTTACCAAGAACCTTAATTTCTGAAAGGGTAACATCTTTTCGTTTTAAATGAATCAATTCTGAAAGACGAATTCCTGTTTGATAAAAAAGTTCCAAAATACATTTAGACCTTAAATCTAGATTCAATTCTGATGCGCAAAATTCAAGCTTCCCCATATCTTTTTCAGGCACGAACTCGGGAAGTTTCTTTTTTACTTTTGGAGACACAACACCTTGAGCTGGGTTCATTTGAATTTCATTCTTTAACATTTTAAATTTAAAGAAAGACTTCAATGCGGATAATTTCCTATTGATCGATTTGTTCTCAAGACCGGATTCGGATAGATGAATCACCCAGGCTCGAACATGATTCCTCTCAATTTCGTGTATGTTTTCGAAATTATGAAACTGTAAAAAACCATCAACATCATTTTTATAGCTAATCACCGTATGATGCGAATAACGTTTTTCTTTTTCTAGATATATCAAAAAATTATTTATCATAAAAAAGGGGAAGCAAAGCTCCCCCTTATTAACGTATAAATTCAATCTTTTGTTACAATTCCATATCCTGCAATCTTTGCTTGTATGCAGCTTTGATTCGAGTTTGTCTTCTCTCAACAGATGGCTTAGTAAACTGCTTTCTGTTTCTCAACTCTTTTAAAGCACCTGTTCTTTCAAATTTCTTCTTGTACTTTTTCAGAGCTCTTTCGATGTTTTCTCCTTCTTTTAATGGTATAATCAACATTTTCTAACTCGTTTTAATTTTTTTTTGGACTGCAAAGATAAAATACTTTTTTTTATTTTCAAATACCTATCTCATTATTTCTCTAGAAATAACCAATTTTTGTATTTCAGAAGTCCCTTCTCCAATAGTCATTAGTTTTGCGTCTCGAAGAAATTTCTCTGCCGGATATTCTTTTGTATATCCGTAACCTCCCATAATTTGCACGGCTTCATTACCACATTTAACTGCTACTTCTGACGCGTAATATTTGGCAAAGGCTCCTTGTTTTGTGAGAGGTATCCCGTTATTTTTGTTGTAGGCCGCTTGAAAAGTAAGTAACTCAGCCGCCTCAACCTCAGTTGCCATATCTGCTAATTTAAAACCAATTGCTTGAAAAGAAGCGATTGGTTTTCCGAATTGCTCTCTTTCTTGGGCGTATTTTAGAGCCGCTTCATACGCTCCACGAGCTACACCACAACTCAAGGCCGCGATCGAAATCCTCCCTCCATCTAAAACTTTCATTGCCTGAATGAATCCCATTCCCACTTCTCCAATAACATTTTCATCTGGTACTCTGCAATTATCAAAGATCAACTCAGCAGTTTCAGATGCTCTAACTCCCAATTTGTCTTTAATTTTCACTGCTGAAAAACCTGGAGTTCCCTTTTCTATGATAAAGGCTGTAATTCCTTTGGAATCTAGTAACTCCCCGGTTCGAACCAAAACTACAGCAACATCACCCGAAAGCCCATGAGTGATCCAGTTTTTTGCACCGTTAATAACCCATTCATTTCCATCTTTTACAGCGGTAGTCTTCATTCTCATCGCATCAGAGCCTGTATTTGGCTCAGTTAATCCCCAAGCACCAATCCATTCTCCTGTTGCTAGTTTAGGTAGGTATTTTTTCTTTTGTTCTTCAGATCCATGATAATAAATATGTCCCGTACACAAAGAATTGTGAGCTGCTACACTTAAACCAACTCCACCACAGACTTTTCCTAGCTCCATTAATGCCGTAGCATATTCAAAATATCCGAATCCACTACCGCCATATTGTTCTGGCACATATATACCAAGAAGACCTAGCTCTCCCATTTTTTTCATTACATCTACAGGAAAGTGTTCTTCAGCATCCCATTGATTAAGATTTGGACGAATTTCTTTTTCGGCAAAATCCCGCACCATTTGAGCGATCATCTGCTGATTCTCAGTTCTAGAAAAGTTCATTATTTTTTAGTTTTCGATTATAAAGATTATTAATAGCGCAACAAAGTTATAACATTTGATGAAATATTTGCTAAAGAATCTTTACCATTTAAAAAAGTAAGTTCTGCTAGAAAAGAGAACCCCTGAACTTCACCTCCACATTTTTGAATCAAATCTCCAGCAGCAGCGGCTGTACCGCCCGTCGCTAAAAGATCATCATGAATATGAACTCTTTGTCCTTTATTAACGGCTCCTTTTACTATTTCTATTTCTGCTGATCCATATTCTAAATCATAGGCTACGGAAATTGTTTCAGGTGGCAACTTCCCCTTTTTTCGGATTAAGACAAAAGGTAAATCAAGCTCAAGAGCTAAAGGAAACCCATAAAGGAATCCTCGACTTTCAATTCCAGCAATAACATCCACATTTTGATCTTTCAGATAATGTGCAAAGTGTTTAATAATATTTTTTGATTCTTTGGGGTTACCAAACAAAGGAGTAATATCTTTAAAGTTTATTCCCTCTTTTGGGAAATTGGGTACTTCTCTAACTAAATCATTAATTCTATCTTCTAGATTTTTCATTCTTCAATTTTTAAATAGGGCCTAATTTTAACAAAGATAGAATCTGGAATTGAATAAATTTCATTGAGTTGTTCGATTGATTGAAATTCGCCATGTTGTTTTTTAAAATTTAGAATGGCTTTCACATGATTTTTGTCCAAATAGGGATGCCGAATCAACTCTTTGAAGTCTGTATTATTTAAATTAATTTTTTTCACTTCCCCATTTATCTTTAAAAAAGTATAAAATCTATTGAAATTCTTCTCAGACATTCCATAAACTTCTCTTATCTGGTTTATTGATCTGTAGCCACCAAGAAGGTCACGGTATTTAATGATTCTTTCACTTAAAACAACTCCAATTCCTGGTAAATTCTCTAGTTCAGATTTATTGGCAGTATTGAGTTCAATAATCACGGAAACTTTCTCGGGCAGTTCTATTTTTTCTTTAGTAGAAATTAAGCCATGAAGCAAATTTGAATCACTTTCTTCCGTTTTCCCATAAGTATATTTTGAATCCATTGACATAGAAGAAGTAAAGATTAGGTGTATATCTTTTCGAGAAATAAATACAGAATCTATGCAAAATACATTTAATAGACTCGCCTCATTTTTAAATCCTCCAATTTGCTTTCGATAATTACAGATCATTTTAGCTTGTTTTTCGGAAAATCCTAAATTCATCCAAGCATTGTGATCTATTTTATTGACATCAACAATTTTCTTGTTATTTCCTAGTTTATTTTTCTCAATATTTTCTTCTTGATAAATTTGAATAGAAATCTGATTTGATTCATTAGAATAATATAAAAAACCAGTTAGTGAAACCGCGTTAATTATAAGGATAATTGATAGAGTAATCCATCTGTCTTTGAGAGGCAAATAGAAAAATTCCTTCCAAGAATGGGAGCTCATGATTTGGTGGAAATTGATTTAGGTGGTGAATATAAAATTTATTTAAATTTCCGAATTTCTCCGGTTTTTACCCTGGTCATATAGAGTTTGAGATCATTAGCGACCTCACCTGACATAATTAAAAGTCCTAAAATATTAGGAAAAGCCATACCCAAAATCATCATATCAGAAAAATCAAGAACAGACCCTAGTCCTATAGATGATCCGATTACAATAAAAACAAGAAATATGGATTTATAAGTATAATCTGCAGCTTTACTTTCTCCAAAAAGATACGTCCAAGCCTTTAAGCCATAGTATGACCATGAGATCATTGTAGAAAAAGCGAACAAAAGAATCGCCAAAGTGAGTATCCAACTAAACCAAGTAAACTCTTGAGTAAATGCAGCGGAGGTAAGTTTTGCTCCAGTCAAGCCTTGGGGATCCTCAGCATATCCCGTAAATATAAGAACTAAAGAAGTCATAGTACATACAATAACCGTATCAATGAAAGGCTCTAACAACGCCACAATTCCTTCAGAAACAGGTTCCTCTGTTTTAGCAGCTGAATGGGCAATAGACGCAGAACCCACACCTGCCTCATTAGAGAATGCCGCTCTTTGGAAACCGATTACCAATACACCAATAATTCCACCTTTCACAGCATCTGGATTAAATGCCCCATTGAAAATTTGAGAAAAAGCAGATCCAATATTTCCAATATTCATGAAAATAATAATCAAAGCAAAGGTAACATAGATGATTACCATAAAAGGAACAATCTTATCCGTTACCTTGGCTATAGACTTTATTCCTCCAATAATTACAACACCTACTGCCACAGCTAAGAAAACGCCAAATATCCAACCAGTTCCATCGCCAATACTAAATTGTTCATTGACTTGAGCAAAGGCCTGATTCGCTTGAAACATATTCCCACCACCAAATGAACCTCCAATACAAAGAATTGCAAAAATTGCTGCTAGTGCTTTTCCTAAACCACCTAATCCACGCTTCGCAAGTCCCTGTGACAAATAATACATAGGTCCTCCAGAAACCTCTCCCTTTTCATTTATCTTTCTATATTTAACTCCAAGGGTACATTCCACGAATTTGGATGACATTCCTATAAGACCTGCAACAATTAACCAAAATGTAGCACCAGCGCCACCAACGGAAATTGCAATTGCTACCGATGCAATATTTCCGAGCCCCACTGTTGCAGAAAGTGCAGTAGTCAAAGCCTGAAAATGAGAAACTTCTCCATGACTATGATTCGGATCGTCATATTTTCCTGAAACCAAGTGAATCGCATGTCTAAATCCTCTTATGTTAATGAACTTCATCCGAATGGTAAAGAAGATTGCTCCCAAGATAAGCCAAACTACAATTAATGGAACCGAAGTCGAAACAGGCTGTCCATTTTCAGACATCAATGTATAGTCCGGATCATATTTAATCACGCAAAGCGGTATAGCCTTTGTGATATTCCCTTGGTCATCTTTTTCTCTAACCTCATCTCCTACTTTTAAATTATGTTTGATAGTTCCTTCACCCACAGAATAAATTGTGATTGACTCCTTTTCATGCGATAAGATGGCTATAGGTTGTTCATGTTTTACTTTTTCTCCATCAGCCACTAGCCATTTTGTCAATTTAAAATTTTCCAAATCCTTATTATCCCAAAACGGTGCAGTAATTATTTTTTCCTGAATCTTGATTTCTTGACTGTAAATAGGAAAAAAGAAAAAATATCCCACTAGATCAACCGCAGGCTTCATTCCAATATTGATCTTTTCTACCGCACTATTAACCGGCACCATAGTTTGAACTTCTTTCTCTGCTCCAGTAGAATCCACGACTTTCACCGAAATTTCTTCTCCTTCAACGAGATCAGTTGCTTTATTGGAATAAATATTTACCCCAGGTGTTGACCAATAATATTTAAATGGAGGTCTTCCCTGTAATATAATGACTTCAGCAGTACCATCACCAATTTTATCTGTTCCATGTTCTGGTGCGACTTTAAAGTCTAATTGAGAAAAAGCTTGCACACTGATTAAGAGGGTTATTAAGACTAATAGATTTTTCATAAAGAATTTCTTGTTTATTTTGGTCAGCAACAAAAATATAAAAATTAATTTTTCTTGAGTTGAGAACTCAATTTAAGTAAACTTTCTTCAAAAGATCTAGGACGGTAGCCTAATTCTTTAATCGCCTTTTCAAGGACAAAACCAGTCTTCGGAGGTCTTTTTGCCGCCTGATTCAAAGAGGAGGAACTCACCGTTTTTAAAGTAGATTTATCCAATCCCCAGTAATCTGCAACCTTTTGCACAAGCTCCATAATAGAAAATGTATCAGGTCCGGAAATATGATAAATTCCTCTTGCATTCATTTCTCCAATTCTCACACAGGCCCATGCCAAATCTTCAGCGAAAGTGGGAGCTCGAAATTGATCATCCACAATATTCATTGGCTCACCTTTCTCAAGTGCAGATTTAGCCCATAAAACAATATTGGAACGACTCATATTTTCAGCCATACCGAATACAATTATAGTTCTGACAATTGCCCAATTCTTGTAGCTACTGGATAAGAGAAGATCCTCTGATTTCAACTTTGACAATCCATAGTAGCTTAATGGATTTCGTTCATCGGTTTCTTTATAGGGACCATTTTCGCCATCAAAAACAAAATCTGTAGAGAGATGGATCAAATGAATATTATTTTTTTCAGCAACTTTCAATAATTTTCTAACAGCTTCAACATTAATTAAATCACATAATTCTTTATAATCTTCACAGTAATCTACATTTGTGATCGCAGCAGTATTTATAATGCTTGTTGGTTTAAAGTCTGCTACTACTGATTCAATTTCTTCGATATTAGAGATATCCATTGATCGGTATTCCGTATTTGAAACCTTGGAATAGCGATTTTCGCCTTTTGAAGTAGCAAGAAAAGAGATTGATTTTTGCTTACAGAGATCGACAATCTTCTGACCTAGCAATCCGTTGGAACCAGTGATTAGAATTCTCATTTGAGTCCGAATAATCTGTTCAAATGTTCTATTTGAGTTGCATTTCCTAAGACGAATAGTTTTGAATCAGGAACCATTTTTAATTCAGGAGAAGGATTAATTTGATAATCTCCATTAGGAGCTCTGTAGCCCACAATATTGCAACCAGTTATCTTTTTCGCGTCTAATTCGGCAATTGTTTTAAACTGAAAATCTGGAGGCAAATCTCTAAAAGTGATTTCCTCAATATTGATCTCATTTTTTCCTGAAATTTTAATCAAATCCAAGAATTCCATAACGTCTGGTGTAGTAACCAGAGAAGCCATGTGCGATCCCCCAACTGTGTCTGGCATGATCACATTATTTGCACCAGCGGAACTTAGTTTGGAACAGTTTTTCATATTTGAGGATCTGGATATGATTTTAAGTTTTGGATTGATTGTTCTTGCACTCAATACTACAAAAAGATTATCTGAATCTTTTGGAAGGGCCGTTATCAATGCCTTAGCTCTAGCTATACCAGCTTTTTCCAGGTTTTCATCTACAGTTGCATCACCTCTTAAAAAGAAAAAATTACTGTCTTCCACCATATTTTGATCCACTAGGTCATCATTTGTTTCAATCACAACTACTTTTTCCTTATGATAGACCATATCTGCAGCAGCTTGTCTTCCTACTCTACCGTAACCACATATAATGGTGTGTCCTTGTAAATTCTCAATCTTTTTATTCACTTTATAATCTTTGAAATATAATTTGTATTCACCTCCAACAAGATAAGATGTAATAGATGTTACAGCAAAAGCAAATGTACCAAAACTTGTGATTATCAAGAATGAAGTGAAAATTTTTCCTGCTTCTGATAATTCTTGAACTTCACCGTAACCCACTGTTGAAACTGTAATGATTGTCATATAAAAAGAATCCACCAAGTTCCATCCCTCAACCAAGCTAAACCCTATAGTACCTGTTAAAATAACTAGAAAAAGCAAGGCGAAAGCATAGTAGATTTTCGCAAATATTTTGTAATTCAGTAACATTGGATTCTAAAGTTCCCAGATGGATTTTTTTCGTTTTTGAAATTTGAATAAATGTTGGTGCTCCAAAAGAAAAGCCAATACGAAATAAATAATTAGAGGCGAACCTAAGGCTACAAAAGAAGCATAAATAAAAAAAAGACGCACTCTTTCAGCGCGAATTGAAAAT
>JAWKMJ010000022.1:0-55088 GCA_041392305.1 Crocinitomicaceae bacterium
GTGATTTTTCATCGATTTTCTCAGAAAATTCTTTTACAAGCTCTTTCCCTTTTAAAATAGCAAAGCGAATTTGAGCATCAGATAATTCAATGCTTAATTGATGCTGATGCGCATTCGAGCTATTGATCATCGGATTACTGCCAGCTTCCGTTGAAATCTACTTTCTTCAAGCTACCCAAGTAAATCGAATCCATTTTCATTGAATCCATTGGGTGAACCGCCCAAATTAGCAGTGTAGGAGCTGATCCTGTCGATTTGAAAATTTCACCAACCGCCAATCCGAACTTTGGTTTTGTGTCTCCGGCATGTGGAATAACAGCTATAGAATCCGGATTGAAAGGGAATTCTGATTTGAATTCAAAAGTTCTTTCAATAGTCGATCTTTTTTCTGCATACTTATCTCCTGAGAAATATTTATCAATTACAGGTATGTAAATAGTATCTCTCTTAAAAGCTTCTAAACCTTTCCAGGCATTAGTATCTCTATCACTCTTGGATCTAATCTCAGCAAGTTGATCAGCGGAAGGCATCATTTTAGATAATTTCCATGCTTCGAGTTCAGTTAGATTATTATCGATTGCTTTATTCTGACCAGGATATAATGAATCATATTCAATTGGAGTTGGCTTTCTTGTGGGAACGTTCCCCGAAGAAATCGCTTTTGGAACCTTTCCGGTTTTTACGAATTTGATTAATTCATCCATATTGTCGCAAAACTTCCCGTTAACTGTTTTATAGGCCAACTGCGCATCTTTCAAATCCATAATTCTAAGAATCATCTCACCTTTAACTTTCTTTCTGAATGCAAGCATGTCCACTTCATTCTTGATAGCTAAAAAGTTCATCACTAAAACAGCAATTGCGATTGGAACAGAAATACCACCAATAATCAAAATCATTTTTCGGTTTAGTTTTCCAGTCACGAACAAAAGGATGATAGCACTGATCACAAAGCAAAGAATTCCCGAAAGAATTTCATAATTGTTTTGCTCAATGATATATTCATTACCAGCCGAATCTGTTACAATTTGAGTAGTAACCCCAACCCAAATTCTCCAAATTCCAATTAGAAAAAAAGCTGCGGGTAACGAGTAAATCCCAATAAGACGCAAAATATTGTTCATCTGTGTTTGTTTTAGTTTAATTACGTACAGGGCAAAACTACAATTTTTTACATAAAATTCGATTTCATTCAATATATTTTTTCTACAGTAGAATAAAGGACAAACATATTGCTCTATTTTTGCAGAAGTAAATGAGTCAATTAGTCACAGATATCCGAAATAATCTGGGTTATGAACCTAATGAGAGTCAAGTTCTTTTCCTTGAAAAATTAGATGATCTAGTCAAAAGAAAATACAAAAAAGATGCCTTGATCCTTTCGGGGTATGCCGGAACGGGAAAAACGTCTTTAATCAGTGCTTTTGTGAAATCTGTTGGCAAACATGGGTTTCGAACTCAACTATTAGCACCAACGGGAAGAGCTGCCAAAGTAATCGGAAATTACTCCAAAAAGAAAGCACACACCATTCATCGTGTGATTTACCAGAGGAAGGTGATGAAGAACGGAGCGGTAGCATTTGAATTGGCTTTTAATCCAAATAATCACACTATTTTCATAGTAGATGAAGCTTCGATGATTGCAGATTATTCCATGCCTTCCGGTTCGAATCCCTGGGCCAATCGCAATTTATTGGAGGATTTGGTCGAGTTTATTTTTAGCAGTACCAATAACAAGCTCATTTTAGTGGGAGATGAAGGTCAGTTACCTCCAGTAGGAGCAGATTTTAGTCCGGCATTGAACAAAGAATATCTCGAAAACACCCTCTACAATATTGAAATTTTTGATCACCGACTCACAGAAGTTTCCCGGCAAGCGGCAGACTCGGGTATTTTAAAGAACGCCACTCAAATTCGAAATATTCAATCTTACGAAGACTTGATTTTAGAAACCAACACAACGGATTTTATCGATTTGAATGGACAGGAATTACAAGATGCACTGGAAGAAAGCCACCGACAAGTTGGAGTAGAGGAGACTTTGGTCATTACCCGCTCCAATAAAAGAGCGAATTCCTACAACAACCATATTCGTTCAAGAGTTTTTTATCATGAAGATGAATTGAGTGCAGGTGATATATTAATGGCCGTGAAAAACAATTATTCCTGGCTTCCAGAAAATTCGGAGCCCGGTTTTATTGCCAATGGTGAAATGATGCAGGTCAATAAGATACTGGGAAGAAAAGAAATGTACGGCTTCCAGTTTGCCGATGCCCGAGTAAAACTGGTCGATTACCCCAATATGGATGAGATCGAAGTAAAACTATTGGTTGATACACTACATTCCGAATCCCCCAATTTGAGTCGGGAAGACCAAAAAAGGCTCTTTTTTGAAATTGAGAAAGATTATCTGGACGAGAAAAACAAGACCAAGCGTTTCAAGAAAATCATGGATGACCCTTATTTTCAAGCCATTCAAGTGAAATATGCCTATGCGGTTACCTGCCACAAATCTCAAGGCGGCCAATGGGAGCATGTGTATATTGATCAGGGCTATTTGCATCCGGATGCGAAGAATAAGGAGTATTTGAGATGGTTGTACACAGCTGTGACAAGAGCCAAATCGAAGGTTTTTTTGGTGAATTTTGAGCGGGAGCTTTTGGTTAGTTAGTTGGTTTGTTTTTTTTTAGTTGTTTGGTTGGGGCTTTAGCTATCGGTTTCCTCGACTCCCTGACGAGTAGTCTGGACAAGCGCGCTCGGACACCTAGCGTTAGGATTCTACAATTTAGGACTTCGAGCGCTAGTCGAGAAGCCCGGGAGTTTAGATGTGAGCGTGACGCTCGCACCAGCGTAAGATTAATTTGTACCTCATTTGGAACATTACCTTTTTTCTTTGGAAAAATTGTCATCCGATCCGTCAATAGGTAAACCTTTGGAATTAAACTCTACCCAATCCACCATACGCCCATTCTGATAATTGAAAATAATGTGAACTTTTCCATTTTTCTTAAAATGATAAGACTTTCCATTTTCAACACCATTATCATAAGAAACTGACTTTCTAATTCGACCATTTTGGTAAAATCTAATTTCCAAATACAACTGTCCTTTCGGGTCATAATGAACTTGTCTTATTGCTTTACCGTAGGCGCAAAATAATGTGTCTCGAAAGTTGCTATTTAAAGTTACAATTTCAGAAATATACCCACTCTCAAAATCATAATTTACATATTCCTTTACATCGGAAGTTTGAGTCAAAGAAAAAGAACTTGAAATAACAATTGACAAGATTAAAAATATTTTCATATTCAAAATTTTTAGTGTTTAAACTCCCTCGGTGGTGCGTAAATCCCTTCGAGTTCCAAATGTTAATTTTACAATAAATGCAAATCCTATTTGAATAATTCTTCAGATAGATTACAATTCACGGTTTTAATTCTATCACAATAACGATGCAATGCTTCTTTCAAATAATCATTCAGCTTGTTATTTTTAGGATACATTCCTAGAAAAATATCATCTTTAATATTTACAAGCGCTCTTTCTTCATAATCTGAAGTTTCCTCCCAATGTTCATTTTTTTTCGAGGATTTCATATTGTAGAATCTAGATATATATAAAGCAGAACCAAAGGATTCTGAATTCAGAAAATCCAATGCTTGAATAGCTAAAGAATCCTCATCGCACCCAGCAAATTTCAGGATTTCCTCCATAAACTTGAGTTCATTTATTGCTAGGTAGTTGACTAGTTTTGCCAAACCATAGTATTTTCTAATATTGTTGTTTTTGCCTGTATAGTATTCCCATTTTGGATACATATAAGAAGAATCGGCATCTCTCCAGACAGATTGAATTATTTGAAACAATTTATTTTCGATCTGAACAGATTTTTCTTTTGATAATTTCCCAGCTTCGTAATTTATTTTCATTTCAAAATTGATGTTCTTTTCCACGATCCATAAACTATCTTTTGAATGATTAACAACAATAAATGAGTCTACAATAAGATGGTCTGTTTCTTCAGTACATTTGCAAAAATATACTTGCCTTATAGTGTCTTTAGATTCTTGTTCGAAAAAGCATAATCCACCAATCCTGTATATGTCAGTTTGCTGCCCAAGCGTTGGAGTGAGAAAGAAGAAAAGTACATATAAGAAAGAAAATTTTAACCACCCGAAGTTGCGAGCCTCTCGCTCGTATCGGATCAATAGTAGGTTCATTTTAAAACTTCTTTGATTTCTCATAAAGGTCGATTTTGATCAAATGTAGTGAATATTTTGGTTAGGTCTTCGGTTGTCGTTTTACCACGCGAAGGGATTCGCGCGGGAGCGGGGGGAATAATTTGGTTTGGTCTAGGTTGTTGCACCACTGGGAAGTGGAAATCAACTCAAAACGCTTCGACTGAACCTCGATTCCATTCCGCGAAGGCTCCATTCCACTCGGTCCGGCTCAGCGACCTCGGATTTGCAGGAGTGGAGGCCGCATTGACGGGAAGAAGTGTTAAGATGTTGAGTGATTGCGGCCATCTTTTTCAATAGTATTGCCGGTCACAGAGCAACTTCGAGCGTAACGAAATGGAGTCGAGAAGTAGTCGAAGTGTTAGGAGTTTATTGTACTGAACCGCTTTTAGATACGAGGGAGATGCTCTCAAAAGTATTGGGTAGATCGAGGTTTTGGTCGATACGAGCGTGACGCTCGCACCAGCGGGGGGGGGCTGGACGATACAAGCGAGCCGCACCCACTTTCGGAATTTAATCTAAATTACAATTTTGAAAATACTATTTTCGGATATGCTTTCACCTTAACGTTTCCAACTTCAATCTTTGTCTTTTTAGCACTTTTAACCAGAATATCATAAGCTTTATCCGCATTTTCAGATTCAACATAATTTCTTGCTAGCTTTCTGAATTCGAAAAGAAAGTTCACTAAAACTGATTGCGTCCTAGCAGCTGAAATTACTTCGTTCCGATGAACTCCTGAACCAGGTTGCAAAAGCTTGATAATGTCTTTTTCATAATGCTGAAAGAATACTTCCCTCCCATCAGTGTAAGTAGCCAATTGGATGTTCAACTTTTTATCCATGGCAATTTTCAATGTGGTGGCATTTTGACTTTGGAAACTGATCGAGTCTCCATTAGGGTATTCTTTGAAATATTCGGGTACGTTATCTTTTTCGTATTTACCGTTTTCCAAAATTTTGCCTTTTCCATTTCCAGAAAGATCAAATTGAACCGCTTTTGGATTTTTAACGATGAATTGGACCAATTCTTTGATCTTAACGGAGTCTTCTTCTGTCAGAATTGGAAAATTTCCTTTAAAACTATTGATCCCAAAGGCGTCCACAAACTTCTTGTTGAGTGCTAAACTTTCATCAATGTCTTCTTCACAAATAGACCAATGGATTTGGACTTCATCGGCTTTTGTGCTCAGTACTTTATCGTCAAATGACAGCACGCGGATATTGTATTCTTCCGGATGTTTGGTTCCCATGAATTTGAAATCCTGTGTTTCGTAATTGAAGGTGGAGGAGTCTTCAAATATATAGAGGCCGTCTTTTTCTTCGTATGTCAGCACACGGTAGCCAATATTTTTCTCCATGTTGCTTAGTTTGTCTTTAAGCGTAGCCAAAATTTCCAGAGCAATTTCTTTTTCTTTCTTTAATTTGACAATCATTTCTTTGTGGTACTCTAGTTTTTCGTACCAATACATCAGTTCGTCTTGTGTGGTTCTTTTTTGCTTTTTGACAGACACATTGGACCCTGGTTGGTGATTTTTTGGATCTTTAGGTTTGTAGTTTACAACATTTCCAGATCCTGTTGTGTAGCGAATTTTATTGAGTTTGTATTCGGTAATTTTAATCTTTTCCAAACAAATTTCTTTCTGCCCTATATGAAACTCAATTTGGTAGTCGTAACCTCTTTTTCCATAAATCATCTCTTCATAATGAGCGATATGTACATTTTTCAGTTCGTCGATGAGCATTTGATAGGTTGTTACTCCTTCTTTATTGTAATTGGAATCTGGGCTTAAAAGATCGGATTCATCTTTATCATACAAAATATAAGAATTGATTCCTTTCTGGATGACTACAGTCGTTTGTCTTTCCTTGCTTTTTCCCCAAATATCAAAATGGATATTCGTTAGGGTATCGTGACCGTAAGTTTTGTAATCGACAACCGGAACATGCATAGCTTCTACCTTTCTGTTTCCTTTAGTGTCGCTAGTAATTTCAGGCAGATAATAGAAAAAACCGATATCGGGGGTAAGTCCTTTATACCATTCATCTTGTTTTTGTTCTTTGGAAGCCCCTGCAAATCCTCCTCCATCACCAGCTGACATCAACTGGTTGTCAAAGTAATTCATTCTTCCACCGAAAGCGAAGAAATACTGGGTAGCTCTCTTACCAACCCAATTGTTAATGGTTTCATTTAGGGCATTGACAATTGCTTTTGTTTCATTTACATCAAATATTCCCCCTGAAGAGGCTACGTTAATTTTAGATTTTGTGGAGTAAGACGGAGCAAGAATTTTTTCCATTTTAAGCATGGGCGCTTCTTTTCCATTTTCATCAACTAAGGCGTAGGGTGGGAGTTTGGAAGCATAGAGATCCAATAATTGTTCATATTCTTTTAAAAGAGGCTGATGCTGGGCTTCTTCTGAATTTCTGTTTTTGATAATCAAGTTGAGGTCATGCAAGGCCAATTTATTGCATAATTCCTGAAGCATCCCTTTGCTTACTTTGGCAAGTTCAGAGGTTCGAATAAGAAGATTTTCCCCATTATTTTTGATTGACCATTCTACTGAATCTCTCTTCGGAGAAGTCCCGTCATTTTTAAGATAAGGTTCACCGATGTATTCAAAATAGTCTCCCAGATGTTCCTCTAACCTTTTGTTCTTCCATAGTACATGATAAATAAACGCCCTTTTTTCAGCATTCAATTCAATTTCATTCTGAGAGAAACTTGAATTAAAAGTGCATAATACAAAAATGGCGATCCAGGAAAAGTGAATAAACTTCATTGAATACGAATTGAATTTCTGCTAAAAATAATAAAGAAAATAAGAAAAGGTTACGTTCTAAAAAAAGAAACCCCGACGAGGCAAGCCTGTCAGGGTAAATCTTCTATTAATCTTAAAGCAACAAGTGATGCAAATTAAATAAATAAATAATTCACATCAAAATATTTTAGCTTATTGGATAACAACTTTTTTAGTTGTTACCTTCGAATCTACTGTAAACTCTAGCATATAGATGCCTTCAGTAATATCCGAAACGTTTAATTTAATGGTATTTAAACCGCTTGTAAATCCGTTAGAAATAACTCTAACCGTTTTACCAGAAAGATCCATCATTTTGATTTGGCTACTGTTTCCAGTTAAAGCATTGAATCGGATTGTTAAATTATCGTTTGCTGGATTAGGGAAGATCTCCAATTTGATATCCTCTGCAACTTCTTCGTTAAGACCTGCAGTATTGGGAGCCAAAGGAACTGCGCTGTAAGCACTAATTACTGGTCCAATTGGTAATAATGCAGAGTATACATCCACTCGGGAACAAATAAAAACAGGGATATCTAAATTCACATGATCATAAAATTCATATTTATTGATTACGAAAGAAACATCATTAATTGGGAATGAAAAAGTAGCATGAACAGAATCTCTTTGGTGGATTCGAGCCACGTTTGTAAATGTTGTATCAGGAAGCATCAATGTTCCATATCCATCATATTCAATAAACCCACTTCCGCTTGTACTCGGATCTGTAAATGGATTTCCTTGCAAATTCAAAGTGGTTTGTCCTGAAATTGTATTGGAAATCATATCGTTAAAAGAGAAAGGATATGTCATCATATCATAAGAAGCAGAATCGAAAGTAACGATGGCTAATTCAGAACCATTTGTTGAATATCTAAATCCCTGAGAATGCTTGATGTTTGTATTGAAATTGTAGTACTGATTGATATAGTCCTGAATTTCAAAGTTATGTGTCGCACCTAAGGGCTGGAAAGTCATGTCCGAAGTAGCATCATTCACGTTCGCTGTTCTTGGAGTCACCTGAGTGCTTTCCATCAAAAGTGACCAATCCCAAGTTGCATTGGCACCATTTGTTGATTCCATCATGTTAAAGTTAGCTGTATCAGCTACATAATAGGAATGATTTGATCCTGTATTCGCCTCATCCGTTGAGTTAAAGGTAGGCTGAGCAAATGTCACACTTACCCCTGACAATACGGTAATTAGAGATAGTAAATTTCTTTTCATAATTGATTCTTTTTTTTTGGTTTTGGCAAAAATAATAATTCTTTCGAATACACTAACGATGCTCGCAGGCAATAGGTTGGGCTGCATTTTAAATAAAAATCATGTGACTTGTATTCAAAACATTGAACTTTTCCAATTCAATCCATGTTCATAATTGAGTACTTTTGATTCCATGAAGCTGTCCAATAAAGGTTTTAGAAAACTAATCCAAATTCTATTTCTAAGTTCGCTTGGACTTACTTTCCTTTTTGCTTTAGGGATGCTTCGTCTGCAATTTGATTATGATTTTGAGAAATTTTTTCCAAGAGATTCTCATGAGACCGAATTTTTTCTGAATTACAGACAAGAATTTGATTCTGATAATGATTTTATGCTTCTCGGGATAAAAAATTCAAATGGTATTTTTGATTATGAATTTTTAGGAGAGATCGATCAGCTTACGAAAAGGATAGAACAGCTGGGGCTTGTTCATTTTGTTGTTTCGCTTACCAATCAGCATAATTTTGCCGTGGCTCCTTTGGGTATGCAGATATACGAAATCCCGTATATCAATTTTAAAGAAAGAAATAAAATAAAGGATTCTACTCAAATCTTTCATAACCAAGAACTAATTGGAATTTTAATTGATGACCAAGCTCAAGTGGTCAATCTATACATCAAACATGAAAATTATTTAAGTAAAGCCAAATGCGATACCTTGCTTGCGCAAATTCATCAGATTCTGTCTGATTTTCATTTTGAAGAAGTACATTTCTCAGGGCGAGCTGTAGGACAAGCGTATTATGTGAGTCAAATGCAAGAGGAACTTTTTATGTTCTTTTTGGTTTCAGCTGTTTTAGTCATCCTATTTTTATTCATTGCTTTTAGATCATTTCAGGGAATTCTATTTCCATTAATTATTGTGCTTTCCTCCATGATTTGGGTCTTTGGATTTATGGGGCTAATTCGTGAACCATTGAATATCTTGCTGACAATCTTGCCTACCATCATGTTTGTTGTTTCAATGTCGGATGTCATTCATTTTGTATCCAGATATATTGATGAAAAGCGCATGGGAGAACCGTCTGTTAATGCATTGAAAACCACGATTCGAGAAGTAGGGTTAGCCACTTTTTTAACTTCATTTACAACTTCTGTAGGTTTTTTCTCTCTGATTCTGGTAAAAGTTGAACCCATTGCCGAATTTGGAATTTATACTGGAATTGGGGTTATTTTGGCATTTATCGCAACTTATGGAATGTTGCCTTTTTTTCTTTTGCTTTCAAATCGAATTGATGGTCGAAATGCACGATCGAAAACAAATTTTTGGGACCAATATCTTCGAATATTTTTTATCCGTGTGATGAAAGGGAGAAGAACAATTTACCTAGTCGTACTTCTGGTTGTTATCGTCTCATTTTGGGGAATGACAAAAATTGATCGGAACCATTTCATTCTTGATGATCTTTCTAAGGAAACAACAGTTAAAAAGGATGCTTTATTTTTTGATCAACATTTTGGAGGAGTTCGTCCTTTTGAAATGGCAGTGATACTTGGTCCGGATGCAGACAGTGTTACGGATATCAAAATCCTGCGTGAAATAGATAAGATTGAAAACTATTTGACCACAGAGTATGGCGTGGGACGTATTAATTCACTGGTTACGGTATTTAAAACATTAAATCGTATTTATCATACAGCAAATCCAAAATACTATCAACTTCCTGAAAGCAACAAGCAGATAAAAAAATATCAGAAGCAATTTTTGAGTCGAAAATCGATGGACTTTGCCAGAAATTTAATTTCACAGGATAAAAGAACAACAAGAATCACAGGGAATATTGGCGACTGGGGATCCGAAATAGTTGCATCAAAAAATGACCAATTAATGGAATTTATAGAGAAAGAAATAGATTCTCGGCTTCTCAAAGTGAAAATAACGGGTACTTCTCATCTATTGGATCAGAACATGAAAACATTGTCCGATTCCATTACTTTCGGTTTGATTATCGCTGTAGTCATTGTTTCTTTGTTAATGGCACTTCTGTACAGATCTCTTCGAATTGTATTGATTTCTTTGATACCCAATATTATTCCTTTAATTATGATTGCCGGGATAATGGGCTTTTTTGGGATACAATTTAAGATTACAACTGCAATTATTTTTACCATCGCATTTGGGATATGTGTTGATGATACAATTCATTTTCTCAGTAAGTTCAATCTCGAATTGAAAAAAGGAAAAAGCCTGCTCTATGCTTTAAAAAGAACTTATTTAGCTACGGGTAAAGCCATTATTCTTACTTCACTTATACTTTGTTCAGGATTTTTGATGTTGATTTTTTCTGATTTCAGTGGGACATTTTATACTGGGATTCTGATTACTATTGCTTTATTTTTTGCGGTTGTTGCTGATTTAACTGTACTGCCCATTTTGTTGTTGGGAATTAAAAAAGAGGCTGAACGCTCAGCCTCTTCAAACAAACAAACAACAAACTAAAACCTCATCAATTTAAACTATGTTTACTTGAGGATGATTTTAGTACCGCTTGCTAAAGTTTCGTCCGGTTGGGACACATTATTTTTTTTGAGTAGGACATTTAATTTCATTGCATATTTCTGAGATATCTCACGAAGTGAAGAGGCCTCAATCAAAGTTATTGTTCGATCATGTTGTTTTCCAGGTTTTCCTTTTTTAGGCTGTAGGTAGATAATATCCCCGGGGATCAGAACATCCTTTTTCTTGCCATAATCATTGTATTTGTACAATTGCCACAAACCCAGTTCAAATTCCTTTGAGATTTTGTAGAAAGTATCTCCTTTTTGAGCAACTACAAAATGCACTCCATTGGGTTTTACTTCCACTTTGTGTTTGTTGTGTTTTGGTGCTATAAATGATCCACTTTTTATTGACTTATATTCTGTTTTGTTTTCAATTGAATGAACAGAAACTTTGGCCACTTTCGGTGGGTAATCGTACTGGTACAATTGATATTCTTCAATGATATCGATAAGGAGATCTGCGTATTTTGGATTGGTCGCATAACCACATTTTTTTAATCCTTTTGCCCAGCTTTTATAGTCAGTTAATTTCAACTCAAAGAGGGTAGCATAGCGATCTCTATATTTTAAAAATTCAGAATGATCTTTAAAGGATTCATTGGGGTTGTCGTATTTTCTGAAGCATTCATTTTTAGCATCGTCATCTTGAAAAAATGTTTCTCCTGTCCATTTGTGGCATTTAATTCCAAAATGATTATTCGCTTCGGTTGAGAGCTTACTATTTCCATACTGAGATTCCAGTACTGCTTGTGCTAAAGTGATACTTGCAGGAATTTGATACTGATTCATCTGCTTAATCGCTTCGTCCTTCCAGGTTTCGATATAATCTTTTCTGGTAGCGTAGTGACCGAACGAAAATTGAGTTAAGCCGACCGCGAGTATAAAGATTACTTTTTTCATGATCTTGTGTTTGTTTTGTTTGTTGTATCCGTTTGTTAAGCGGATATGACATGTTACGAAAACGCATGAAAATTAGTTACAATAGTGTCTTAAAAGAAAGTAAATCAGGTGATTAAATATTTTCAGGAGAGGTCAATTTAGTCAACGAGTTGAATGCCATACCGTTTTTCAAAACCAGAAATTCCTTGTAAGCCACCTGTATGTATTGCAAGAATTTTTGAATTTTTTGGAAGTGCATCATTTCGGATTTGATCATACAAGCCAAACATCATTTTTCCGGTATAAATAGGATCTAATTGAATGCGGTGTTGTACATAAAAAGCCTTGATGAATTGGATGAGTTCTGAAGTATATTTGGCAAAGCCTCCAAAATGATATTGATCCAAAACTATCAACTGACCCATATATTCCGATGTAGCTTCTTCATTTTGAATAAAGTTCAGTATAGATTTCTGGATTTCTTTTTTCATGAAATCGCCTTTTAAGGCAGGAACACTTGCAATGGTTTGGTTTTCATTTGCACTTATTAAGATTCCGGCAGTTGTATTTCCGGTTCCGGCAGCAACAAATATGAAATCAGGTTGAAATGGACAGGCTTTAAGTATCTCTGTGCAGCCAAGGGTCCCATAATAATTGTCACCTCCTTGAGGAATTATAAAAGGAGAGTGAAATTTTTCGTACCAGTGATTTATGTATTCCTTTGATTCATGCATTCGGTATTCTTCTCTGGAAATAAAATGCAAATCCATTCCTCTATCTCGGCATTTTGTTAGTGTTTGGGTTGAAATCTCCTCTCCTCGTACAATACCAATTGACTTTAAGTTTGCAAGCAGGCAGGCTTCTGCTGTGGCAATTAAATGATTGGAATGTGCGCCTCCGAAGGTGAGAATGGAGGTTTTTCCTAATTGGCGTGCTTTTTCGATATTGAATCTAAGTTTTCGCCACTTATTTCCAGAAATGATTGGATGGATGAGGTCTTCCCTTTGGAGATAGACTTCAACATCTTTTTCAGTAAACAACGGATCCTGAAGTTGATCGATTTGTATTTCTGGTAAATTTAAAAGCATTAGTTTTGTTATCAGTTCAAAGTTCAAAATGCTAAGTTCAAAATTAAATATTCTACACTCTACATTCTAAATTTTAAATTCAAAAATGTCTGAAGATTTTAATACGAAAGAATTTGAAGAAGGAGATTTTTACTTTACTCCGGAAGGATACCGAGTATTTACAGAAAAGTACCTATTGAAAAGAGGATTTTGTTGTAAAAGTGGATGCCGACATTGTCCCTATGGTTGGGATGTGAAATCACAATCTTTTAAGAAGAAGCACTAACATCAGTCATTTCTGGATGTTTTGCTGTGATCTCTTTCGCTAAGTAGAGCTCCTTAATTTTTTTGAAATCTTCTTCTTCATTCCATGTGGGTTCAAAATCATCCAAAAATCCACCTACTTTTCTCTTATAGTCCATGTAGGCAAGTACTATAGGTACATTGGCTGATTTGGATAAGTAATAGAATCCTTTTTTCCAGTTTTCATTTAAAGATCGGGTTCCTTCTGGTGTAAATAGGATGATCACTTCATCTTCCTGGTCAAAATACTCTGCGATTTTTTCTGTGAGATTGGTTTTCTTGTGGCGGTCTACTGGAATTCCTCCCAGTTTTTTCAAAATAAATCCAATTCCTGGTTTGAATGCTTCTTTTTTAATTAACATTTTCGCCTCTGCTCCAAGTGACCAAAAACCTAATATGCCAATATAAAAGTCGAAATTACTTGTATGGGGAGCCATAATCATGACACACTTTTTAGCCTTTTTTGGAAGGGGTTCGATGGTCCAACCCATCCATTTCAAAATTAACTTAGAAAATGCTTTCAACAGCTTGGGATAAATTTATAAATTAGGTGCAAAATTAAGTTTTCTTAATGAAAAGACTCCGATTTTTACTGATAATTCCGGTGTTTCTTTGTTTCATTTTAGTGTATTTGATTTCCAATGCCTTTTTGAGACGGGATGAACCCTTGATCCACAATTACATACCCGATGAGGTAGATGTGTTGATTGAGTTTGACATCAAACATTTTGGTTCGGCCTTCATGTACAATATGCTGTACAATAGCGATTATTTCAATGAGAAAATTCCGCTTCCCAAGACCGAAAGACGCAAAGAAATTCCCTCTATGGGTGTTTCCCCTGCAAATAATTTTGTTTTTGCTATTGAGCGATGGGGGACAGGTGATTTTTACTATTTAATTTTTCAATTGCAATCTAAACGGGATTTTGACAAGTTCATGAATGATTTGTCCGTGCAGAATAAAAATTTGGTCTATAGCTCGAATACTGAAGTTGGAATATTTGGATTTGCAAATAATGTAGATAAAACCATAGCTGCAGAGTACCTCGAAGAAGTGATAAATAAAAATGTGGAAAGTATCCGAACCAAATATGATCTCAATGAAAAATTTAATTGGGATCGTGATTTAAATATTCATGTGAATACTCAGGCCTTCATTGAAGGAAGTCAGTTGCAGAATATTTTTGCGAGCCTGGATTTAGTTAGTTCATCGGCAATTATGGATATCAACTATACATCCAACGAGGAATACAATGTTGCACCTATATCTGGAAAGGTTTTAAAATCGAAACATTTACACATTTCTTCTTCTATGAAGATAGGAGATGTTTTGAGGACTTTTGGAATGAAATCGACCAAAAAAATCGATTCTTTTCCAAAAATTAAAAAGTGGAGTGTCAACAATTTGGGTTCTCTTTTTCAGATGGAATTTGATATTCCTTTGGACTCAGTAAGTCCTTTAATGACTATCAAATCTTCTGTTGGAGAAATTATTTTAGATAAACATGATAAGTTTGGAATTTATATTCCGAGTCAGAAAAGAAAAGTTGCTTTAAACAATCAGAATAAGTTTGAAATCTTAATGGAGCCTGAATCCAGAAGCGAATTCGAGTCTTATTTTCTTGCTTTAAAGGATACAGGAGCGATTACCATAGACTCGGCAAAGCGACTGATTGATTTGGGTCCGTTTGGATCCTACAAATACAAGTGGATTGAAGATATGTATATTTTGTATCCCAAAAATCAAGAAGATGTGGAGTTAGTAGAATTAAGCCAGCCAGGAAGTTATTTTTACATGGATTTCGAATTGGGTCCCTTTTTCAAGAATATTGAAATGATGGGAGCGACAGGGTTCGAGTTCATGGCATTTCAAGGCTTTCTTGGTAGTGTTCAAAGCTTTTTAGAGTCCTTCGATCGCATTCAAGTGGCTTTGAGTACAGAAGGTGAAGATATCAAATTGAATAGTACACTTTCCTTCAAAAACAAAGACGGAGTTGCGATTATTGAAATGATGTCAGCCTTTTTGAACTCAAATTTCAAGGATTTTTTCTTCTAACCGTTTCGGCAAAATCAGATTCGTTCAACTTGGATTCTACCCAGGATTCAATATCGATATAATCTAAGATGATTCTTTCTTTTTTGTTTTGAAACAATTCATCCATTTCCTTTTTAAGTTGAGCAAGTACTTCATTCTTGTTTTCCTCACCTTTTCTCATCATTTTGGAAATCATTTTCACAAAGACCGTTTCAATTGTAAAATCTTTGTCCTGTTTTCCAAGATATCGGGAAGTAGATTTGGTTACGTATTCCAGAAAATCATAATTCTCTAATTCATAATGAATCATAATGTTCAAGACCCGGGAAAAACTATATAAATCCTGACGTAACTTTTGCTCATTGTCGTTAATCATAATATTGACGATCGACAATGCTTTTTTATATTCTCCCACACCAAAATACGCATAGGCTTTATGGAAAAAGAGATTGATTTGTTTCTCCTTATTAATTTTATCTTCTAATTCATCTTCCATACTGCGGTTCGCGTCCATGATCTGCAGAGCTTTACCAAATTCACCTCTTCGATTATACATAGTAAGTTCTGCAATTAAGGCAGAAGTAAAAATGCTGACCTTGACATCCATATTATTGAACCCTTTAGATTTTCCTAGATTCCGAATATCCCGAATGGTTTCTAATGCCTTTTCATATTCTTTATTGTCTATATAAGAGCTTAAAAGGTGAGTTAAGGCCATTAAATAGCGTTTGGAAACATCGCTCTTGATATTCGGATTTCTATCCAAAATGGATCTTACTTTATTGAAATAAATATAAGATTCTTGATATTCTCGATAAGTAACCGCACACAAGCCTTTGATATAATAGCAGATTGTTGCAGCCCGATCAGAAAGCGCTGTATTTTTACCCTTGATTAGATGGTAGTTGGCAATAGAGTCAACGGTCTCTTTATCTTTTTCATTTTGTATAAACCCTCCAGAACGAAATACGTAATTAATCTTCGAGTACAATATTTGGTATTCCGCAAGATTCCTTAGTTTTTCAATGATTTCAGATTCTTCAATGATAAGGGCATCTAAATCTTCATCAAAATTTCCACTTTCATATTCTTCTTCTAACAATTTCTTCTGCCAAGAGATTAATTCGAATAGATAATAGAATTTCTCATAATCCCAAGCCAATTTTTTAGCTCTCTTGATAAACTTCTTACACTCCTTATACAGAGCTTTTTTGTGTAAAATCTCTACATTTTTAATTTCCTGCTTAATTATGGAATTGATATCTTGCTCTGAATAATAGGAACGCAAACTCTTAAGAATCAATTTGTAAAGATGGTTCTTCTCTGAAGGAAGATGTTTAATAAAGGTATCTTTCTTGAAATGATTTTTTAATCGTTCCTCGTCATAGTCTTTCTGTTTTTCAATGTAATCAAAGATTTTTAAGTAATTTTTATCTCCGGATTGAAGAGAGGAAGTCAGCTTAAAAAATCTTTTTTCGGACTTGCTAAGGGATTTGATTAGATCAAAGAGTTCTGTAGAGGGTTTCATAGTTTTTCACGTTTAGCATTCCAAATTTAAAAATAAACAAATTGGATTCCTAAAAAATCGATTGAATTCCCTTTTCATTTATTGAAAGGAGGTAATTTGACTTTTAGATGGTAAATCTATTGATTGTGACTTTCAATTTAGGAGTTCAAGCTTATATGAACTCAGATAACTCAATCCAGCGGTTTGTTTTCGTGTCAATTGCTTCCATGATTTTGGATAATTCTATGGACACTTCATTGATTTTATCAGATTCCAAGTTACCAGAAGATAGTAAATCGGTAATTTCTATTTTGCGATTTTCAAGTTGCTCAATTTCATTTTCCAATTGCTCGAATTCTACTTTCTCCTTATAACTTAGTTTTTTCTTGGGCTGATCATCAGAAGAAGATTTTGAAATTTCCGGGGAAGATGAAATCGTTTCTTTTTTTTCTGTTCGCTTTTCTGATGTAATTTCTTCTCTATATTTGGTGTAATTGCCTTGGATATCTTTGATCTCACCATCACCCTTGAAATAAAATATGTGTTCAACAATTTTATCCATAAAATACCTGTCGTGGCTCACAACCATAACGCATCCCGGAAAATCTCTCAAATAATCTTCCAATACAGAAATCGTGAAAATGTCCAGATCATTTGTTGGTTCGTCGAGGATAAGGAAATTTGGATTTTCCATTAAAATGGTCATCAAATACAACCTTTTTTTCTCGCCTCCACTGAGCTTTGACACGAATTGATAATGCATATCTTTTGGGAAAAGGAAGCGTTCCAAAAATTGCAATGCAGAAAGTTTTTTACCCTTTTCTAGAGGGATGAATTCAGCAATATCTTTAATTACTTCAATCACTTTTTTATCTTCTTTGATTTGCATTCCTTTTTGAGAATAGTAACCAATTTTAACGGTTTCCCCAATCACGATTTTTCCTTTGCTCAGTGTTTCTTTTTCAAGAATCAGATTTAGAAATGTGGTTTTGCCAACACCATTATTTCCAACAATTCCAACTTTTTCACCTCTTTTAAAATGATAGGTAAAATCATTGATGATGTTCTTATCGGGGAATTGTTTGCCAATATGGTGTAATTCGATAATCTTAGTGCCAAGTCGTTCAATATTAACGTTAATGGCAAGTTCATCTTTAATAATCTTCTGTTGAGCTATTTTTTTTGTTTCTGAGAACGCATCTACTCTCGCTTTTTGTTTGGTTCCATTGAGCTTTTCGTTGTTTTCTAATCCATTCCAGCTCTTTTCTCTTGAAGGTGTTTCGAGCTTGATCGATGTTGGCTTGCAATTGCTCTTCGCGTTCGGCTTTCTTCATTAAATAATAAGAGAAATCTGCCTTCGTATCTATGAATACGATCTCTCGCGAGTTCAAAAATCAAGTCACAGATCACCTCCAAAAAATAACGATCGTGCGTCACCATAAGAATCGCCGACTTGGAATTTTTAAGATAATCTTCCAGCCATTCAATCATGTCCAAATCCAAATGATTCGTAGGCTCATCTAAAATTAATAAATCCGGGTTTTGTATAAGAACTTGGGCCAGAGCAATACGCTTCTTTTGTCCACCAGATAAATGCTGAATTTTGGAATTAAGGGAAGGAATTTTAAGCTGGCTACAGATCGTGTTGATCAAAACATCTTTATCCCACAAATTCTTCTCATCCATTTTGTTTAAAATATCTTGTGGAATATCCTCTTGCTGAGCAATCTTGGAATTGTAGATTTTTAAAATTTTGGAATCTTCATTATCTACAGAAAGAATCTCTTCCAAAATCGTATGTTGGTCATTGGGTTCTTGATCCTGGTCTAAAAATCCGATGGAAATATCATTTCGAAATACTACAGATCCGGTGTCGCTATTCGAACTATCTTTAAGAATAGATAGGAGGGTAGATTTACCAAAGCCATTTTTTGCTACAAGGGCAGCCTTTTCTCCTTTGTTCAATCCAAAGCTTACATTTTCAAACAAGACCTTCTCTCCAAAGGCCTTGGAAATATTTTCAACCGACAGGTAGTTCATTAACGAATTCTATCGATAGACTGGATCAATTTTAGATCACGTTTAATTGAAAGCTGGGCTAATAGTGCAAAAGGAAGACAAATGATAATGCCAAAGAAACCGGCCCCCATTCCTGTTGTTATAGTTATTTGACTTGCCAAATCTTCAACATGCAAGATCTTTGCTCCAATGGTTTTTCCCATACTAAAACCTGCGATTGTGATGACAACCATTAGGAAGCATAGGATGGTGTTGATACGAGCCAAACTCAATTGTCTTTTCAACTTTTTGTAGGACATTACAATCCATATATTCCAGCAAATTAGAAGCATAAAACCAATGTAAAGTGGAATTGAAATGCCTTCTTTCATCTTTTTTAATGTATCGGGGTTCACTAACTGAGCCCGATTGGCTTTTTCCAATTCTGAGATTTCTTTTGAAAGATCTTGAACTTCGCCATCGACTACTAATTCAAAGCTAACTCCTTGTCCACCTACTAAGGCTGAAACCTCAACACCTTGCTCTTCGAATGTATAAATGCCAATACTTGTGAAAGAAGCGACGAAAAGTCCAGCGATCACCAGAATGAGATAAATAGTTTGGATTCTCTGTATCATGAAAAAAATATTTTGACAAAAATACCAAACAAACTGAATTGGCAAAGGGTTTCATCCATGCGGAGAAGAGATTTTTAAAAAATATGCGTGTATTAAATTTATTTTGTATTATTGCAACACAAATGATCGTATGGATCAAAATTGAATCACCCAATTTGTTTTAGAATAATCAAAAGAATTTACTGAAAGGAATCTACAATTACCTCAGTATTGTATCTATCAATTAAGTATGTACACAAAAGCACAATTAGAAAAGCTTAAAGTTTCTGATTTAAGAGAAATTGCAAAAGGACTAGGAGTAGCTGAAAGCGAAACAATGAAGAAATCCGATATCGTTGATGTATTGGCAGCCATGGATCAAAATAAGCCATCGGAAGAGACTGTCGAGGACAAAGGGAAACGACCAAGAAAGCGAGTAGTCGCGAAAGTGGAGAAAGAAGGTAGAAAAGAGGAGCCTGCCGATGGAGATTTGTTTTCTGCTTCGGAGACTTCAGCGGAAGTAAAGGAAGCTGTTCCAGAAAAAGTTGAATCAGAAAGTGGAAATGCTGAGCAAAAGAAGCCAGTTGTAAGACCTGATAATCGCAGAAATTCTGGAAATACAGGGAATCAGCAAAAACATCAATCCAATCAAAATCCAAAAAATAGGAATAATGGAAATCAGGAGAAAAAGAATCAAGCTGAATTCTATGGATATAATTTTGATGGAATAATTATTACTGAAGGAGTTTTGGATATGATGCAAGATGGGTATGGATTCCTAAGGTCATCAGATTACAACTATTTACCTTCTCCAGATGATGTTTATGTTTCTCAGTCTCAGGTGAAACTGTTTGGGTTAAAAACAGGAGATACTGTAAGAGGAGCTGTAAGACCACCAAAAGAAGGAGAAAAATACTTTCCATTAATCAAAGTGGAAATGATCAACGGAAGAGAGCCTGGTTTTGTAAGAGACCGAGTTCCTTTTGAATATTTAACACCCTTGTTCCCAGATGAAAAATTGAAATTGACCGGACACAAGCATGAAACCATGTCTACAAGAATCATGGATTTGTTTGCTCCAATCGGAAAAGGACAAAGAGGGATGATTGTGGCTCAACCAAAAACAGGTAAAACGGTTTTACTAAAGGAAATCGCAAACGCCATTGCAGAAAATCATCCTGAAGTTTATTTGATCGTCTTGTTGATCGATGAAAGACCAGAAGAGGTGACAGACATGGCAAGATCGGTAAATGCGGAAGTAATTTCTTCAACGTTTGACGAGCCAGCAGAAAGACATGTAAAAGTTTCGAATATTGTTCTAGAGAAAGCTAAAAGAATGGTAGAATGCGGACACGATGTTTGTATTCTATTGGATTCGATTACGCGTTTGGCTAGAGCCTATAACACCGTTTCTCCAGCATCAGGAAAAGTACTTTCAGGAGGTGTCGATGCCAATGCACTTCACAAGCCAAAAAGATTCTTTGGAGCAGCAAGAAAGATTGAGAATGGAGGATCACTTTCAATTTTAGCAACTGCTTTGACTGAAACAGGATCTAAAATGGACGAAGTAATCTTCGAAGAGTTTAAAGGAACTGGTAATATGGAATTGCAGTTGGATAGAAAGATTTCGAACAGAAGAATTTATCCGGCAATTGATATTCTCGCTTCTGGAACCAGAAGAGAGGATCTGTTAATGGATAAAGATGTGCTACAAAGAATTTGGATCTTGAGAAAGCATTTGGCTGATATGAATCCAGTAGAAGCCATGGAATTCTTGAAAGACAGAATGCATAATACGCTATCAAATGAAGAGTTTTTGGTTTCCATGAATGGGTAATCTATAAAAATAAATTAAGAGAAAGGTCGTGCGTGAGTGCGACCTTTTTTATTTTTGTACTATGAATAGTTATTTAAAATACCCCATCATATTTGCCGTGGTTTGGTTTGTGGTGAAATGTATCTTGTTTTTCGCAGGAATGGAAGATTCTCTTCTTCCTGGAGTCATGATCAATATGCTTCTTCTTTTGGCCTCTGTTGCCTATGGTTTATTTCTTAAGAAAAAGTCTGAAAATTACGCTGAAGTTAATTTTCTAGATGATATGAAAGTGGCCATTAAATCGGGGATGGCATATGTGGCTTTCCTTACTTTTTTCATTTATGCTTTTTATGCTTGGGTAGATCCGGGATATGCAGAGAAATTAACTGAATTGCGCGAAAAGGAGGTGCGAGAGTATCTTGATGATGAAGAAAATCTAAAAAAAGCTAGAGAAGAGAACCAAAATATCAAGGATCTTTCAAAAGAAGATATTATAGATTTAAAAGTAGAACAATCCACTTGGGTTTATTCTCCATTTTATTCCTCTACATTTGCTTTGCTTTCCATGATGACTGGAGTATTCATCAATTCTTTATTGGTAGTCTTGCTCTTTAGAAAAGTCTTGTTTAGAGAGATGGAAGTAAGGGAGGGTTAAGAAAACTGTTCACTCAAACTCCAAACTCAAACTCCACCTGTTTCCTAAGATCATCGAGGACTCACACTCCCATTCAAAATATAAATCCCTAAAATAGAAAAAGCGACCCCGCATTGGAATCGCTTTTTCTCTACATCAATCTGTAATCCGTATCAACTCTCGTAAGACAATAACTGATCTATGCTGTTTGTACTAATTGCATGATAATTTGGTCTGGCTTTTTCATAAATCTTTCTAGCCAATTCTTTTCCTTTTTCAGACTTCGCTAATTCAGTGTAGATAGGCATTAAAAATTTACGTCTCCCTACATTAATCAAGAAAGTTTCCATATCTTTTTCCGGACCAGAATATCCGTGTTTGATTGACTGCACGTACCATTCAGCCATTAACTCCGAATTCCCGCATGCTTTGAAATTGTACGCGTCATCCAGTTCTTTCATTTTCTCAACGCTTAAATCTGAAGGAAGATGTCTCATGAAATGCAGCCATTCTTGCGTAGACCAATCGTTTCTTTTCAAGTTCAGATCTTTAACCGAGGAACTTTTTAATTCTTCGATTTTACTGTCTACTAATTCAAACTTATTCGAAACAATTGTTACTCCTGATTCTGGAATTCCAGGACCATAAACCCATTCATCAATATTGAAATCTATATTGTTCTTTGACAACAAGTTTTCTTTCAAGTAGGCTATAAAATCCTCTGTTGTAATCGTTTGAAATTGATGCTCCGTAAAATAAGACTTTAGGAAGGCATCGAAAGTTTCTCTTCCAGCTGCTTCTTCCAAAGATTTCAAGAAAAAGGCTCCTTTTACATAAGCAATTGAAGTCATTCCATCATCAGGGTTTCTTCCTGAAAGATTCAATTTTAAATGTGTATCCTCCGGGTGGTCACCTTCAGCAATTGCTTCCACCTCGCTTAGTAGTTCTTGGTATTCGATTAAGGCAAGCATATCTGCATATTCTTTCCCATAAATCTGCTCCATGATTCGATTTTCGAAATACACGGTAAATCCTTCATTCAGCCAGAAATCTTCCCAAGTGGCATTAGTTACCAAGTTTCCTGACCAAGAATGCGCTAATTCATGCGCGATCAAACTTACCAAAGACTTATCTCCGGCAAGAATAGTCGGGGTAGCAAAAGTCAATTTTGGATTTTCCATTCCACCAAAAGGGAAAGAAGGAGGAAGAACAATTACATCGTATCGTCCCCATTGGTATGGACCATAAAGATTCTCTGCGCTTTCAACCATTTTTTCCATGTCGGATAATTCAAATGCTGCTGCTTGAATCATGGAGGGTTCTGCATACACACCTGTTCTAGCTCCCAAAGAATGGAATTCCAAATCACCCACTGCGATTGCAATCAAATAAGAAGGAATGGGGTTTTTCATTTTAAAATGGTATTCCCCTGTTGCATTTTTCTCCTGAGGATTATCAGCACTCATAACGGCCAAGAGGTCAGAAGGGACCTTAACATCTGCCGAATAAGTAATTCGATTTCCAGGCGTATCTTGGCACGGAATCCACGTTCTTGTCAAAATAGCTTCACCTTGAGAAAATAAGTAAGGATGTTTCTTTCCTGCTGTTTGTTGTGGATTCAGAAATTGAAGTGCTTCAGTGTTGTCCGTAGTTTCGTAATGAATTTTGACAAGTTTAGTCTCAGGCTTGATTGTTACTTTTAGAGGCGCTCCCAATAATTCATCTTCTTCTCCAACCTTAAAGGCCGTTTCCTCATCGTTTTCTCCAATGGTAACTTTGTTAACTTTCAGATCTTTGATATCGAAAATCATTTCAGAAACACCTTTCAGATTTTCAATTTTATGTTCAACAATACCCGAAACGATTCGGTTTTCAAAATCAACATTCAATCTTAAATGCAAATGTGTTGTGTGTACTTCTTCCACATTAGAATAAGAATGCGCATCTTTTACAACCATATTTTCTGATTTTGCGGCAGTATTTTCTTTTCCCTTCTCGTTCCCTTCTTTTCCGTCATTACATGCTGCTATCAAAAATAGGCTTGCAACTGCACCAACTATCAACTTCATCATTTTCCTTTTACCTGTATTGGTTTTCAACTACTTGTCTCATAATTCATTTTTAGTGGTAGGGGATGCAAAAATAATATTTAATTCCGCTGATAGTCTGAATATTATACTAAATATCGATTTTTTTCGCTCAAACGGTCAATTCCCGTGATGAAAATTTAACATCAAATTAATTTTAAGTCAACTCTTGGTTATCGTTAAAAATTGTTTAATTTTCGTGGCTCTAAAAATCATTTAATATATGAGTTCGACAAATAAAAATTCAATTCCAGATATTACTTTACTAGGGCATCCTGCTGGTTTATTCGTATTGTTTTTTACTGAAATGTGGGAGCGTTTTTCGTATTATGGAATGCGTGCCCTATTAGTTCTATTCCTCGTAAGTGAAGCCTCAAAAGGAGGTTGGTCGTGGACGAGTGAAGAGGCAGGTAAGTTGTATGCACTTTACACTGGACTAGTATATGTGACACCGATATTCGGAGGGATGATTGCTGATAGATGGCTTGGATTTAGAAAAGCCGTTCTAGTAGGGGCAATCCTTATGACTGCAGGTCATGCCTCTATGGCGATTGAAACAGAATTTTTCTTTTATATGGGATTGACTTTATTGATTCTTGGTAACGGGATGTTCAAACCAAATGTGTCATCTATTGTAGGCGGTTTGTATCCAGAAGGAAGCGATAAGAAAGATGGAGCCTATACCATATTTTACATGGGGATAAATGCAGGAGCCTTTTTAGGAATTCTTTTATGTGGATACATTGGTGAGAAAGTGGGATGGAGCTACGGATTTGGATTAGCAGGAATCTTCATGTTTGCGGGAATGATTCAGTTTTGGTTTGGACAAGGCATTCTTGGAACAGTGGGATTAAGTCCAAAAGAGCAAAAGGATAATGCAAACGTTGTGCTACCAGTTAACACCGATGAACATGTATTGGATAATGTAGAAAATGTTCAAAAAGCCGAATCAAATGTTTCTTCTGATAAGGGGGCTATTGACATACGAAGAATAGTTATTTGGGCATTAATTGCTGGGGCTACTGCTTTTGGTTTATGGTATTTTGTACCTATGTTATTACCAGAGGTAGATGAATGGGTTGGACCAGTTATCATTGGATGCATGGTCGGTATCATTGGTTTTATTTTAACTGATCCTAAGCTTCAAGGTGTTTCGAAAGATCGTGTGGTAGTTGTAGTGATATTGGCCATATTTACGATCTTTTTCTGGTGGGCGTTTGAACAAGCTGGAAGTAGTATGACCATTTTTGCAAAGAACTTTACCGAAAGGGAGTTAACAGGAAGTGGAGCGGAAATTTTTAAATGGGTTAATGCTTTATTAACCATTGTACCTCTTGGAGTTATAACTTATGTTCTAGCGATGCTGGTGAGACGTACGATGAAATTTTATGCGATTTCAGCCGTTGCCCTCTCATTGAGTTTTGCAGGGATATGGGCGATTGCGATTTGGATGATTTACCGAGAATTTAGTGCAGATCAATCAGAAGTGCCTGCATCATGGTTCGGTATTCTAAATTCACTATTCATTATCATTTTCGCTCCTCTATTCTCCAGACTTTGGGAAACAAAATTTAATCCTCCTGCAACAGTTAAATTTGCTTTGGGGTTGATTTTGCTTGGGATTGGATTTGGAATTCTATCCTTCGGAGCAATGGAAATTCCAACAGGTGCTGAGGCTGGAGTAGTTAGAGTAAGTATGATTTGGCTCGTTTTAGCTTATTTACTGCACACACTTGGAGAATTAGTTCTTTCACCAGTAGGGCTTTCTTATGTGAGTAAACTTACCCCAGGACATTTATTGGGAATCATCTTTGGTGTATGGTTTGGAGCAACGGCGGTAGCGAATTATTTAGGAGGAATGACAGCTAGTTTTATCGAGCCTATTTCTGAAAAAGTTGGTTTGTCTGGTTTCTTCCTAATATTTATGGCCATCCCAATTGCAGCAGGATTTATTCTGATCTTATTGACTCCAATAATTAAAAAGAAAATGCACGGCATTAAATAATAGAAACTATTTGTTTTTAGTAAAAAGGGTGACTTCAATTTAAGTGACCCTTTTTTTATTTTATCCTTATTTTTAATACCTGAAATAAATACATGATTGTACAAAAAACAGCGAAGATCTGCACGTACGGAGACCCTCAGGCTAATAGAGCTTGGGTTGTTTTACATGGATACGGGCAATTAGCACAATACTTCATTAGAAAATTCCATGTATTAGATGGCCTCAAAAATTTTGTCATTGCTCCTGAAGGACTTCATCGTTTTTATCTAGAGGGAACAGGAGGAAGAGTAGGAGCTTCCTGGATGACAAAGGAAGAAAGGGAGACGGATATTCATGATTATGTGAATTACTTGAACCAATTACGTTTAAATTATGAACTGGATACGTATGAAGAGGTTGTACTGGTAGGATTTTCCCAGGGTGCTGCTACTGCTGCCAGATGGATGGAGATTGGTGGATTTCGACCGAATATTTATTTACATTGGGCAGGTGTATTTCCCCCTGATTTGGAATTTGATCCACAGGAAAATGCCTTTTTAGAATCGAAAAATTATTATGTAGTCGGAACCAGAGATCCCTATTTTGATCAGGCAATTATTTCTTCTCAACTGAATGATTTCAAAAACAAACAAATTCAGATCGAATACCTTTCATTTGATGGCCCACATACTATTGATCCCAACGTTTTGCAACAATTTGACGTAAATTAATTCGAATTTCGTAAATTTGGATTCATGAAAAAGATCAGCTTTTTACTTTTAATGGGGTTTTTGCTCATTGCTTCTTCATCTTATAGCCAGTATGTAAGAGAGGATGGAGATTCTACAAAGGTGGAAGAGGAGAAAAAAGAGGAGAAAAAAGCCGATAAGAAGGACAATCGTGAAAATCCACTAAAAAACATTTCGATTGGAGGAAATTTTGGTTTTTGGATGTCGGCGTACGGGGGATCACTTTATTTAGGTCCGCGTGTTGGATACAAAGTCACAGAGTGGTTTCGACCTGGTATTTCTATGAACTATCAGTATCGATGGTACAAATATGGAGGAGTCAATTGGTCAGATAACATTATTGGTGGGGGTGTTTTTACGCATTTCATTTTAATGCGGCGAATACTACTTGCTGCTGAGTGGGAAATCCTCAATGCTACTGCAATTCCTGATCGCCCAGCAACTCCATTCCGCACAACGATCAATACTTTATTTATTGGAGCAGGTTATAATCAGCCGGTTGGAAATGCAGGATATTTCACCATCGGGGTTATGTTTGATGTCATTAATCATCCTTATTCACCTTATAGATCTCAGTATTTGATTCGCTCTTCGAATGGAAGTGGGATACCTGTAATCTTGCGCATTGGATTTGGATTTGGTTTCTAATGGAATCCATTTTCTTTCATTGGAAAATTTGTTTCTGGAGAATTTAGTTTATCTTGAATCCATCAATTTGTAGAAAGTGAAAATCCTTTTTGTAGAAGATGATCGTGAATTACTAAAATCTTTGATGTTCTACTTTTCAGAACAAGGATTTAATTGTGAAAAAGCGCGAACCGTAGAAGAGGGCCTATCAAAATTACATTCTTATGATTATGATTGTGCCGTTTTAGATTTAGGGCTACCTGACGGATCGGGAATGGACATTTTAAAAGAAATTCGTTCCTCTCGTATTGAAGTTGGGGTAATCATTTTAAGTGCCAACTCTAATTTAGACAATAAAATAGATGCATTGGATTTTGGAGCGGACGACTATTTGACCAAACCCTTTCATTTGTCTGAGCTCAATTCAAGGATAAAATCAATCATCAGAAGAAAAAAGCAGTCGGGTTCAAGCACTATTCAGCTTAATGAAATAGAAATCAATACAGATGCCAAGGAGGTGAAAGTGAATGGCGAATTGTTGCATCTAACTAAAAAAGAATATGATCTTTTGCTCTATTTCTATTATAACCGAAATAAAGTAGTTACTAAATCTTCTATTGCAGAGCATCTTTGGGGCGATTTTATGGATCAAACAGATTCTTTTGATTCCGTTTATAGTCATTTGAAGAATCTGAAAAAAAAGATTAAAGATAATGGAGGAGAGGATTACATCAAGTCTATGTATGGAGTAGGCTATATTTTTAAAGTGTAAGCATGAGTGAAGATCTTGAAAAATACGAGGAGTTGAAACGGTATTCTGAGAATCTATCTCATGAATTGCTAACCCCATTGACAATTATTCGTTCCAAAGCGGAACTATTACTTCAGAGTGAAAATTTATCTGAATCGGATCTCAGAAATATAGATGTAATTCTTAAAACTGTAGGAAAGTTATCTCGGTTAAATCGTGGACTCATTTTACTATCAAAGATCAAAAATGACCAGTTTATCGATCGGGAAGAATTAGATCTCAGTGAAGTCATTTCCGAGTCTTTAGAACTAATGGAAGATCAAATACGCCACATGGAATTATCTGTTCGGATTGAGATGAAATCCAAAACCAAGATCTACTCCAATTCCAATTTGGTTCATATTCTTTTCAATAATCTCATCAAAAATGCCTGTGTTCATAATGTGAATGGAGGGTATATAAAGGTGAGTTTATATGAAGACAAAGTTGTGATTGAAAATTCCGGTTTAAAAAATGATATATCTGAGTCGGATTTATTTCATCGATTCACTTCAGGTGATGATCGAATTGATTCGCTTGGACTTGGGCTGTCGATTGTAAAAAATATCTGTGAAAAATTGAACTTTACAACCCACTACACTACCGAAGAAGACCTTCATTTTTTTGTTTTAAAATTGAACTAAAAAATATCTTCAGAATTTCTTCAGAATTCATCCAAAATCTCTTCAGTTTCAGTTGCTACCTTCGAATATAATTTAATTGAAAAAGGTGTCAAAAATGATAACTGAAACAATGAAACACATGTTCATCCAGAAAGAAGCGATCGCTAATTTGATGTTTCCTAAATCTGAAGTCTTGAACTCTAAAAAGGAGATTAACGATCGGAATGAAGAATTATCGAAAGCACTTGTATTAGGAAATACTGAGCGTCTAAAAGTTCGCATATTATTTGAAGACATTGAAGGAAAAAAAGTAGTAGAAACAACCATTTGGGGATTAACATCTAAAGAAGTCATTTTGAAACAGCACGTTGTGATCCCTATTAACAGAATTGTATCAATTGAAATTTTATAACCCAGCAAAACCAAAAATTATGAAAGCAAGAAAAATCGTGCAGTACAGCAAAATGGGTAGTGAGTTGGCTGCAATCTTTTCGAAAATGACATTGAACGGTATCGAAGAGATGATCACTGAGATCTTTGATCCGAAAAGTCAAATGCGTAAAAAAGCAATTTATTTGGAAACACAGGATTGCAATTACTTAGTAGTATTGGATAACTACAAATTTGCAAAAGCCTATGAAGAAGATGAGGATGACGACAATGATGGATTCGAAGATGATTTTGATTTCGGTCCGGACGATGAAGATGACGAGGAGATGGATTATTAATGTAAGTAAATAGGATCATGGCTAAGATTCAGGAAAAACGAAAATACAGTCCAACGAAGTTCTTCTTCTATCGGTTGTACTTAACGGCGATCATCTTTGTAATGATTCTGGCATTGTTTTTCCTGATTAATGTTCTGAATTCCTTTACACATGGATAACAAGCACAGTATCATCCTGATTGGAAAATTGGCTACAGGTATTTCCCTAGCGAAAAAATTGTCGGCACATAACGGATACAAAAATTATCCAGTTAATCGATGCAAGCGGTTTTACCAATTGCAAAATGGCTATGACATCAATCAGAGTAGAAAAATATTACAGGTTAATAGGTTTGGGGGCCTGATCAACTATGCTCATCGATATTTCGGTGGAGAAGATCTTGAAGACTTGCTGTTCAGGTTCAAAGGTATAGTTGATCTTGGTGCCTCCGATACCATTACGGAAATACTTCAACCTGTAGAACAAACACATTATTTATTCGAACGATCGAACCCCTTATTTAATCGTTCAAGAAATTTTATTCAAATCCAAACTATTTAATTATGAAAGAAAAAACTTTGATTTACCAAGGGTATCTTAATAATCATTTTTGTTTTAAGGATGAGAGTGGTAGAACCATGAAATTTACCAAATCAAGAAATGATCTAATCAGAGAGTTTAAACTTTTTGAGAAAGCAAGTATCAACAGACGATTTTTAGTGAAGTTTTTTGTTCTTAGTTCCGATTTTTGGGACCAGTTCATAATTAGTGATATCGTGGTGAGTGACTAATGGATTAAACTAAATGAAAAAAGGAGCCGATCGGCTCCTTTTTTTTGACTTAATGATTTTATGATATTATGATTCTATGACTTAATGATTTTATGACAAATCGTAGTCCAGATATCCAGAAATCTAGTTTCCAGAAATCAATCTATTTAAAATCTAATAATTCTACATCGAAGATCAGCGTACTGTACGGTGGAATGGGGCCTCCTGGAGTACCTTGTGCACCATAAGCCAAGTTATGGGGAATGTAAAATCTGTATTTTGCCCCTTTGTTCATCAACTTAACTCCTTCAAGCCAACCCATGATTACACCCCCTGCCAGCGAGAATTCAAATGGTTTACTTAGCTCATCGTTTTGATCGAATACTGTACTATCCAAAAGCATTCCCTTATAATGAACTATTGCCGTATTTTTTTCGGTTGGATTAGGACCCGAACCAGGAGTCAGGATTTCGTATTGCAACCCGGATTCAGTCGTCTTCACCTCTGGTCTTTTGCCATTTTCGGAAAGGAACTGTTCCCCTTTGATTTCATTCAATCGACTCATGTATTCCACTACTTTAGGAACAATCTCCTCCTTCGGAAGTTGGGGTGTATTGCTGCAAAAAGCATCTTCGAATCCAACGGCAATAAAAGTACCGTTAAACTTATCCCAAACACCATTTTTACCTAATCCTCGGATTGTCGAATTAGCTTGTTGTACTCCTAATGCATAAGAAGCATCTAGTGGTTTTACTGCATTCGAGTCGGGCATGCCTCCACGAATAAAATATTGCCCTAATTGGATATTTGCTTCTTCTTCTGTAATCTTTGTTTTCTCACCTTTTAATACCTGTGAAAAACCTTCAAAATAAGCACTCAGGATAACAAATGGTTCTAGCTTCGCTTGAGAAATTTGCATTTTCATTTCTTCGCAATTGGAGAAACCTATGGAATAGGAAACTTCGTCTTCCAAAGTTTGCATATCAATCTTAGTTTGAGGGTTACAAGCAGAAGTAGTCCCTGCAGTTTCCACACTTTCTTCCGCACCTCCACAAGAGATGATCGAAAAAGTTATAAGTCCTAATATTAAGTGTTTCATCGTGTTAATTCACTGAAATTAATTCTACTTCAAATAACAAAGCCATAAATGGTTTGATTGGTCCCCCTGGATGCGGATTGCCACAATAAGCCAATTCTTCTGGAATCGCTAATTTCCATTTCGAACCTTCAGGCATTAATTGTAAAGCTTCTGTCCAACCTTTGATTACTTGGTTCACACCAAAAGAAGCAGGCTGACCTCTTTGTACCGAAGAATCGAATACGGTTCCGTCGATCAATGTTCCAGTATAGTGTACCGTTACTTGGCTTTCAGCACCTGGTTTCGCTCCTGTTCCTTCTTCGATGATTTCATATTGTAATCCCGAATCCAAAGTCACAACACCTTCTCTTTTTCCATTTTCAGCTAGAAAAGCCTGACCTTCGGTTTTATTCTTTTCAAACATTTGTTTGTTCTTCTCATCCAAATGGTCTTGGATCAATTCATTTGCTTTCTGAGGGCTTACTTTTAATGGTTGACCGCTTAAAGCGTCTTTAATACCCAAAACAAAATCATCTATGTTGATATCGTCAAGATTCTGATTAATTAAACTCCCTGCGATCGAAGTACCAATCGCGTAACTTACTTCATTCATTTTGTTTGTTTTTTTATTGAAGGACAAAGATAGTCTTTTTTGATTCTATGATTCTATGACTTTATAATATTATGATACAATGATTCTATGACTTTATGATACAATGATTCTATGACTTTCTGACCTATGGATTTTTGGAATTTATTTTGTGTTTGAAGGCTCCAATGTAATTTTGGATTTTATATAATTGGTTTAAGTGATCTGATGTGATAACATCTGGGTAAACCTTTTGAGTTATGATAAATTGTGTTTCCAACTCATAACATGATCCTAAGCTATAGTCTAAAAATTTGGATAAATCCTTTACACTATTTCTACTTGTTCCCTCAGCAATATTAGAAGGGATAGAGATTACTGACCGATTCATTTGACTTTGTAATGAAAATTTTTCATAATCTGGTAGTTTTTTGGTTGCTTCTAATACCGAAGCACATAATGAAATACTTTCTTTCCAAGCTATCAGCTCTCTAAAATTGTGATTTTTCATTTGAATTTGATTTGATGGTTAATATTTTGTGAAAATAACAAACTCATCAAACTCATCAAATTCGTAAAGTCATAGAATCATAAGGTCATGTAGTCCTAATATCACTTAAGGCACCAACTTCACCGTAAAAACAATCCTCTTTTTTGGTGGAATTCCATTGGTGATGAGGTAAACAGATTTTACAGCATGTCCGTCATAGCCTTTGGTGTCAAAGGTCATAGTGAGGAAGGCTTTTTCACCAGGTTTTATTGTTTTTTTATCTACTGTGGCAGTATTGCATTCGCATGGAATTTCTATGTCTTCGATGATGAGGTCTTCGTTTCCGTCGTTTCTAAATTCGAAGGTATATTTTAATTGCACACCAATTTTTTGAGTCCCAAAATCGTGTACTTCTTCAGCGAAAGTGACCTCTGCTCCTGTTGAATCTTCCTGGATTAAATCTACGGATTGAATTTCTACTTTTCTTTCCAAGGCCGCCTTTCTGTTGTAGATGGAGTTTTTTAAGTCATTCGGATTGTCGGAAATCAATTTATCTGCTGTGTATTCTCCAAATGGATTCTGATTGAATTTCACAATTCCACCATCTTTTGAAGTTCCAGACATATAGGGTTGAAATACTCCGTTTTGATATTCCCATAAGAAGTTTTTCAAACTCACGATTCTTCTTCTTGTCAGATGAACATTATAAGCCGTTGGGGCGAGAGGAGAGGCAAAACCTTTGATGGTAATCCGAATTTTCTTTCCTTTTTGAAGTTCTTTCAGCAGCAATTCAGAAAACCAATACAAGTCTTTCACGCCTTGATCCACATATTCCAGGAAAAAATCGGCAATATCTTCTTTGGCTTCATCTGCTTTGTCTCCGGTTAATCCTTTGGAGTATTCGGTTTTGTATTTTTCCTTCATTGCCGTGTAGCGTTCGTAGGTGGTCATGTAGTTCAATTCAATGGTGTCAGCAATGGATTTGGGTCCTGGTCGGTCATTGTGAAAATACAAGGTAACCGGAAGCCTTTTATTCAGATCAAAAAGAGTTTCTTCTTTGACACTATCTACTTCTGGAATAGCGGGAATTCGAGCCTTGTAAATGTCGTGACAACAAGTAGGATTTTTAGCATAAAGCGAACCAATTCGATTGGAAGAAAAATAGAACTCACCCGTTTTTGAATCTTTGAAGAAATAGAGATCCTGAGCTGAAGAATTCATTTCCAAGCCAACATTGTCCACTTTCTGGAAGCTCCCGACCATTCCAACAGCCTTTTGAATATCGAATCCTCCAAAACCAAAATGGAAATCCGAAGAAAAATAAAGCACGTTCTCATCCGAGTCGAAAAAAGGAGTGACTTCATTGCCTTCAGTATTGACTACTCTTCCTGCATTGTAGGCTTTGGAATACTGATTCCCATCTGTAACAAGTACATACCAGATATCCATTTGACCCTGACTTTTCTTGTCTTCTCTGTCTGAGGCAAAAAATAAGATCTCCCCATCCTTGTATTTTGCAATATTGGGCTGAGTATTATTGGAACCTTCTTCATTCACCATGTCACCCAACTCATCGATATCCGTAAATTTTCCATTTTCTACTCGAGCCACATAGATCTTACATTGAAACTTATAGCTTTGATCCGTACATTTTGAAAAATAAAACCGTTTTCCATCCGCACTCAAAGATCCATTTCCTACTGAAAATCCGCGGTCTTCCAAATCCTTTAGCAATTGAGATTTCAAATAAGATGAGTCCTTCATTTCTGAAGTGTACAAGCGCATTTTGTAGTTATCTGTAAATACAATTTCATCCGAACTCACAGAATCAGCTAGAAGTGAAGAATAAACCAATTGATTACCTACAATCGAATGACCGAACTCAGAATTAGGCGTATTGACAGTTGTTGGGAGTTGTTCGATAATATATTCTGTTGTGTCTTTTAGAGCTTGTTTGAGCCAAAGCGCATTTTTATATCCTTGTCTGCTACGAACATTTTCGTAAGCATTTCTTTGTTTCATGAAGATTTTTTTGGCTCTTTTCCAGCTGTCCTTGGCTTCCTCATACTTTCCATTGTGTTCCTGCATCAGGGCTAAATAATAAATGCTCTGTGGAAATAGCTTAGCACCTTCCTTCAGATATACTTTTTGGTAATAATATTCCGCTTTTCTGTAATCTTTATAGAGTCTTTGAGCCTGAGCCATTCGCCAATTGAGATCCACCGAATTACTATCAATTTCCAATGCTTTTTCCAAATAGTGAATCGCGTGGTAGACATCGCCTTTTTCAAGAAATTCTTCAGAGTAGCGAATGCACTCCTTCATGTTTTGATTAAAAGCTACAGACCACAGGGAAAGGAAAAAGAGTAGAAATAGTTTTCTCATATGTATTCCGGACAAATTCTGTAAAGTACGTTTTTCGGTTTGTGGTATTTTAAAATATAGCGAAGTGAAAATTCAATTCCTCCACGAGCGTTGGAAGCCACGGTTAGTTTAGAAAAGTTAAGATCATAGGTGAGACCCGCCCACAAGGTGTTCCATTCAAATCCTACTCCAATACTTCCTGCATCCAGGGCACGGTACCAAACACCTGCAAATAATCCCATATATTCTCCTTTTTCTTGTTTAAGGATATAACGTCCCCATCCTCCAAAGATAATTTCTAAATACTTCCCTTGCGCTCCAAAATACAAGGAAGGCAAAACATCCCATTTGTCAGCCACTCTAAATTGACCTTCAGCAAAAACGGTTGTTCTAAATTCTCTTCGAATCTCTTTAACTTGGAAAAAACTTTGGTCGGGACGGGTCATATTGTGCAAACTCACACCAACATTTATCTTTTTTCTTTGATTGACTTCCCATGTGTAAACAAAACCAACATTTAAGTTGAAATTAGCCTTTTTCATTGTTGGGAAAATCTCACCATTAGCCAAACTTGGATCGTAGTAGAATCCGTTGTATTGACTATCAAATTTCAAATTTTCATAATTTATTTGACGGTAGTTTAAGCCAAACTGAATTCCGGGCATGATGCGATGGACAGAGTCTTTAGATAAATTCAAACTATAAGCACCGGAAACCATAAACTCAATTGTCGAAAGCTTAGAATCCCCCGCAACGTCATAAAAGAACATGACACCCAAACCCAAATTAGGTAGTCCAAGTCCTCTTGAGTCTGCTGTGATATTTATAGTTTGATAAGGCACCGTAACCGACTTCCATTGCCAACGTCCATTACCTACAAAACGGAAATTTCCGTCAAAGTTACCGGTCAAACCCGGATTCAAGAAAATAGGGTTCTGCATATACTGCGACCAGTGAATATCTTGGGAAAAAACCAAAGCATTCGCGAAGAATAGAAATGTTAGTATGGTTTTTTTAATTATCAATTATGAATTATGAATTATGAATTATGAATTATGAATTATGAATTATGAATTATGAATTATGAATTATGAATTATGAATTATGAATTATGAATTATGAATTATGAATTGTTTGTTTTTAGGGAACATATTTTTTTGGAACTTAAAATTAATAGCTTCTATACCTTTCATTTTGTAGTCAATTTTAATCTGTTTAAATGATAATTATTCATTCTTCTCCTTTTTCACCCCGGACTGAAGTCACGGGGTTAGACATTAGATTTTCAGACTCTAGACTTCCAGATTATTGGTTTCGCATTTTTTCACCCCGGACTGAAGTCGCGGGGTTACAAATTCAAATTTCAGCTTTCACCCCTACTTTTTTTATATCTGCATACCTTGTCTCTAAATCCTTCTTCCCACATGGTTCGCTCAGTACTTCACCTAAATTCTATCCGAGGATTAAATTCCTCCCTTCAGTCCTTTAACAAACCCAATTATTAATTATTAATTATTCATTTTTAATTATTAATTCCTAATTCCTAATTATCTCCCTTTCACTCGGTTCCGAATTCCGAATTCCGAATTTCGAATTTCGCATTCCGCATTCCGCATTCCGAATTACCTTATTATCGTAATATTCCCCTTAATCAATTGCTCATCTCCTCCAACGCAAGTTACATCTAGGTAATACACATAAACATCTGGGTTCAATAGTTTTCCTTTGAATTTCCCGTCCCATCCTATGTTTTGATCTTGGGTTTCGAAAACCATTTCCCCCCATCGGTCAAAGATTCGGAAGGTCATTAATTCAATGTTGTCTCCTCTAACGTAGACTATATCATTGTTCCCATCCGAATTAGGAGTAAACGCGTTAGGTATGAAAACTGAAGGGTCATCACAAATATTTTCCAGAACTGTGACTTTCACCTGCGCGGTGTCCGTACATCCCCCTTTGATGATAATGACCGTATACATCGTGGTTTGCTCAGGGGTGGCAACAGGAGATTGGGAAGTAGGATCATTCAGACCATTTGCTGGATACCAGATGTATTGAATTCCAGTAGTATCAGGAAATGCATGTAAGAAAGTAGAGCCTCCTTGAAAAACTGTATCGTAATCTGCTGTAGCATCCACAGTGGAAGGGTCTAAATAGTACACCCCAACATCAATGGTTTCGTTGATGACGCAGCCGTTGCTACTCGTGGCCGTAAGTGTAAATGTTGTAGAAGAATCCGGACTGACGGTAATAATTTCAGTCCCTTGACCCGAAATAATTTCTGAACTTGGTCCCCAGGTATAAGTAAAACTCACAGACGGATTGATATTAATTGCTCCAAGTGTGATCACATCTCCTCCACATATATTGGTATCCGGACTGACCAGCAAGACATCACCAATAAAATCAATGTAGACCGAATCAATTTCAGTACACCAGGGGTTGGTGATTCTCACGTAATAGTACTGTGGATTTCCAGGGTTGATTGTCAGCACAGAATCCGCTAAATCAGTATTTAAAGTATCTAAGAATTGATTGCTTGAGGACCATTGAAATTCTACTGTTGTCCCATAAGAACTTGCCCAAATATCGAAGGTCGATGGGCCACAGATTACTGTATCGTTCATGGTTTCCAAAAGAAGTGAATCATAAACCGTAATGGTTACTTCGGCCGTGTCTACCAGTAAACAAATGGTATCGGTCACCAATAATTTCACTTGATACACTCCTGGAGTATCGTAAACTTTAGTTGGATTAAATACTTGTGAAGTCGTGTCTCCATCTCCAAAGTCCCATAAATAATTGGTAGAATCTGAAGAAGTATTCATGAATTGCACGGTGAATGGCGCGCAACCAACTGTGATGTCTGGTGAGAATTCCGCACGAGGTACAATTTCGAAATCGAATTTGAAGACGAGGTTATTACAATTGTCCGAATTATTAGTGTTGGATACAGCACCAGAAGTCGTAGGGAAATCAGATTGTGCATGACAAGTAGTGGGGTCATTTGGATTGGAACAAGAATAACACCCTCCGCACACAGACTGATAAACAATTCCATTTTTATCAAATCGAGAGGTACCACCATCCACATGTTCATGTGCTATATTTCCACCTATATAGGAGCCGTAAATTAAACTACCAAAGTCTCGTTCTAAAACAATTAAATAAAAGTCGTAACCATTTGGAGATCCAGGTTGGAACGCATTTGCGGTTACAGGCATACCCGAGAGAGGAGTGGATTGCAAAATATTAGCTCCCCAACCAGAAACATAAACATTCCCACAGAAATCAACTAAAAATGCACTTGGAGAAATATTAATTTGTCCATTACCATTTCCAAAAACGGTAGAGACTAATAAGTTATCTAGAGTTGGATCAAATTTGGTTAATAGCTGAGAACTGTTGGGGTTAGAGAAAGTTCCTGGAGAAATAGGGAAGGACCCTAAGCTTTGCGATATTGTATAAATATTATCCCACCTATCTAATTCTACAAAAAAGGACTGATCATAACTGGAGGTTCCGAGGTAAGTAATATTTTGAAGAGTAGTTCCATCACTAGAAATTAGTGCAATGTAGCCATCTGTTTTTCCTCCTTGAAAGTTTTGAATGTAGGAATTTGCATTTGTTGGAAGATTATTAGAACAAGTTCCTCCACAAATAATTACTTCATTCGAGGAGTTGACTTTTACAGAATAACCCCCATCTTTATCGGATCCACCAAGATAACTTGACCAAATTAAACTATCTAATCCCGGAGATAATTTGCAAATCACAGCATCTTGTTGCCCACCAATTACAGACTGAAACCCATTTACAATAGGAAAATCATCTGAATAAGTGGAACTTGAAATATAGACATAGCCAGAATCATCGAGCATAATTTCACCTCTACACTGATCTCCATAATTTGTGGTTAAAGAATCATAAGCTGCCAAACTATTGTAATTTCCACTGGAAGAGTTATAGCTAATACCGTCATTTCCAGTTCCTCCAATATATGTGCAACCAAGCAAACTCCCACCTGTAGAATCTAATTTTGCAACATAAATATCACATCCCCCTCCAAGACCAGAATCATAGCTAAAATATACTCCATTGTAGTAAAAGTACTGAGGCTGACCTCCATTAAAATTAGATTGGTATGCATTGGACTGAACAGGGAAAGTTGCTGAGGATGTTGCCCCAAACAAGTGCAGATTTCCTAATGAATCACAAATCAAGCTATTGACTGTCTCCGAGCCTCCATCGTCTCCTCCTCCACCGATGTAAGTTGAGTATAAACGTGTAGTACCAGTTGAATTATATTTAGTGATAAAAACATCTGTTGTTCCATATGCAGGGTTATCATTCGCATTTACGTTCACATTGGTGAAATTCCCATTTTCATCATAGGCTCCTGCCGTTGTTGGATAACTATTTCCGAATACAGTACCTCCTGAAAACATATTTCCATATTCATCATATGTTGCGGTCATTCCAAAGTTATCAGAAAGGGATCCAGAATAACTTGCGAAAACAAGTACAGGGTCAATAACCAGTTTGTACTTTGAATTGTACTCACCAAGCTTAAATGAAACCACATCTTTTTTCAATTCAAATGAACATTCCACTTCTATTAATTTTCCGTTTTGAATTTGATAGGCGTATGGTTTTTCCTCTATAATTTGACCTAAACTCGTTTCAATGACAAGATTTCCATGTTTTGTGATTTGAATTTTATTTTGTCCCGAGTATTGGATTTGAATATTGTTTTTAGCTCCAGGATGTAAAGTGAAATCATATTTAAGATCCATTTGTTTTTCATAGACCCGAAGATCAATTCCATCATAGAAATTTTTATAAGTGATATCAGAATAAGCATAACAATAAGAAGCCCATTTTTTCTTATCATTTCCCAGGAAATAATTGTAATAATCAAGTGATTTATTGTTTTTTATGGCTTCTTTGGTTTCATTACATCCCAAAAATTGAGCAAAAATCACATGTTGTTTTACAACAGCCTTTACTTGGTTGGCTTCTTCCGCTGGTAGGCCATGAATATGCGGAATCTGCCTAAACTGATAATTAAACTTATCCTTTTCAAGCCATATAAATCCCCCCGGAACCTCTGCGCGGAAATTCACTTGCTCCGGCCATTGTCCTTTGTTCTCGATAAACTGGAATTGAGAATTGATCTCAGGTATTTCCTGTGAATGAGCAGTCTGGAGGCCGATGATGAGCAACAAATACAGTAAGATGCAATGTTTCATAAGATTAAATATACGAAATAATTGAGTTTTACTGAATTCTAGACGTGTGAAACTACCTAATAATTGCACTGCTCCAAGAGAAAAATCAGTAGTTTAAGTGACAATTATTACCTAACTAATCCATCTTATTCCTAACTTTGTATTTAGTGAGAAAGTACCTCCACATAGTATTTATACCGATTTTGTTGGTCTTTACCTTCCAGCAGGTAAATACTTTTTATCAGTTTGTCCACTACAAATTGAATGAAGAACAGATTACCATGGATTTTTGTATAAACAAGGACAAACCTGAAATGCAATGTAACGGGAAGTGTCACTTGGCAAAAAAGATGGAAACGGAGCCTTCGTATTCGGTGGAAGTGAGCAAGAAGACTAAAAAAGTACCTGTTCCTCAAGACAAATTGAGAGTACAGTTTGAGATTTTATTTTACTCAGAAATTCAGGTAGAAATGCCTGTAAATGTTGGTTCAGAAACTGCATTTGGCGGAAACTACTTGAATTTAATCTCTGAAAAGCACAGTTCTGTTCTGGAACACCCTCCTTCGGCAATAATTTGATGTACAGATAAGTTATCAAATTAGAAGATCAAGAAAAATATAAATGAAGAAATTACTGCTTGCATGGTTTTTCGTCGTGCACAGTTTGATCCCCTTTGGTTGTGATATCTGCAGTATCTATTTTGAAATGACACCGAATGATTTTAGATCAAAAGTCGGATTGTTTTATTCACACAGATATTTAAATGGGTATCCATCCACGGGGAAAAAGCACGGTGGACTTGCAAATGCTTGGAAGGACAAGCTAGTTAAGGAAAATTACGGAACCTTTGAATTGAGAGGAGAATACTTCCCAACGCGTTGGTTTTCGATTTACGCTTCCGTACCGGTTGTTCACAATACCAGAACAATTGACGGACAGAAATATGCTGATATCTGGGGATTTGGCGACCCAATTTTAATGCCCAAATTCAGGGTGTTGAATACTCGAAATGAAGGGAAAACCAACCACAGAATTACATTGGCTGCTGGAGTTAAATTTCCAGTGGGAAGCGTAACGAAACAGTATATGGGGTTGGAACAGGATCTGGACATGCAGCCAGGGACGGGTTCTTGGGATGCTCTTTTTTCCGCTACCTATTTGTTTGTGGTGAAGGAATTTGGGATGAATTCATCTGTTTCCTACAAACTAAATACTCAAAACAAATATGGGTATGGTTACGGAGACAATGTGTTTTCCCAATTGGATTTCATGTATCTCTACAAAAAAGAGGACTTTAGGTTTTTCCCAAAGATTGGACTCTATTTTGAACATGGTTTTCAAGATGAGTTTCTTCAGAATAAAATACTGGATTCGGGAGGAAGTGTGCTCTTTTGTTCCATTGGTTTCGACGCCTACTGGAAGGGCTTACAATTTACGGTACTTATTCAGCCTAGAATTGCTGAAAGTTACGGCGGATTGGAAATTCCAGCAAAAGCACGACTACAGGTCGGTGTGACATATAATTTTAAAACATCTAAAAAAGATAAAAATGAAAAAGCAATTAAATAATCTTAGAATATTAGGAGTTTCAGCATTAACTCTATCTCTAGTAATGACCCTTGATTCATGTAAAAAAGAAGGATGCATGGATCAAAATGCGGTCAATTATAACCACGATGCCCAAAAAGATGACGGATCGTGTACTTATGATGAAGGAAATCAGGTAACTGTCAATGTAAATCACATGTTTGGAACCGATGCCATGTCTACAGATTCCATTTATGTAGATCCTCAAGGGACAAAATACAAGTTTACTCGATGCGATTTTTACCTGTCCAATTTCAAGTTCATGGATGATAACATGAACATGTTGGGAATGACAGACACGATGTTCCTCATAAAATTGGGTACAACGAGTTTGAACATGGGAAAAGTGGATTTAACTGGACATGTACATACGATGGATGCGATTCTAGGATTAGACTCCTTGACATCTTACACAGTTGATCCAACGCTAATGCCAGCAGGACATCCATTAGCGCCTCAAGTTCCAGCCATGTATTGGACTTGGGCTTCTGGATACATCTATTTTGCATTGGAAGGGGTGTATGATTCAAATAATGATCAGGTGATTGATGGTTCAGATCAAACATTTGCCATGCACTTGGGAACATACAATTTTGCTGTAAATAATCAATTCATGATTCATCAGACTTTGACAGCCAATCAGGATTTAAATATCAATTTGAATTTGGATTATAGTCAGTTGTTTGTTGGGTTTGATTTGGCCAACGACAACACAACGCATACCATGGATAACATGCCATTAGCCAATGCATTGAAAACCAATTTGGCGAATTTTCTATCTGTTAACTAGAAAAATAAACCAGAAATCAGTTGAGATCTGAGGGCAACAAAAGTCACAAAGATCTCAACTATTTCTTTTTATATTTCGTTAGTAATGAATAGATAAGAAGTTCCATAAAAAAGCACAAAAATGAAATCAAAAAGCGCGATTCTATTTTCAAACTCTCTTCCTCTTGCTCTTGCAGTTGCTCTCACTCTTAGTTCTTGTAAAAAGGAGGGATGCATGGATGAAAATGCCTACAACTACAATTGGGATGCAGAAAAAGACAACGGTTCCTGCATGTACAATGCAGAACTTAAGGTAAATGTGATTCCAAAGTTTAATGGAGATCCAATTTCTTTTGATTCGGTTTACCACAATATCATGGGCTATCGCGTGAAGTTTTCGAGTATCAAGTTTTACATGACTTATGCTAAAGTTGGAGATGGAACCAATTGGACTGATGCGCACTCTGTATCTCAATACAATTACGCCAATTCAACGGAATTATTTTCAGCGGATGTGACTCCGGGAAGTTATTCCCAAATCAAGTTCAATGTAGGAGTGGATTCAGTGAGAAATCATTCTGATCCGGCAAGTTATCCAAGTGATAACCCGTTAAACATTATTACTTCTTCAGGGATGTTTTGGACTTGGAATACAGGGTACATTTTTGTGATCATTGAAGGTTTTTACGACACAGATTCTTTGGGGACTGGAACACCTCCCAACAGCTTTACTTATCATTTAGGAATGGATGATTATTTGAGAGTGAATACCCAATCACTGAGTTTGAATTTAGTGGAGCAGATGACCACCACGGTGAATTACGAATTGAACATGGATCAATTTTTTTACAATGCCACAGATACTTTGGATATTGATGCGAATCCGGTCATTCATTCTTTGGTGAATCAGTTGCCTATAACAGATATGTTAACTCAGAATTTTAATAATAGTTTGGTTCTTGAATAAATGGGTTTTCATAGTCATAGCTGGGGTTTTTGTAGCCTGCCAAAAAGGAGAAATCAAGGATGATACATTTGTTCTCGATTATCCCCAAGGATTTCCAACAATGGACATTCCAACGGATAATCAATTAACCAAATCCAGAGTGAATTTAGGAAAGAAATTGTTCTATGAAACACGCTTATCTGAAGACTCAACCGTCTCCTGTGCAAGTTGCCATGTTCAACAATTAGGTTTTGCTGAGAATACAGTTTTATCGGCCGGGGTACACGGAAATACAGGGTTTCGTAATACTCCAACTTTAACGAATATTGGTTATGCGGAATTGTTTTTCATGGATGGAGGAGTACCTACATTGGAACTGCAGGTTTTAGCGCCTATCTCCAATCCTGATGAAATGAATCTGGAAATACCTGATGCCGTAAACCGAATGAAAGCGATTCCAGAATATCAAAAAATGGCTCAGGAAGCCTACGGAAGAGACTTTGATGCCTTTGTTTTGACAAGAGCCATTGCGGCTTACGAACGAACATTGATCTCAGGGAATTCGCCTTATGATCAACATTTTCTCCAAGGCAAAAACGTCCTCAATGCTTCCGAATTAAACGGATATCAACTCTTTGTTGACAAGGGATGTGTGAATTGTCATTCAGGCTTCAACTTTACAGATAATGATTTTCACAATGTTGGTTTGTACCAGAATTATACGGATATCGGAAGAAAACGCGTTACTACTATAGATGCAGATGAAGGAAAGTTCAAAACGCCGACATTAAGAAATGTTGAATTGACAGCTCCTTACATGCATGATGGCAGTCTGGCTACATTGGAAGACGTTGTAGAGTTTTTAAATACAGGGGGTGAAGCACACCCAAACAAGAGTACCTTCATCCAACCCATGAATTTGACAAGTCAGGAAAAAACTGATTTGGTTAATTTTTTAAAGAGTTTGACCGATACCGATTTTGTGACCAATGAGAAGCATGGAGCTTTCTATGTTTACAATTAATAATTAATAATTAATAATTAAAAATTAAGAATTAAGAATTAAGAATTGGGTTTGTTCTAAGATTGACGGGAGGATTTCAATCCTCAGTTGGAATTTGGGTGAAGTACTGAGCGAATAATGTGGGAAGAAGGATAGTGAGAGATGGTTTGCAGATGTATAAAGTAGGGGTTGAAGTGGTAAATTGGATTTGTAACCTCGCGACTTCAGTCCGGGGTGGAAAAGGAGAAGAATTAACAATTAAGAATAAATAATTAAAAATTCAAAGTTCAAAATGCAAAGCCTGTCCTGAGCTTGCCGAAGGGTTCAAAATTGGGTAGGAGGAACTATTAAGAACTAATTTTGTTGTAATTTTATAAGAAATGAGAAAGATAGTTTTCATATTTAGTTTGATGTTTGGAATGGGACTTTTGATTTGGTCTTGTCGTAAAGATCAAACACCGAGTTCAGGGCCAACCCCTCTTACATTTATTACACCTTCACATTTTCCAGAAATGGATATTCCTTCAAACAATCCAATGACGGTGGAAGGGGTTGCATTGGGAAGAAAATTATTTTGGGAGCCCATGTTGAGTGGAAATAATACCATGTCTTGTGGAACTTGTCATGCACCTCAAGCGGCTTTTTCAGATACCAATCAATTTAGTACAGGAATTACTGGAGCTGTTGGAACAAGAAATTCCATGGCTTTGATGAATCTGGGTTGGCAACAGTTTTTCTTTTGGGATGGACGCGCAGCTACTTTGGAAGATCAAATATTCGAGCCCATTCGAAATCCAATTGAAATGAATGATACTTGGGTCAACGTCGTTTCCAAATTACAAGCTGATTCGCAATATCCGGGCTTATTTGAAGCTGCATTTGGCGAACCAGGAATCGATTCAGTTAAAGCTTCTAAAGCCATTGCACAGTTTTTAAGAACCATGATTTCGGCTGATTCGGATTTTGACATCATGTATAAATTCTACAATGGATTTTCGCTCACTTCTACTGAAATGACAAGATTTCAGCAAATTTCATTCGATGCAAAAGCAGGTTATGGTTTGGTAGAAGATATTGCTGGAGCTGATTGCGTCCACTGTCATCAAGGGCCGTTTATGCAAATTGCAGATTATGCAAATAATGGATTGGATGAAGTATTAACAGATTTGGGTAGAGGAGAGGTTACTGGAAACCCTAGTGATTATGGGAAGTTTAAAGTTCCTACGTTGAGAAATGTAGAATTAAGTGCTCCTTACATGCATGATGGTAGGTTTCAAACGTTGGAAGATGTTGTAGATCATTATTTCTTTGATGTGAAACCAAATTCACCAAATATTGATGTCAATAGAATGGAATATGCCAATGTAAACGGAGTAGGAGCACACTTGCAAGATCCAATATACAGGACTCAAGTGGTAGCATTCCTAAAATCGATGACTGATTGGAATTTCGTAAACAATCCAGATTTTCAAGACCCTAATTAGTTTAGGAATTAAGAATTAACAATTAAAAATTAAAAATTGGGTTTTTTCTACGACTTCTGGGAGGATTTCAATCCTCGGATGAGATGTTTTTGAAGTTCTGAACCCTATTCTGCAGGATGAATCAGAATCTTTGAGTTTTTCTCTAATTAAAAAATCTTGGATTTAAATCGTGCGAGCCATTTGTAACCCCGCGACTTCAGTCCGGGGGACAAGGTGGGGAATTCAAAGTGCAAAATGCAAAGTGCAAAATTAATTAGTTGCAAGGTCCTTCCGGGAGGATTTCAATCCTCGGATAGAATTTAGGTGAAGTACTGAGCGAACAATATGGGAAGTAGGATAAAGTTGCATGCTTTGCAGATGTAAAAAAAAGTAGGGGTTGAAGCTGTGAATTGAATTTGTAACCCCGCGACTTCAGTCCGGGGTGGAAAAAGTGCAAAACCTATAATCTGAAAGTCTGTAATCTATTATTTGAAAATCTAATATCTAACCCGCGACTTCAGTCCGGGGTGAAAAAGTGTGAAACCAATAATCTTGCAATCTAGAGTCTGAAAATCTAATATCTAACCCAATAATCTGGAAGTCTTGAATCTTGAATCTAAAAATCTCATCATCCAGATATCCAAAAGTCAAAGAGTCCAAACGCCCAAAAATTAACACAAAATTTTTGTCCCTCTTTTTAAATAGCCTAATTTTACACTTTAATTCAGAGGAAAACAGATTTTATGTTTGATCACAAGAGACTCACTACTGAAGAAAAATGTCTTCAACTCAATTTGGATCTGGGGATTTATGGTTCATTTGCTGAAATAGGTGCAGGACAAGAAGTGGCTGCGAATTTTTTCAAGGCTGGGGGTTCTTCTGGGACCATTGCTTATACGCAGTCGGCTTACGATATGAAAGTATCGGATTCTCTTTATGGAGAATGTTCTCGTTATGTATGTGAGGAGCGTCTTGTGACCATGCTGGATAAGGAGTTCGACAAAACGGTGACGACTTTGAGTGAGAAAACGAAAGATACTCGATTCTTTGCTTTTGCCAATACGGTTGAATCTCTGAATTACCACAAGACGAATCAAGGACAAGGGTGGGTTGGAATTCGATTCCAATTAAGACCTGAAACTCCTCCGAATGATATCATCTTGCACATCAAAATGCACGATAATTCCCACAAAAGACAACAAGAAGCTCTTGGGATTTTTGGTGTGAATTTGATTCATGCGTGTTATTATCACAACGATGACATCAAATACTTTTTAAAAGCTTTAACTCATCGCTTACCAAGAGAGCGAGTTGAGGTGGACATGCTTCGGGTAAAAGGACCGGATTTTGAAAACGTAGACAACCGAATCATGGCTTTGAATCTTGTGAAAATGGGATTGACGGATGCTACCATGTTTGATTTGACAGGAGATGTCCGTCAGCCGTCTACTGCACTTTACAAGAAGAACATTCTATTGGTTCGTGGGCGATTCAGACCCATTACTTTCGTTCATTTGGATATGGTGGAAGCTGGATATCAGCAGTTTTTGAAAGATAAAGAAGTTAAAAAAGACAAGCTTGAAGTTGTTTTTGAATTGACTTTGAAAGATCTGACTCACGACGGGAAAATTTCAGATAAAGATTTTGTGGATCGAGCAGAATTGATTTCTTCGATGGGTTATACAGTAATGATCTCGAACTACCTGAAGCACTACAAAATGGTGGATTATTTGTCAGGATTGAACAGAGGAAAGAAAATTGGAGTTTTATTAGGAATCTATCAGTTGCAAACCATTTTTGAAGAGAAGTATTATGATAATTTGCCCGGAGGATTGTTAGAGGCTTTTGGTAGAGGGTTTGGACATAATATGAAATTGATGGTGTACCCGGCAAATGATGTGGAAACGGGTGATTTGTATGATTTTTCTAAATTCAAAGCACCACTCAACCTGAAAGGATTACTTCAGTATATGGTCGATAATAACAAGTTGGAAGGTATTGAAGGCTACAATGAAAAATACTTGAATATTCATTCTGATGATGTTTTAGAAAAGATTCGAGCAGGTGCCGTTTCTTGGGAGGACGATGTGCCGGAAAACGTAGCAAAAGCAATTAAATTTTATAACTTATTTGGCTATCACGAGCCAGAAACGGTTGCTTGAGTTTGTGATAATTCTTAATCAGCTCCAAGTTATTTTACAATTCTAAATACTAGGATGTTACCTGCTTAATTTTAGCTCTATTTTTTTCAAATTTGATAGGTCTTGGGTATTGGGTTGGTCACTTTTTTTGAAATGACTCATGTTCTTTGTTAACCTACATTCAGAAAGATGTTCTTGACAACTAAAATGTTTGTCGTCACCCCAAAATGGCACTTCATAATGACCCGGGCTGATTTTGAAAGTTCCTAGATTTATGCAATGCGTGGCTAATTTAATAGTCGTGGTATCCGTTCCTGAAATAATCATCATAAAACCTTCGGTAGAGATGGTATGAGCACTCACATGCACTTCATTTTTTGCAGAAATAAAAGTTCCTCCTTGCTCAATATGAGAACCATTATTTAGCAAGAATACGGAAATATCATTATCGACTACGTGTTTTCCATTGAATTCATTGCCATATTTGTCAAGTAATTTGAAACTGTAGGAATAGGTCCAGCTTGCCTGGGAGAAGGATAAAAAAGAAAAGACAAATAGAAAAGAAAATAAACTGGATTTCATTTTTTTCTCTTCCGTACAATCAGATATGGATAGAGTTCACTTAAATCTTTCACTGCTCAAAAAACTTACTGGACAAGATTTACAAAAGCATTAAGAAAATCAGTCCAAAATCGAGAAGAAAGAATACAAGGGTAAATCAAATTTCTTGTGCTTTTTGCATCCAATATTTTGTCTATCTGTTTTACTCTTCTTCTCTAGTATAAACAACAGTCTTCACAAATTTACCCTCCTTGTAAACATCTGCGGTAATAGGTTCTCCGTATTGATCGTAATAAATGGAATTTCCGTGTCTTAGACCATCCTTAAACTGCATATCTAAAATTTTCATTTTTCCATCTTTGGTGTATTTATCGCAAATACCAGTAAATTTTGAACCATTTAGCAAGTAGGTTTGAATTTTGTCATTCCCTAGCGATTCAACCGAAAGTTCATCACAATCACAAGTGAATTTCTTGTCCACATTTTGCTTTTTTCCATTGACATATTGATCTTCAGTAAGAATAACATTCTCTTTGGAATATATGCGATAATATCCATGAATTCTGCCATCCAAGTACTGAATTTCTTCCATAACAATTGTACTGTCGTCAGGATAGTTGCTGGTGCAGATGCCAGTATAGGGTTTATTTTTCAGTAATTTGATGTCTTTCAAAGAATCTAGATCGAGCTCGGAGCAATTACAGGTTGGCAAATCCGAAGTTTTTTTGAAATTCCCTAGTTCTTTTTTTTCCTTTTTTTCTTCCTCTTGCTTGTCGCTATTACATGCAATTAAAGTAAAAGTTAAGATGATAAAAGTGAAGTATTTCATTTCAGTCTTATAATTTTTATAAACCTATTTGGATAATTACTTTGATAATAATTTGTTCGAACTACACCATTATTTTTTGGTGCAGAGGAACTATGAGTGAAAATCAAACAATCGGGTTCGTTGTCCATCACAATTCCTAAATGCCCAACATGTGTTCTGTCTTTATGGCCGGTGAAAATAATCAAATCTCCCTTTTTAGCTTCATTTAATGGAATTTGTTTCCCCATTTTGGAAATCGCCTTACTCGAATGAGGCAATTCAATTCCCAATTGTTTGAAAACGAAGCGTACAAATCCTGAACAATCAAATCCTTCCATCGATTCTCCTCCCCATTTGTATTGGGTACCCAAGCAAGAACCTTCAATATGCTCTAACTTAGCAAGATCCAGGGAAGAAGAGTCGGTAGTTGAAACCAAACTATCTTCCACACCATTGGCCATCCCGATGGAGGAAATGAAAAGAAATAAAAATGTACTTAACGCATTCTTCATACTGCAAAATTAATATTTACTATTTTTAAAACTTCTTAAAAAAGTTAAAATGCCACATATTAAGAATGCATTGATCCGATATCGTATCATAGATCGATGCCTGAAGAACAAATACAAGCCTTTTCCAACAAAGCAAGATCTGCGTCAAGCCTGCGAAGATGCGCTTTTTGGAAGTACTGTAGGCGAACATATTTGTGATTCCACCATTGAGAAGGACATGTTTGCCATGAAAATGGAACACGATGCTCCCATCAAATATTCCAAAAGAGAGAAAGGCTATTATTACGAGGATCCAGAATTCAGCATTAATGATGTGCCTTTGAATGAAGATGATTTGGAATCCATTCGGTTTGCGGCAGAAACGCTTTTCCAGTTTAAGGATGTTCAAATGTTTCGTCAGTTTGGATCCACCTTGGACAAAATCATCAATAAAGTAAGTGTAAGTCAAAATTTTTCCGAAGAGGAAGAGAGCATTATTCAGTTTGAAAGCGCGCCTTCGGTGTCGGGACAAGAATATATCAATGCACTTTTAAATGCGATCAAGTTTAAAAACATTGTAGAATTTGAATACCAAAATTTCAAAGGAGGAAAAAAGAAGAAAAGAAGGGTTGTGGGTTATTTACTCAAGGAATACAGAAACAGATGGTATTTGATCTCGTATGACCTCTCCAAAGAAGCGGTAATCACTTATGGTTTGGATCGAATGGATCAGGTGGAAGTATTGGAAGAAACCTATTTAGGTGCACCTAATTTTAACGCCAAAAAATTCTTCAAACATGCCATGGGAATTACCTCAGGAGATCAAGAACCTGTTGAAGTACTTTTTAAAGCGGATGCAGTCGCGGCGAAATACATCAATTCCCAACCATTACATTCCTCACAGAAATTGATCAAAGAAGGAAAAAATAGAGCAACATTTTCTATTATTGTCTACGAATCAGAAGAACTCTACAGAACTTTCCTAAGTTACGCCGGACAAATCGAAGTAACCAAACCGAAAGAAGTAAGAGAAGAAATGATACGCAGAGCAAATGAACTGATTAAGAATTATGAAGAATAATTATAAGTGCAAAGTGCAAGGTGCAAAATGCAAAGTGAAAAATGAGGATTTCTCACCATTTTGCACTTTGAATTTTGCATTTTGAACTAAGAAATATGGGTTCTATTCTATTTGAAGTAGAGCAATTGGGTTGATAAAAAAATACGAACTATAATTATAGGTGCAAAGTTAGTAATGCGGATGAGATACCATTTTGCACTTTGAATTTTGCATTTTGAACTTAAAAACATGGATTCTATACTATTTGAAATTAAAGGAAAAACAGCCTGGATTACACTAAACAGGCCGAGTGTGTTTAACAGTTTTAACCGAGAAATGGCTTTGGCCCTGCAGTCTAGATTGGACGAATGTGAAAAGGACGCCAATGTACGTTGCATTGTGATTAAAGGGGAAGGAAAAGCTTTCTGTGCCGGACAGGATTTGGCTGAAGCGATTGATCCAAATGGACCAGAATTATCGACGATTGTTTCTCAACACTACAATCCAATTATTGAAAGATTGAGAAAAATTGAAAAGCCAATCATTGCCGGAATTAATGGAGTGGCTGCTGGAGCCGGAGCGAATATTGCTTTTGCTTGCGATATTACCATTGCAACCGAATCAGCAAGTTTCATCCAGGCATTTTCTAAAATTGGTTTGATTCCAGATTCAGGTGGAACTTATACTTTACCAAGATTAATCGGGATGGCAAAAGCTAGCGCATTGATGATGACGGGTGAGAAAGTAAGTGCTCAGGATGCCGAGAAAATGGGTATGATTTACAAATATGTAGCCGATGCTGACTTCGAAGCTGAAGTAGAAAAAATGGCAGCTTATTTGGAAAACATGCCTACAAAAGGTCTTGGATTAACGAAAAGAGCTTTGAATCAGGCGCTGACAAATGATTTAACGAGTCAGTTGGCTTTGGAGGATGAATTGCAAACTGCTGCAGGGAAATCCTATGATTACAATGAAGGTGTAAATGCCTTTTTAGAAAAGAGAAAACCAGAATTTAAAGGAGAATAAGATGATAAAAGTTGGAGTAGTTGGATGTGGAACCATGGGCTCAGGAATAGCTCAGGTTGCAGCTACAGCAGGACACCATGTCTTGGTATATGATAAAAACTCGGAGCAAGCCTACAAAGCCGGAGAAAAGTTGAAATCCATCATGGATCGATTGGTTGAGAAAGGGAAAAAAACACAAGAGGAGGCAGACGCTATTGTTTCAAGAGTAAAGTTTATTGACAATTTAGCCTCTTTTGATGAATGCGGATTGGTCATCGAAGCCATTGTTGAGAATATAGATATCAAACATATCATCTTCAAAGAATTGGAGGACGTGGTACCGGAAGATTGCATTTTAGCGACCAATACCTCTTCACTTTCTGTTGCTTCGATTGGTTCGGTTTTGGAACATCCGGAGCGCATGGTCGGACTCCATTTTTTCAATCCAGCTCCATTGATGCCTTTGGTTGAAGTGGTTCCCGCAGTACAAACAAAAGCAGGTTTGGCTGATGAATGTAAAAAACTGATGGAAAGCTGGGGAAAAGCGCCTGCAATTGTAAAGGATACTCCAGGTTTTATAGTAAACAGAGTAGCCAGACCATTTTACGGGGAAGCGTTAAGAATTTATGAAGAAGGATGGGCTGATTTTGCTACCATCGATTGGGCAATGACCGAATTGGGTGGATTCAAAATGGGACCTTTTACTTTGATGGATTACATTGGAAATGATGTGAATTATGTGGTAACAGAAACTGTTTTTGCTTCTTTCTATTACGATCAAAGATACAAGCCCTCATTTACACAGAAAAGACATAGTGAAGCAGGGTATTTGGGAAGAAAATCTTGTCGTGGCTATTACGATTATTCAGAAGGAGCAGTTCAACCACAACCCAATAAGGATGAGGTTTTAGGAAAGAAAATAATGGATCGCATTCTGTGCATGTTGATCAATGAAGCCGTAGACGCGGTTTTCTGGAATATTGCTTCCATAGAAGATGTAGATTTGGCGATGACCAAAGGAGTAAATTACCCAAAAGGGCTGCTAAAATGGGCTGATGAAATTGGTTTGGAAAAGGTATTGGCCAACCTAGAAGATCTTCAAGATAAATTTGGAGAAGACCGCTACCGACCAAGCTATTTGATGAAGCAAATGGTGAAGGAAGGGAAAACGTTTTATAATTAAGAATTAAAAATTGAGAATGAAGAATTGGGTACTCGGAATTACCATTGTTAATTTTTCATTTTTCATTATTCATTAAAAGCATGTTTTCAGATCACGGACACGTAAACATATTACTGGGTATTCTGTTGGAAAACGGGATCGATAAGGCTGTTTTTTCTCCTGGTTCTAGGAATGCGCCTTTGGTGGTTTCTTTTAGTGGGGATAAAAAGATGGAAACGGTGGTGATTCCGGATGAGCGATCGGCTGGATTTTTTGCTTTGGGAATGGCCCAACAGTTGAAACGTCCTGTGTGCTTGGTTTGTACTTCAGGAAGCGCTGCTTTGAATTATGCTCCTGCTATTTCGGAAGCTTATTATCAGAATATTCCCTTAATTGTGGTGACAGCAGACAGACCCGAATACTTGATCGGACAAGGGGATGGACAAACCATCAATCAGAAAAATATCTTTGGCAATTATGTGCAGTCGAGTTATTCCTTGCCTTTGGATCCAAAGGATGAATTGAATATTCACTGGTGTTCCAGAATTGTTTCTGAGGCCATTTCGGAAGCGGTGAACGGAGAAAGAGGTCCGGTGCATATCAACATTCCTCTGGAAGAACCTTTGTATGGGAAAACAGAACAACCCACATCTTACAGATCCTTCAAAACGATGAAGAATGATCAGGAAGTGGCTCTGAAAGATGAAAAAGAACTGCTGGATCTCTGGAATGCTTCAGGAAAGAAAATGATCATTTGTGGTTTGATGCACAAAGACGAATACTTGAATCATTTGTTAGATGAACTGGCTTCCAGACCTGATGTGGCGGTCTTAGTTGAGAATACTTCGAATTTGTATTCGGATAGATTCAATCATTGTATCGACCGTAGTTTGAATTCCATCAATATGGATCAGGTGGAGGAATTTGTTCCTGATTTATTGATTCGAATTGGTGGACCGATTGTTTCGAAGAAAATTAAAAAACTGTTTAGAGATCACAAACCCAAGTTCCAATGGAATTTAGGTAGAGAGAATATTTACATGGATTCCTTCATGTCATTGACTCACGTAATCAATACCGAACCCAGTAAATTTTTATCAGTTGTCCATCAAAAAACCGAACCGGGCGACGTGTCGTTTGGTCCGCTTTGGAAGCAAATTGATTATTTGGTAAAGGATCATCAAGTTGAGGTTCTGAAGTCGATGCCTTATTGCGATTTGACGGCTTTTTACACCATTTTGGATTTCATTCCTGAAGATTCTATTTTGCAAATGGGGAATAGTTCGGTGGTGCGCTATTGTCAGTTATTTGATCCTGTGAAAACCGTGCAATACTTTGCCAATCGAGGAACATCGGGAATTGATGGATCTACTTCAACGGCGGTAGGTTGTGCTTATATGCACAAGAAAAAATGGATCAATTTTATTACTGGAGATATTTCGTTTTTCTATGATTCCAATGCTTTTTGGAACGATTATTTAGAGCCAAATTTGGTAGTGTTTTTAATCAATAATTCTGGAGGAAGCATCTTTAAAATTATCGACGGACCCGGAACTACAGGTGCCTTAGAAAAACATTTTGTGGCAAGTCCGGTACACGCCTCTGCGGAGTATATCGCCAAAGCTTTCAATTTGGAATACCTATTGATAGAGAGTTTGGAAGCACTGGAATCCAAAATGGAGGAAATTTATACATACAAAGAAACGGGTCGACCCAAATTAGTGGAGATCAGCACCAAAGGAATAGCAAACGAAGACTATCTGAAAGACTATTTCAAACAAATCAAAAAGCAATGAAAACAACAATCTTAGCAGCAAGTATTTTCATCAGCTTATTTTCATTTTCCCAAAAACAACCCAAGCTGGTGATTGGAATTGTCGTAGACCAAATGCGTTACGATTATTTGATTCGATTCAAAGATCGAATTGGAGAAAATGGATTCAAGCGATTGATGAAAGGAATGAATTGTGTGGATGCACACTACAACTATGTTCCAACTTTTACCGGACCCGGACACGCAAGTATTTATACAGGTTTTACGCCTTCTGAAAATGGAATTGTAGGGAATGCCTGGTATTCCAGAGAAGAAAAAGAAGTGATCAATTGTGTGGGAGATTCCAAGGTGAAAACGGTGGGGTCGGACAGTAAATATGGCCTGTATTCGCCTAAAAATCTTCAAAAAAGCACCATGATGGAAATATTGACGACGGCTACAAAAGGGAAGTCCGTTTCCGTCTCATTTAAAAACAGAGGAGCCATCTTGCCCGCAGGAAAAACTTCAGATGGTGTTTTCTGGTTTGATTATACCAATGGGAATTTCATTACCTCCAGTCATTATGCTG
>JAWKMJ010000023.1:0-49945 GCA_041392305.1 Crocinitomicaceae bacterium
GAAACGATATACTTTTTTTATCGGTAGATAAATGAAAATATAGTTTCGTGTGTGGTCGGGTTTTGTGGTCGGATTTAACTTCAAAAACGGATATAATTGGCTAAAATCGGTATTAATTAAAATAACAAAAATCGACAATAAATCGCTGTATCACTTAGTTTGTAAGGGGGGTAGTGGTTGGAAAATTTTTAGGAGAATTTCACTGTTAATCAGAGGGTCCTTGGTTCACCTGTGCCGATGCTATGAAACTTAATTGTAGCGAAGTGGAGATTTAGTAGAATGCTTTCGGTAAGCCCAAGAGGGGGAGCAAAAGCCTGGAGCAATCCGGACTTTTTTATTTTACCGCCATATCAAAAACCAAATGGAATATTAAAAATCAAACCCTCACTCCAATCACACAAACATCATCCACCTGCTCCAAATCTCCTCTCCATTGCTCAAATTGATCGTTTATAAGCTCTCTTTGTTTTTCCATCGGTTCGGATTGTAGACTTAAAAGTAGCTTTTTAAAATTGGCGGATTTGAATTTCTTTCCTCCTGCTTTTGATGTATTCTTTTCGCCTCCAAATTGATCCGCATAACCATCCGAAAACAAATAAAGCGTATCGTCTTTTTCTATTTTGATTAAATTGGAGTTGAAATTTGAAGCCATATCGTATTTTCCAACAGGTTGTTTGTCCGCTTTGATTTCATGTAACACAAATTCACTTTTTTCATCTTTTGTAATGCTGATGGTATTTTGAATTTGTCCTTCAAGTTCTTTATCTCCTTTTCGAATGATCCAAATGGGATTGTGTGCACCGGACCAGTTCAATTCCATTGTTTTGAAGTTGATGGCTGCTAAAGAAACATCCATTCCATCTTTGATTTCATCCGAAGACTTTCCGAATTGATCTGTTACTAATTCTCTAGTTCGATCTAAAATTTTTCCAGTATCCTTTATTTTTTCTTCCAATAATGTTTTGGTTAATGCATTTGAGCAAACTACGGAAACCATGGCTCCGGGCACCCCATGTCCAGTACAATCCGCAGCAGCGATATACAAAGTATCGCCCATGTTCTCCATCCAATAAAAATCACCCGCAACGATGTCTTTGGGTTTGTAAAGCACAAAACTATTAGGGAGCCATTTTAAGATCACTTTCTTTTGTGGCAAAATGGCTTCTTGCAATCTTTTAGCATAAGTTATAGAATCTAAAATTTCAGCATTCTTTTCTTCAACTATTTCCTTTTGTTCTTGTATTTCAGCATTCTTTTCTGCTAATTTTTGATTGGCTCTTTTACTTGTTCGATAAGCCTTAAAGGAAACAAAAGCAGCAATTAACACTAAAATGATTCCGACGATAGATCCGTAAATCATTATTTGCTTTCTCTGATTCTCGGCAGTTTTTCTTTTGTTGATTTCTTGCTCTCTTAAGATCTCATCATCTTTTATCTTATTTTCCTTGTTAAGTAATTCAATCTTTTGCTCTTTTATTTGGGACTCGTATCGGCTATTTGCTTTGGCTACTTCATCTGCTTTTTCTATAGCCAATAAACTGTCGCTCATCTCATGAAATTCCTTGTACATATAAAATGCTCTTCGGTAATCTCCTTTGCCTGCAAGAACACGTGCATAAACTTCCCTACCTGTAATCATTTCTTCTATATTCCCTTCGGCATTGGCTAATTCCAAACCAATCGATACATGCTTAGCTGCTTCTAGAACATTGCCATTATCGATTAAAGCAGAGGCTTTGTAAATATTAAAAGCTGCATAGGCTGATGTTAATTCATATTCTCGGGAAACTTCTATTCCTTCCTGAAAATACTGTATGGCTTTGGAATACATTTTCTTTTTCTGATAGGAATTCCCAATATTAGATAGGGTTAAACAATAACTCCTTGGAGAACTACTTTCTTTTTTTATTTCAAGTGCAGGAAATAGATAGACTAATGCGCTATCGGGTTGATTATTCATCATGAAGATATATCCAATATTATTCATGGATGTCGCTGTTTCACGATCGTATCCACCTTCTTTTGCAATTTTGATCGCTTTTTTATGCGTATCAATGGCTTTTTGGAGATCTCCCATGGAATCATAAATTAATGCCATATTGTTGAGGACAGTATAATGTTCCTGTTTGTTATGGCCTTTTCTTACAATTTTATCGGCTTCCAATAGATATTTTAGGGCTTTTTCTAGCTGATGTTGTACTCTATACAATTCTCCTATATCAACTAAAACTGTAGTGATACTTTTCACATTTCCAGTCTCTTGGATCATTTTATAAGCTTTGAATAAATATTCTTCAGCTTTTACAAAATCTTCTTGATAAAAATAATTGACCCCTATGATGTCATAATCTGAAATGATCGCACCAGTATCATTCAATTCTAAATCAAGTGATAGTACTTTATCAAAAGCATCTCTGGCTTTTCCGTATTCCCCTTGTGATTGATAAATAGTTCCAATATTGAATAAAGTTCCAACTTTTGAATTGAGATCCCCTTCTTTTTCATCGTATTCAATCTTTTTCTTGTACAAATAAAGGGCTGTGTCCATTTCAGACATGAGATAATAGACCGTACCTAATTTGTTGTAATACCCAGACATGTAATAGTAATCCTTGCTTTCATCAAAAAGCTTCTTTTGCATTTCTGCATATTGAACAGCATCCATAGGGTTGGAATAAACGACCTCCCAAAACAACTCGCCGATAATTTTATCTTTTGTATCTAGGTCTTTAGCTGATTTTAAGGCAATTGTCAGACTATCCACCATCTTCAGATCTTGCGAGAGCAAAGGAAATGCGCTTGTAATAAAAATAAGAAGGAATAAATATCGCATGCTGTTTATTTCTTAATTGCTTGAAAAATAAACAGATAATTTTAATTCTTATTCATGTATTGCATGAAATAAAGATGAATGTTGGTATTCTTATTAAAGCAACTTACCTTTTCAAAATATCCGAATATTCTTGGTCCACATGTACTACAAACTCTTCTTCATTGTATGAAAAATCATTTTTTGGCAATGGGACCTCATATTTAGGGACTGGAACTTTGTAATCTGGAGATAGATTTGTCGGGGTAGAATAACAATCATTTACAACAATTTCATCCTTGACGTATTCGGTTTTAACTACTTTTTTATACTTGATTTTTTCTTGTATAATGGTATCCATTTGAGCAATAAAAACAGTGTCAATCTGAGTCTTGAAAATGGTGTCTCGATCACTCACCTTTTCCTTTATTTCGACAATTTTAGGAAAACTCAAGGATCCAATAAAAAAACCAATCAATAAGGCTGCAGCAATTCCAGAAATAAAAGGAAGGATTCTGTTTTTCTTTTTCTGAGGAATAGCCAATATTTTCGCTGTCACATCATCTGACGGACGATCTAGTTTTTTAAAAGAAATCAGCTTCTGATGTAGTTTTTCATAAGCTTCTTTACCGTACTCATTTCCTACTAGAATTTGCTGATCCGAGTTGAGATCCTCCCAACTGTACAAACTAGCCCAAAGTTCTATTTTTTCCTTCATAACTTGAATTGTTAGTATTGAAATATTCTTTAACCAATTGAATGGCTTTTGATAATCTTGATTTCACGGTGCCTTCTGGAATTTGAACAATATCCGCCACTTCTTTCACCGAAAATTCTTCAATGATTCGCAACCAAAACACTTCTCTTAAATGCTCCGGAAGTTGTTCGTTAATCTGATGTATTTCAGCCGTTTTTTCCTTGTCTAATAATTGAGAAATAGGCGTTTCCTCTGCTGCTTGTTCGATGTGATTTCCCTCCAAATCCACCATGACAGGATTTCTAAAGTGTTTCCGCATCAGATTGGATCCCATGGTGTAAAACCAAGGTCTGAAACTGTATTTGGGATTAAACTGATAAGCTTTCTCCCAAAGTCCAGAAAATAACTCTTGTAACAGATCTTCTGAAGTGGTTTGATTTTGAGTGGATCTAAGAAAATAAGTGAACACTCTCTGATGATATCGCTCGTAGATGACCTCGAAGGCCTTGTGATCTTGTTGCTTTGAGATGAGCTGGACTAAGTCCTCATCAGAGAGTTTGTATCTATTCTTGAGAATAAACATTCACCTATTTCTGTATTACTTTCATGAAAACTCTAAATCCTACTGTTGGATGTGGGGCAGACTGAAAATGACTTGATTTTTTGAAATCATTGTATTCTGTATCCCATCCTCCACCTTTGGTTTGACTCTTATCCGAAATCATTTCACAAACATTTCCATAGGTATTGTAAAGTCCTGTTGAATTCGGATTATAGGAATCAACTTTTACCATAAAAAATCCTCCATCATCGTAATATCTTCTCCCATCTTTATCCTTCAAATAGCCATTGATTACATAACAACCTTCTGCATTTTGAATTTGTTGTGGTTCACCCGAGGCCATTTCCCATTGGTCTTCGGTAGGTAAAATGAATTCTACTTTGTCAAATTTTCGTTTAGGATCGTTGTTCCATTGTGAAGTTAACCACTTGCAATACTCGGTTGCCGCTTCTTTAGATATATTAACAACTGGGTATTCATCATATGCTGGATGCCAGTGATACATTCTTTCCATTGGTTCTAAAAAAGCTTCTTTGTATGATTTTGTGAAGAGGGTACTATCTGGTCTGAATTTTTCATAGGCTTTTGGGTTATTTTCTTTCAAATCATCCAGAAATATTCGGTATTCCCAATTCGTCTCTTCCATGTTTGATGCATAAAGATTCTCTGAAAGCTGGCTGAATTTTTTAAAATAATTCTTTGTTTTAATCCATAACCCATTAAATTCAATTGGTTTCACACCTGTTTCTGATTCAATGAAATCGCCATATATTCCTAATGTGATAGGATTGGGCTCAATAATTTGAATGAGGTGTTTTGCCCAAGCTTCTTTTTCTGTATTTCCAGTTTGTTGATAATGCACGTATAATTTAATCAACCCAGTAAGATAGGTTTTGGCCATGTTTTTTGCCTTATTATCCCAAATGTTAGAGAAATAGCGTTGCTCTACATATTCTAACTTGTAAACCGATTCAAAATTCTTGATTAAACTAGCAATTGAAGATGTTTTATGACTTGGGTCGTATTTGAATGTAAGTCCAGTTAAGATCAAATCTTCTTCTTCGAATTCTGATTTGTAATAATCCGGAGTTGCAACAGTCATATGAATTGCACGACCCGATTCAGCAAATTTTTTCATTAAAAATTGAATATAGGCATGTCCATTATCCCAATCTACTTTGTTATCTGTGTAATAATTTTGGATTGAAACCCACTTTTCATTTGGAACAAACAATTTCCAGTATCTGTTGCAATAAGTACTATCCATTAATAAAGATGTATTGACTACATGCGCATCTGTCCTGATATTTTTAGCTGCCTGCAAGATCCAGGCTCCAAAAGTGTCGTTGTCACCGTGGGTAAAAAGAATTGCATTTTGCTCCAAAGAACTTAAGATATTATAGCCCCAATGATATAAACTAATATCTTCTTCATCAGAATTAAATAATTTCTCGGCAAATAGTACTTCGTTAGCCTTGTCTCCATTTGTGATAGCTCTTACCAATAATCCTTCCCAGATATCTGTATTACTTGGGTCTTTCGCATATGCAGAATCTAAATAACTGTTATTTCCAGAAGTTAGTTTATTCATCATATAATAGTAACTGAAAGATTGTGGAATCGCCTTGTTGGCATCTTCCGCTATTTCGATCAATTCATCTCTCCCACAAGATCTACTGTAATTACAAGCTCGAAAATAATTGTACCAGGCTTCCTCATTGGATGGTTCTGCATCAATTTTTGCTTTCCATAATTTCATTTGTTCATTGTACCATTCATCCGATTCCATTTTAATTGCTGGAGAAATGATTTTCATAGCCTTTTGTCCAAATACAAGATTGAGGCTGAATACGATTAAAATAATTACGATTTGTTTCATGTTGCTTTAGTCTTCATTAATAAAAAATGAATTCGAATTCTAAAGTAAGTATCCAAGATAAAAAGGATCGGTTCACGGAAAATGATTTTTTTTCAAATTTGTTGTAACAATATTCCCTTCAGTTATTATTTCAATAAAACAAAAAATGTATAAATCCATCCTAGCTTTTTCATTTTCCATCCTAACTGTCATTTGTTTTAATCAAATTGAAATTTATTCTATTGATCCATTTTCTGAGAATAATTCAGACCTCAATAAGCTGGATAGTGTTTTTACTTCTAAGAGGGTGATTGGATTAGGAGAATCAACCCATGGAACATCTGAATTCACAACCATGCGCTTGAGAATTTTCAAATATCTAGTTGAACACCATAATTACAATACTTTTTTCCTTGAGGCTGATGGTATAGCTTGTATGGATGCCAATCGATATGTAAATGGAGATAATATTCATATAGATTCCGCTATGACTCATATATACCTCTGGCCCTGGAATACGGAAGAATTTAGAAGAATATTGATATGGATGCGAAAGTTTAATGAAACCAATTCAAATAAGCTCAAATTTGTTGGAGTGGATAGTCAAATGTTATTCGATGTAAAAAATGAGATCAGGGAGCATTTGATTCATGATTCGTCACAATTTAAGGAGTTATATGAACTCTTTGATACGACCCAATTTACAATTGATAAAGATTCCATAAAGTTTGCTAAACTGAAACAAATTTGGAGCGAAATCAAAACAAGTTTGTTGAGAAGCCAAGATGATCGTGATCAACTACTGATAAGAGATATGGATCAATGGATTTATTTTAAAAGTTTAAAAGATTTCAGAACGAAAAGTAATTTCAGGGATAGTGTTATGGCTCAAAATATTAAGATTCATCTTGATGAAAACTCTACGGAAAAAGGCATTTATTTCGCGCACAATGCTCATGTTTCAAGAAGGCATCAATATTATAAAAGCTCCAATTATCATAGGAAATATGGTGGCTATTATTTGAGTGAGTTAATCCATTCAGACTACTATTGTATTGGCTTGGATTTTTTCAAAGGAACGTTCAATGCTTTGGATTTAATTGACGGAAAACCTAAGATGAAAGAGTTTACTGAGCAGGTAGTATCTAAAAAAGAAGTTGCTTATATAATGAAGAATATGAGTGCGGATATCTATTTTATTCCTGAAGGGTATTTCAATGCCATCAATAAAATGAAAATGAATCATATTGGCGCGGGCTATGGAACTTCTTCCATAAAAGGTTATAAATATTACAGAACTCAGTCTGTCCAGAAGAATCAATTCGATGCTTTCATTATTTTTCGGGAAACAAGTCCTTCTAAATTAAAAGGTAGATTCAAACCCTATAAGTAGACAGAAAAAAGGGTGACAAAATATCGCCACCCTTCACTCGTTGCGCTAAGATTAATACTAATTCATGAATAGTTTTCGCACCACAGGGCCTTGTTCTGTATTCATTTGAAAAATGTATATGCCTGTTTCTAATGTATGAATGTCGATTGTTCCAGAAGTAACACTTTGGATCGAATTTATTTTTTGTCCTTGTAGATTAATGATCTCGATTGACTGAACTTGATCGTAATTTTCAATGATCAAATTCTTATTTAATTGATCGATATAGATTTTTCCAGCTAATATTTCTTCTTCAATTGAAAGTGTTTGACAATCCTGAACTTTTTGATACAATTGAGAAGTATTCAAGGAAGTAGATATCCATTCTGTTTTCTTATCCGGACAAATTTTATAAACCAAGGGATAATATGGAACTTGATAATCCGTGAAAATGGTTCGATCTGGATCTTCTACGTTAAAAATGGGATAGGGTGTTCCTGTAATCCAATCTCCAGCAGTCACCCAGGCAGGTCCAACTCCAATAAAAGCGTCATAAGAATTATACTGATCGTATTCCAAGGCTAATACCATGACTTCATCTGTTCCATTGGGGCCATAAGCGTCATAAAGATCTTTTAAAGTATGTGTTTGATGATAACTCCAACAAGTAGGACAATGTGCTGCAAAAATGTCGATATAAACAGTTTTACCCGCATCTAAATAATCATACAAAGTGTAAGAATTGCTATCAACAATATCAATTAAAGTAAAATTCGGAGCAGTAGATCCATCAGGCAACTGAGCCGAAACATTCAAACCCAGTAAAATAGATAAGATCAAAATAATTTTTTTCATCACAGTTTTGTAATAGTTTCAATACATAACGAAAACAATTCCAACTCCTTACACCAAAAACAAAAAAAGGGCCAGAAAAACTCCAGCCCTCAATATTCGTAATTCGTACTTAAAAAGCAAATTCTACATTCTACACTCTAAATTCTAAACTCAAAGTGCTCCCGTCATTTTCTTAGGGTCTACCCATTCGTCGTATTTTTCAGCAGGAACATAACCTAATCTTACCGCTTCTTCTCTAAGAGTTGTTCCATTTTGATGCGCTGTATTCGCAATCTCTGCTGCTTTATAGTATCCTATTTTTGTGTTCAAGGCAGTCACCAACATCAAGGATTTATTCATCAATTCATCAATTCTCTCGTAATTTGGTTCAATTCCTTGAGCACAGTGAATGTCAAAAGAAACACAAGCGTCACCAATCAATTCTGCCGATTGCAAAACATTGTAAGCCATCATCGGCTTGAATACGTTTAATTCGTAATGACCTTGAGTTCCACCAATGGTAACAGCAACATCGTTCCCCATTACTTGAGCACATACCATGGTCATGGCTTCTGCTTGAGTTGGGTTTACTTTTCCAGGCATGATTGAAGAACCAGGCTCATTAGCAGGGATAATCAACTCTCCAATTCCTGATCTTGGGCCTGAAGCCATCATACGAATGTCGTTGGCAATTTTATTCAGTGAAACTGCTAATTGTTTCAGGGCTCCGTGCGACTCAACTAAAGCATCGTGAGCAGCCAAAGCTTCAAACTTATTTTCTGCAGTTACGAAAGGCATTCCGGTGAATTCTGCAATGTATTTTGCCACCGTAACATCATAACCTTCTGGAGTATTCAATCCAGTACCCACTGCTGTTCCTCCTAAAGCCAATTCAGAAAGGTGAGCCAAAGTATTTTTTACTGCTTTTATTCCATGATCCAACTGAGAAACATATCCTGAAAATTCTTGACCTAAAGTTAATGGTGTTGCATCCATCAAGTGCGTTCTACCAATCTTCACCACATCTTTAAATGCCACCGATTTTTTCTTCAAAGTATCTCTCAATTGCTCTACGCCAGGAATGGTTTTTTCTACAATCATTTTGTAGCAGGCAATATGCATTCCTGTGGGGTAAGTATCATTGGAAGACTGAGATTTATTCACATCATCGTTTGGTTGTAAAGATTTTTCGCCTTCTCCAATTTTATTTCCAGCAATTTCGTGTGCTCTGTTGGCAATTACTTCATTGCAGTTCATATTGGATTGAGTACCCGAACCAGTTTGCCAGATAACCAATGGAAACTGATCATCCAATTTTCCAGCTAAAATTTCATCACAAACTTGAGCGATCAAATCTCTTTTCTCTTGTGGTAGTACACCCAACTCACAATTGGCATAAGCTGCAGCCTTTTTTAAGTAGGCAAATCCGCGGACAACCTCCAGAGGCATAGAGGCTTCCGGTCCAATTTTGAAATTGTTTCTGGATCTTTCAGTTTGAGCTCCCCAATACTTGTCTGCAGGTACTTTTACCTCGCCCATCGTATCCTTTTCAATTCTGTACTCCATAATTATTTTTATTATTTGATTATTTTATTATTTTTACGGCAATATTTCGAACAAATTTAAATAAAATAAGATGACAGGATTTGGTATCGCAATCTTTTTTTTCATACTCTTTCTAGCGTTTTGGGTATTGTTTTTCTTGGCAACTGTAGCAGTTCCTTACTGGGTAACTTTAGGTGCTTTCGATATGCTTAGACCTAAGAAAGTTTTAGAAGAAGATTCAGACACTCCGGAAGAGGCATAATCCGGATTCTTAATTAGATATTGTAAAGCCTTGTCGATTTTCGGCAAGGCTTTTTTTATTGATCTAATTTCCTATTTTTTTTCTAGATACTTGTAAGTAGTGTATTCTAGATTTATTTGATTGATGTTGGAGATATGAAAACTAATCCAGCCAACATATTTACCTTCTGGTTTTATTATTTTGTATGGAATGTAGATTTGATCCAAAGTGTCTTTTGTGCCAGTTTGTCTTTGATAATAATTCACATAGTTATTAATTGTGTCGCCAGGAGAACTCCAAGTTGTGTCAAAGTCGTACCCTTTTTGAAATTCATAATTAATCATTACCATTGTTGCAGGTCTACCAAACTCTAAATCTGGAGAAACTGATTCTCCTTCATCAAACATTACAGCAGTATAACCTCTAATGAAACTACCTTGGCTTAAACTGTCTACGTTTAAATTTAATGTAGTTTTTTTTCGTATTACAAAAGACCCCCAATTAAAATAATCTAGGATTTCATGATAGTAGTAATATTTTGTTCCAGGAATATAAGGAAGATAACAAGAGTCATTTAGTCTAATGATTTCGGTTTTTATAAAATAGTTCGAATCTATTTCAAACGTAGAATAGTTGAAATAAGGTTCTTTTCGCCCATTAGTTTGGAGAATGATATCAATCTCATTATCATTGTTTAGATCAAGAGTAAGATGGCTTCCTCCATTAGAAGAATTATCTTTAGCAATTAAGTTCGCGTTGGATATTGAATGGCCTTCGATATTACCAGCTGTAAGGATAACAGTATTCTCTTTGTTACATGCAATTAAAAAATTGAGAATAAAAAGAAATGCAATTATGTTATATCTATTCATTTGCGAATTTACTTAAAGCTATTTTACTAATAGAAACATAAGTGTTATTGAATACATGAAATTCTAGCCAACCTTTATATAGATCACCATATTTATTTATTTTAAACGGAATGTATGCTATTTGACCTTGGTCAGGTTGGTATATATTGGCTTCCTTATATTCTTGACCTCCTAATAAACTATCGTTGTATGCATTGCCCGTGAAGATGTATCCACCTTCATAATATTCTTGATCAACTAGTACAAAAATCGATTCATTATTTTCAAAATCTAAGTCAGCCGCATTTTCTCCACAAGACAAATATTTGACGGTAGCATTCGTACTTAATTTTTCGAAGGCTGGATTAGAATTATAGAAGAAATTGCTGATTACAGTTAATCTTGGAAAAGTACCGTAGAAATCCCAACTAGAGTCAATCAACTCGCGGTAGATGTACTCAGAACCGTCAAAAAAGGAAAGTTTGACGTTGCTCATCGAACTCAAATAAATCTTATAATGATCTAAAAAACCATATACTGTTTCAAATCCATCATCGGAATTAACAGTTGTTGCTACTCTTTTTACATCTACAAATCCATTAAAAGTAAGATCTCTAATACCATCATTATCAAGATCAATATTCAATTCTGATACTTGAACTGTGTCTGGTAAACCATACACATTTGGAACAATAGTGTCTTTTAATGTTGATTGTAATTCAACTAATTGGACATCATATCCTAAGTCTTTTCCTACAACAAATTTTTGAATTCTGTTTTTCTCACAGGAGGAGAAAATCCAAAGAATGAGAACAAATGTAAGCAAGGTTTTCATTTGACAAATATAATACAATAGCACTATAGCTTTTTTCATTCCCCCCAAAAAAATAACCATCAACCACTAATCACTGCTACTAGCCCCCCCCTTGTTAACAAAAGTTAAATCCCTGAACCACATTTCATAAGCCTTGTACGGAGGAGTAATTATTAATCTAAAAATTACTCTTATGAAGAAAGTACTGTTATTATCGATCGTAGTTGTTCTGTTTTCTTGCGGAGGGGGATACAATGAATCTCCAAAAGATGAAAATAAGGCAGAAGCAAAAGCAGCAGCCAACGAAGATTATGCTGAAGAAAATGTAGCCGGTGGTTATTCGGATGATGTTCCGATGGAAATGACTGCAGAAACGGTTCGAGGCACCAATCACGCCGATTATGCCCAGGAAGGCAAAGATCTGGATAAACTAGAGCAACCTGTTAATCAGAAAAACTTGGAAGTTCCTAAAATGGAAATTGATGCCAAAATCATCAAAACAGCCAATATGAAATTTCAGGTAGATGATGTGGATATGACGACCAATAAAATTTCATCTATCCTAAAAACAAAAGGAGCTTATATCTCCGACATGAACCAATCTAAAAACCGCAACCACTTTTATTCTGAACTCACCATTCGCGTTCCCAACTTGTATTTTGATGATCTCTTGATGGAGCTTTCCCTTACAGGAGAGAAAGTAGATTATAAGCGTGTTTCTTCTCAAGATGTGACGGAAGAATATGTGGACATCCAAACGAGATTGAAAACTAAGAAAGAAGTAAAAAAGATCTACGAAGAAATCCTGAGATCCAAAGCAAAAACAGTAGCGGAAGTGTTGGACACAGAAGAAAAACTAAGAAGAATCCAAGAAGAAATTGAAGCGCAAGAAGGGAGAATGAGATACTTGAAAAACCAAGTAAATATGTCTACAATTTATCTAACTATTTATGAAGAAGGTGTGAATCTGGATGAGGTAGCAAGCAAAAGAAAATTCTCTGAAAGAGCCACATCTGGTTTCGAAGCAGGTTGGGCTGCGATTTTAAATGTAGTAGTCGCCATGACTTACGCTTGGCCCGGAATCTTGATTACGCTGATCGTTATTATCTGGAAAAGAAAGTGGTTGTTTTCTATCAGAAGAAAAGTAAAAGAGCTTTTTAGTCCAGCACAAAAAGAGGCTTAAACCAAAATTCTAGTCCCGAATAACCCGGGAATTAATTCCCGGGTTATTCGCAGGGAAAGAGAAAAAGTTTACCCAGTTCATATTAACAATTCGCGAAGAATTTGGGTAGAAAAATCCCGGGATTTCCCCGGGATTTTTTCATTTCTAAAGTTATTTATGCCTTGTGTCTAGTACCGAGTTCTTTGTGAATAGTTTTTTGTAATAAGGGGCTTGTTCCTAGTTCCTTGTGAATAGTTCTTGGTATTTTTTTAAAAACGGAACACGGAACACGGAACACGGAACACGGAACACGGAACACGGAACACGGAACACGGAACACGGAACACGGAACACGGAACACGGAACCTCAAAATTCCTTTCAGCTTTTGACTTTCGACTAATTCAAAACTAATTCCCAACCGGAAATCTAAACTCCGACTCACTAAAAACAGTGTGCCAGGCCGACTCAAAATCACTTTCTTCCGCTTGATAAATATTATCCACCCAATTCTGAGGATTCAAATCGAATAAGGGAAACATGGAGCTTTGAATTTGGATCATGATGCGGTGACCTTTCTTAAAAGTGTGAAAGACTTCTAGTAAAGGTACTTCAACTTCAGTTTTGATATTTTCTTCAAATGGTTCTGGTTTTTCAAAGCTGTTTCTGAATCTTCCTCGGATATATCCAGCTCTTACCAAATGTTGATATCCATTCATTTTTACTCCTTCCAAATCTTCTTTTTCTCTTGCTCGATCCATCGGGAAAACATCTATAATTTTTACATACAAATCAGCATCAGGATGATCGCTAGCAAACTTTAATAGAGCCTGAATTTTCCCTCGAATAACCAAGTCTTTCTCTATAGTTTCACTGGTAAAAGTCAAGACATCTGGTCGTTTGGAACAATGTCTTTGATCGTCGGTCATCCATCTTTTGGGCGCCATGATCGCAAATTGCTCATCTTCGATATAAGGCACGGGTTTGTTCGGGTCTGAAAGGTAAGAAAAAGACAATTTCTGGTCTGATGCTGTTTTCGTCAAACTACCATTGGCATTTGGGAAATAGCTGATATATTCATTCGATTGAAAAGGATTCTTTTGATAATCTACCCACTTTTTTGTTCCTGTATCAAAGACTCGAGCCTTAAACGGCAATTCTTTTCCTTTGCCTTTTAAATGGTATTCAAAATAGTTGAATTCGACTTCTTTTTGATAGGTTTCAGCCAAATTATATCCATAAAAAATATCGCCTAAATAATAAGCTGAATCTCTTCTTTGAGGGTGACCATGAGACCAAGGACCCAAACACAATTTCACATTGGCCTTTGGAGCCGTTGAATCGATTCTGATGAATGAATTCAGGATACCGAACAAATTCTGCTCATCATTCCATCCTCCAACAATCAAGGTAGCGCATTGGGCATTTTTCAGGTATTCTACCCAATCTCTTTTTTGGCGATACGCATCATAATTGGGATGTTCTTTAATGTTTTTCCAGAAAAAATTGGAGGGATCAATGACTGCATCTAAATTCTTGAGTGATTTCTTCTTTAGAAAATAAGCGTAATAGTCTTCCGAAATCCCATTTTCAATATCGTACATAAACTCTTTGTTCACCACATTGTACCAGGAATTGGTGGTAGGCTTTTCTTTCTGAATCCCAAAAACATCCATCACAGGAGCATAATTCAATCCGTACAAACCATAGCGATTGAAATCTTCAAAATAGAAATTGGTCACAGGCGCCATTCCCAATACACATTTTAAATTAGGATGACCAGATACAGCGCTTACAACTGCCGTATGACCCAAATATGAATTCCCGATTTGACCGATATTCCCATTAAAAGAAGATTTCAGATTTTTCTTGATCCAATCAAAAGTATCATAGCTGTCGGTCACTTCATCCGTAGCTTTTTTGTCCCAATAATGGTAGGGTGGTTTGGTGTTTTCAAAAGTTCCTTCACTATTCCAACGTCCACGCATATCCTGAATAATAAAAATATACCCGGAAGCCACCAATTCAGCATTGTAATGAATCACTTTGGGCATTTCATCTCCATAAGGCGCACAACTATACGGAGTTCTCTGAATAATCACTGGGTATTTCTGACTTTTATCTTTAGGAGAATAAATAGTAGTGTGCAATTTCACCCCATCTCGCATGGGAATGGCCACTTCCTGTTTTTCATAATCCGAATGGGAAAAAGTTTGAGCATAAGAACAAAAGCCCAACAAAAAGGCCAAAGCAACAAGAGAAATCTTCATGGTTTTCAAATTATAAGCCCTCGAAGATAAGAATTGAAATACGAAGTACGAACTACGAGGTCCGAATTAAATATATCACCTAGTCCAAATTTGACTTTCGACTTCCAACTAACTTGGTACTTGGAACAGTCCACTTGGAACTAATTAGTCTTGACATCGGAAAAAAGACTTTAGACTTTCAGCTTTAGACTTTCAACTAACTGGGAACTTGGAACAGTCCACTTGGAACTATAGTGCTTCCAGCACTATCTCATCTTCGGCTTCTTCCCTTTCATCATTTGCGCCATACGCATTTGATTTTTGGAACCGGTCTGAGCCATTCTCTGATTCAGCATTTTGATTTGCTCGGCAAGTATTCCGTTTTTGTCTTGCTTTTTTGCTTCAGCTAGCAAAACTTTTGCTTCTCTTTTTCTTCCTGAACCCATGCACATTGCAGCCACATTCATTTTGGCAACTGCTTGGTCTTGTTCAGTTCTTAGACCGATGGAAAGAGCTTTTCTAAAATACTTCTCTGTTTCTGCCATGGTCAATGTTTGCGCACCAGACAAACCTCTCAAGTAGTAATAATAAGCTCTTTGAGTACGAATCAAAAAGTTAGGGTTTTTAATACGGTTCAATTTTTTAATGGCTTTTTCAGTGTTTCCAGTTCGAATATCGTTCAAAGCCAAAATGATGTTCTCATTTCTGAAATAACTCAATACAAAAATGGTAGAAACGAAAATCATGGTGATTCCCCATCCCCAGAATCCTGTATAGAAAAACCAGAAAGTAAAAAACAAAGATGAAAGGGTTAAAATCCCTCTTAAAACAAATCCTATCATAATTTTAATCTATCGTAGCAATACATTTTAATTCAATCGCAATTGGAGTAGGCAAGGAGTTGATCTCAACGGTTGTTCTGCAAGGCTGATTGTCTTTGAAATATTCAGCATATACCTTGTTGTACACTTTGAAATCTCTTTTCATGTGCACCAAAAACACAGTAACATCAACTAAATTTTCCCAGGATGATCCAGCGTCTTCCAAAATGATCTTCACATTGTCAAAAACACTTCGACACTGCGCCTCAAAATCGAATTCTTCAAAATTCCCATTGTGATCCAATTTCAAACCAGGCACTCCCGAATCATTTGAATCTGAACCTGCTACTCTAGGTCCAACTCCCGATAAAAACAAAAGATTTCCCACTTTTCGAGCATGAGGATACAATCCTACGGGCTTGGGTGCATTTGAAGTACTAATTCTATCAGACATCCTTTAAAATTTGTGCAAATATAGGGGAAATTGAGTGAAAAATGAATAATGAAAAATGCAAAATTAGTAAGCGATCTTTTATCCTACGAAGCCCAAAGGCAATTACAGTGAAATCCTATCAAGTCAAAGTCTTAAAGCGAGGAACGAGCGATCTTGTGTCTGTAAGCGACGAAGGAGCTGTCTAAATATCTATCAAACAATTCTCAAAACATCCTCCGGGGGTCTCCCTACAACCGCCTTTTCTCCATTGATCAAAATTGGTCTTTCAATTAATTTGGGATTTTCCACCATGGCCTTGATCCATTCTTGATCAGTAAGATCTTTGCCTTTAAATTCTTCTTTGAAAATCGCTTCTCCTTTTCTTAGGATTTCCTGCGGACTCTTACCTAATTTATTTAGTATGCTTGTCAATTCTTCTTCCGAAAGCTCATCCGTTAAATATTCTCTTACTTCAAAAGCAATTCCTTTTTCTTCTAATAACTGTTTGGCTTGTCTGCTTTTAGAACATCTAGGATTGTGTATCAATTCCATATTTTTCTATTTGTTTTTAACCTATTCGTCAAATTTACGTTATATAAATGAAACATTTAACACAGACCTAACGTACTTTGAAGCAACGAAACGTTTTAAAATACGTTTATTTAAGACGATACAAAGCAAATGAAAAAGTATATCTACATACTTTATTTACTGAGTTTAGGGTTTGTTCCAACTGGATTGGTGGGACAGATTAATACGCTTGGTGATGCAACTCCTTGGGGTTCGCAATGTGGCTGTTATGAATTAACACCTGCTCTGGGAAACAAAATTGGAGGAATTTATGAAAATACAGATATCGATATTACCAACCCTTTCAATTTAAAATTTACCGTTCTTTTTGGTGATGATAATTTTAGTGGAGATGGTGTTGCATTTTCCTTGCAAGCAGGTGGATCTTACCAACTTGGAAATGGTAAATGGGGCCTTGGGATTGGAGGTGTCGCAAATGAAGTGCACGTTGAATTTGACACAAGATATTCACACATAGAATGTGGATGTGCAAACAATGATAATGGAGTAGACCATTTAGGGCTCTTTAAAGATGGGAGCATTACTCATGGAGGGGGTAATGATCTTTACGCAATGACAGGCCCTGCAAATCCACATCCATTGATTGGAGGAGTTTCGGATATTGAAGATGGTCAATTCCACAATGTGGAAATTGATTATGATGGAGCGAACACGATAACTGTTACTGTTGATGGGGTACCTCAAGTTTTAACAATGTTACAAACATTATCCTTTTATCTAGGAGGGGCAACGAATGCCAAATGGGGATGGACAGGAGCAACTCCAACAGCAAATTCTATTTCAAATAGTCAAGTGGTATGTTTAGCAAATTCAAATACAATTGATTATAGTTTAGTGAATTGTCAGAATACGGTGATGGATTTTAATACCACAACCTTTTCTTTTTACCCAATTGTAAATTACACTTGGTATTTTGATCCTCCTCCACCAAACGGGGTTTCTGGACAAACAGTGCAACATACTTTTACAACTCCTGGGATTCATACTGTAATCGTTCAAACAGAGGATGTGACAGGTTGTGTGGGATCGGATACTTTAGAAATTGGTGTTGGATTTGAAATTCAATCTTCTGCTTCTCAAACGACTGTTTGTCCGGGTGCAACAGTAGATCTAGAATCTGAAGCGGTATTTTACGTTCCTCCTTCATGTAATTATGTATTGATGATGGGTGATTTATTCTGTGATGGTTGGTCCGGATCGGAAATTGATGTGATTGTCAACGGAACCCTTTTTGGTACTTATTCCCCTCCAAATGTTGGATGTGGTGGTGCCGGATGGCAGGAATTTACGGATTTGGTCTTACCTGATGGAGCCAATGTAGACATTAATTTTAACTATGCCGGCGTCTTTGGAGCGGAGATTTATTACCAGGTTTTTGACCCTTCAGGAAACTTATTGATTGATGTTACTGCTGGCACCGTTAATGGAGATATTTCGGACAACTTTCAGGTAGATTGTGGAGTTCAGGCAACTACCTATTCTTACCAGTGGATGGATATTACCAATCCTCCCGGAACTGCCGGACCAGCTGACTCTGTTTGGAATGGGGTTACAGTGGATTATCCTGGCGGACAATATGAGATTCAAATCACGAATAACCAGACAAATTGTGTAGTTACCGATGTAGTAAATGTTGCTACCTATGATACGGTTTCCGTTTCAGTTTCGGGAGATGCTACAATTTGTCAAGGAGATTGCACACCAGTAACTTTTACTTTTACGGGCACACCACCTTTTGATGTCACATTTAGTACGCCAACCGGATCAGTAACAGAAACAGGTATAAATGCTATGTCATACACGTATACTGTTTGCAATGGAGGGATGGTTTCTCCTACTTCTGTGGTTGGTAGTGGATGTCCGGGTAATGTATATGGGAATGCTACAATTACAGAAATCCCCTTGCCGAATGTATCTATCGGGTCAAGTGCCACCTATTGTTTAGGGGATGTAATGAATAGCCTTACCGCAACTTCATCGAATGGTGGGTCCATTTTTTGGTGGGACAATGCAGCAAATGTTGGCGATACGACTTTAGCCATAGGCAATGGAACCACCTTCGATCCAAATGCTCAAGGATATACTTCAACAGTAACGATCTTTGCTCAAGAGTTTTCAATTCCGGATGGATGTGGTGGAGCAACGGATCAGGTGGTACTCACCATATTAAATATTCCTGTCGCTCCTACTGTTGTGGGTACAACAACTTATTGTGATGGAGATGCAATTTCGCCTTTAACCGTTACTCCTGCGCCAAGTGGTACAATAATTTGGACAAACGGTAGCATGCAACTGGCTACAGGTACATCTTACACCCCCTCAAATCTTAATATCGGATCAAATGTGATTTATGTAAAAGAAGACAACGGTACATGTGCAGGAGATTCATCACTGGTAACTGTGATTGTGAAACCAACGCCTTCAAAACCTGGGATTTTTGGAGATACAACGTATTGTTCAGGTGATACGCCAACGGCATTAACTGCAACTGCAACCTTAGGAGGAACGATTCTCTGGAGTACAGGTGCCGCAGGGCCTAATATGACACCAACGCTTACTGTTGGACAGGTTTCTTATTGTGCAAGTGAAACATTGAATGGTTGTACCGGCCCTGATAGTTGCGTAGTCGTGACAACTTATGTTGATCCTGCAATTAATATTCCTTCATCTGCTTCTATTTGTATCGGTGATTCTGTATTAATTTGTGCAGAGAACAATGGGATATTTCCTCCTGATATTATCCAATGGGATCATGGTCCAACGACAGATTGCGTTTATTTAGGACCTCCTGCTAATGAACAATATCAAGTATGTTTAACTAATCCGGCTTGTGGGACCGTTTGTGATACAATTAACATTGTCGTATACCAACTTCCAATTATTACTGCTGGAGATGATCAAACTACCGGATTAGGAGGAGAAGTTACCATGTGGGCAGATGGTGCAATCGATTATGTTTGGACGCCTTACGTAGAATGCCAGTCGTCTAGTTGTAATAGTGTATATGCCGTACCCTCGCAAACGACGTATTATTATGTTACTGGAACGGATGAAAATGGATGTGTAAACAGAGACAGTGTTCTCATTTCAGTTGATGGAGAAATGCAGGTTTACATTCCAAATATCTTTTCTCCTGATGGTAACGGACAAAATGATGTTGTTCGTGTAATGGGTCCGAGATTGACTGACTTCGAATTCAAGATTTTTGATAGATGGGGTCGAATGTTGTTTGAGACTACAGACCAAAAATTGGGTTGGGACGGTACTTTCAATGGCAACCCTGTTCCACAACAAGTGGTAACCTATATTGTGAAAGGTATTGATGTCTTGGGAAGAGAAGTTAAACGCGGAGGTAATATTATGGTTTCTAGATAATAAACATCTAGAAAGTCATCAAAAAAGATTTCAAGAATTCATCAATTTCCCCGTTCATAACATCGTCTACTTGGGCAGTTTCGTGACCTGTTCTTACGTCTTTCACTAATTTATAAGGATGCATTACGTAATTACGAATCTGTGACCCCCATTCAATTTTCTTTTTGCCGGCTTCGATTTCTTGTTGCTTTTCCATGCGCTTACGGTATTCAATTTCGTAAAGCTGAGATTTAAGCAATTGTAGGGCTTTTTCTTTATTACCTAACTGAGAACGAGATTCCGAGTTTTCAATAATGATTCCTGATGGTCCATGTCTCAATCGAACAGCGGTTTCCACCTTATTTACGTTCTGCCCTCCTTTTCCTCCGGATCTAAATGTTTCCCATTCTAGATCAGCTGGATTTACTTCAATTTGAATAGAGTCATCAACCAATGGATAGACATAAACACTAGCAAAAGAAGTGTGTCTTTTGGCATTCGAATCGAAAGGAGAAATTCGAACCAAACGATGGACTCCATTTTCACCTTTTAAATAACCAAATGAACGTTCTCCCTCGAATTCTAAAGTAACTGTTTTGATCCCTGCAACATCCCCAGGTTGGTAATTAATCTCTTTCACTTTGTACCCTTGTTTTTCACCCCACATGATGTACATTCGCATGAGCATAGAAGCCCAGTCACAGGATTCTGTCCCTCCAGCTCCCGCCGTAATCTGAAGCACTGCATTCAACTGATCTTCTTCTGAAGAAAGCATGTTCTTCAACTCCAGGTCTTCTAATTCATTTATGGTCTGCTGGTACAATTCATCAATTTCAGATTCGTCAGCTTCACCTTCCGCATGAAACTCGATTAAGACTTGCAAATCATCGAGATTTCGCTTCATTTTTTCGTAGGATTCTACCCAAAATTTATTGCCTTTGATTACACGGAGCATTTCCTCAGCTTTTTTAGGGTCATCCCAAAATTGAGGGTCTTGCGACTTCAATTCATCTTCTCTAATCTGTGCAATTTTCTCGTCGATCTTTAAATAAGAATTCAGTTCTGAAATTCTTTTGTCAAGTTCTTTTATCTGATCCTGATTTACCATAGAGTGCAAAAATAACAATTGATTCGAAAATTTTTTCTATCTTCAAAGAACTAATCATTTTATTCACTAATTAACCTTTTTATGAGACTTATAGCTACTTTATTCCTTTTCATCAGTTTTTTTACTTCAAATGCCCAGCAAGATTTAGAGCTCATTTATATTGCACCATGGACCTGGCCATCTAACAATATTGGGACAACGGTAGGATGCAGTGATGATTCCAACACAGTAAAAATTGGTATTAAAAATAGTTCAGGAAGTCCAACTTCTTTCGGGGTTTACTTCTATGTTGGTTATTTGCTGGACGGAGTACATGAGCAATATGATTCTGTACCCACGTTAGGAGGGTTCGCGACATGGCTATTTGCATTTGATACCACTACGTTTAGTTTATGCAATCATACTTATGAAGTTAAAACCTATGTATCCTACGCCAATGATCCGAATCACAATAACGACACCATGGTTTTGTATTATACCAATTATTGTTCTTTCGATTCCATCAGTGGGAGTCTATTAAATGACACTATTTTAAGCGATGCGAATGATTTAGATACCTTAGAAATTCAGGGTTATGGAAATGCTACTGATTACTTGTGGGAGTATTCTACAGATACCCTTAATTGGAATAATGTAACTGGAAATAACAATACGCTTCCAATAAGTTATCAGGACAGCATTGGATATTACCGCGTCATTGTTTCTAATCCGGGATGTGGGACAGATACGTCTAACATTGCTCGAATTGTTTACAATGCCAATAATTTGTCTCTTTCAGATCTGGATCATGAACAAATCGCCCATATTTACCCAAACCCATCGAGCTCCTATATTACAGTGAGTCAATCAAAAGGCATGGAATTATTGATTTATGACGCCAAAGGTGTGCTTGTTTTGAAACAATATTTAAAAGATCAAGACGTAAAAATTGACATAACTAAGCTGACAAAAGGAACCTACATGCTCACATTAATTGGGGATCAAACTATTCTGCATCGTAAACTAGTTGTCGAATAAATTGGAATTGATTGCGATTTTTTTTAAATTGATTAAAACGACAGGTTACGTATCTAAACTCTCATTTTATAACAAACTAAACAAGGAGAATCATCGTCTTCTATATAGAAGTTGTCGAAGGAATTCGTTCTTTCGTGGAAGAAAAACCCTTGGATAATTTTGGTAGTGTTAGAATTTTTGTGAAATTTTGCTTATTAATTATGCATAGTATGAAATTATACTTATTGCTTATTGTGGTAGTTTTGTTGCCATTCACAGGAAGGAGTCAGCAAAACATTTCTGTAATTACTACAGCTTGGACAGCACCTGTTTCCGGTTGTGATGTTGGAACTTCAAACTTTTTATTGCACGCAACAATCAAGAATAATAGTGGTTCGGCTACTTCATTCGGGAATTATATCTATATCCATTTTCAAGTGAATGGAGGACCTATTGCCAAGGATTCGATACCCACTTTGGGGGCAGGAGCTACCTGGCAGTTTGAATTTGTCAATAATCCATACGATTTTTCGGCTTGTGACGATACTTTTAATATCGTAACATGGGTCAGCTACATTAATGATCCAGATCTTTCAAATGATACCTTATCTTATCAATTCATTAATTCTTGTTCAATTGTTCCAGGAAACATAACCGGAGGAACAACTGTCTGTCAAACAGGAAATTCTGGAACATTATATCATGGGGGGTACACTAATGGTTGGGTGCAAGATTGGGAATATTTGAATGCTATTTCTGGGGGATGGGTTTCAGCTTCGAATCCCTTGATTGATTCACTTAATTATTTCAATGTCCTTTATGAGACATATTATCGTGTGATTAGAACAAGTGCATATTGTCCAAATGATACGTCAACTTATGATACTATTTTTGTCGATTCTGCTTCAATTGCAGGATACACTTCTGGAAGTTCTACTGTATGTACTGGTGCAAATGGAGGGTGGATTGTGTCCAATGGAGTGTATGGAATTTTAGATGATTGGGAATTCAACAACAGTGGTACATGGGTATCAATGGGAGCTTCGGATTCTGTTCAATATTCTAATCTCAATCAATCCACTATTTATCGTTATTTTGTTACTAATGGAGTTTGTCCTCAAGATACTTCCGATACGGCTTATGTTGCTGTGGATCCACTCGCTTTTGGAGGAACGCTTCTGCAAGATGATACTTTGTGTTCAGGACCTAATTCAGATACTTTGTTTTTAACCGGATCGGTTGGGAATGTAGTGGATTGGTATATTGATAGCACGGGTACTTGGGCTGCATTAGGGGTAACTGACACTTTTTTGGTGATTTCCAACATGACAACGGATTCCCAATTTATGGTAATTTTGGAAAGTGGTGTTTGTCCAAATGATTCATCCAATGCGATTACTATGATCATCCAAAGTGCACCATCAATTACTATATGTGCAGATACAGCAATTATTCTTGGTGATACTGCTCAACTTTGTGCCTCTGGTGGGGCTGCATGGGTGTGGTTACCAGGAGGTACACTGAGTGATTCTTTGAGTCAAAATCCTCAAGCATGGCCTACAGTGGCAACGGATTATGTGTATTATGCGATGAGTACAAATGGATGTATGAACTGGGATACATTAACTGTAAGTATTCTTCCTCCGGTTCCGGATCAGGATTCAATCATTATCACGAATTTGATTACTGCCAATGGTGACGGGATAAACGATACCTGGGCCATTACCGATGTGAACCTTTTGCCTGGAACTCAAGTAAAAGTTTGGAACCTTTATGGTCAGGAAGTGTATACAAATGATAGTTATCAAAATGATTGGGATGGATCTTACAAAGGGGGTAAGTTACCCAATGGTACTTATTTTTATTGGGTGAGATTGGGTGTATATGATTCGGAACACAAAGGAACGATAACTATTGCAGGGGATGAATAAAACTTTACTCGGGATACTACTAACGACTTTTTTCTATTTGGGATTAAATGCTCAACAGGTTCCTTTTTACAATCACAATCTTAGGAACCCTGCCGTCTTCAATCCCGCATATTATGGGTTTAAAAACACCGTAAACGCTTACATTGTCAGAAATCAAAGGTTTGCAGGTTTTGATGGGGGAGCTTACAATCATTACCTAACAGTAGATGGAAAAATGTTTATTCCACAGTTGGGATTTGGAGTAGAACTTTATCAATATGCTAGCGGAATCCAAAAACAATTAGGAGGTAAATTAGGTTTGAAATACAGCATTCGATTAGCTGAAAAACATCATTTGGCTCTTGGGGCAACAGGAAGTATTCTCCACAACAATATCGATTTGAATTCCATCCTTGTTCTCCAACAAGCAGATCCATATATGGCAAATCTTGGAGATAATAAAGTAACCGGTAGTTTAGATGTTGGTCTTTTATATCATTGGGAAGCCGGATTGAGAATTGGTGTTGCGGTTCCTCAAGTAATCGGACATAAAATCAATTATTCTGATCAAAATACAAGAGGCTTTTACCGTTTGGCCAGGCATATAATGGCTGATGTGGCCTATGATTTCAAATTTCTTAAAGACAAATCCTTAATCCTTACCCCTGACTTCATGCTAAGGTTTATTCCGGGAGCACCGATTCAATACGATGGATCAATCATGCTGGAATGGAATAAATTGGGTTGGTTTTCTGCGACATATAAATCAGATTATGCTATCTCCTTTAATCTTGGGTTTTCTATTTTAAAACAAGTTCAGATAGGATATTCTTATGAGTACATAATAGGATCTTTAAAAAACCATTATTCTGCGATGAATCATGAGTTTATGCTAGGATATACCTTCCAGAGAAAAGATAAAGAAGTTCAAGTGGTGGACTCTACATGGTATTATGAGAATCTTAAGCTAAAAGAAGAGATCGAAAGAAAAAACAAACAGATCAATATTTTGCTTACCCAAAAAATTACAGATATGGGTAATAAGGATACCACGGCTTATGATGAAAAGCTTGAAAAAGCGATTCGATCAGCAAGTGAGGATAAATTTGTTGAAATGGATGAGTCCGATTCACCTGCTGGATATTATGTGGTTGTTGGTGCATTTTGGCAGAAATCAGGTGCGGAAAGTGTGCTTAGTGAAAATAAAAATGACTACCCAGAAGGAAGAATTATTTTTAACAAGAGAAATGAATTAAATTATGTTATCCTAAAATATTCAACTGATAAAGGCCCATGTCTAGATATTCTTAAAAGTGTTTGGGATAAAGGATATCCAAAGGCTTGGGTACTAGAATATAAATAATTTGTATTTGTTGGCAACCATTGTAAAACCTTTACGTTAACTATTTGAAAAATAATTTTGTTTGCATCATACGATTTGATGCTGACATTTTTTATAACTAAAACATTGACCATGACTACATTAAAGTTCTTTATTGCATTTTTTCTATTTGGCGTTTCATTTAATTCTACCGCTCAGAACACGAATGAATGGACGCAATTCCACTCTCAGGATGGATTTGTGTTTTACATGAAGTATTCGGAGTGTAAGTTTAATGATGTTCAGGGTCAGTCTTGGGCTTTGGTCAAATTAGAAAATACAAATACGTATGATGCAGAAGTGACTTTTTACTATGAGACCTATTTAGATGGGAAATGCATGGATTGTGGAAATTATAGCGAAGAAAAAAAGAAGGTAGTAAGTGTTCCTGCTGGAGCAACCAAGGAAGGTTTTTGTAAGCCGGACGCACGAAGAGGGCCATTAGATGTTTTTCACAAATTTACCTTAGTAAAAGCGAGAGAACTAACAAATCTAAAGGTCGTAAATCTATCTTTTGAAAAAATCAAAATAAAAGACAAATAAGACACTACTCTAAACTAAATTATCATGAAGAATTTACTAGTTGCACTTTCTTTAGTATTCGCTGGAAGTTTGCTTTTTGGGCAGACATACACGATAACAGACAACTATAACAATACGGTCAATGGTTGTACAGGGACAATTACCGATGGTAGTGGAAACTACGGGAACAATGTAGAAGGTGTATTGACCATTTGTTCAGGAACTCCGGGTATGGGTATAGTATTGAATTTTTCTCAATTCAACTTAGAAACGAATTTTGATTACTTAACCATTTATGATGGTCCAAGCAATATCGGTTACCCTGTATTGGGAACGTACACGGGAACTACTTCTCCAGGGATTATTCAAAGTTCTCAGGAGTGTATTACAATCTATTTTGATACTGATGGTAGTGTGGTAAGGGCAGGATTTACTGCAACGATTTCATGTGCAACGATACCTACTTGTTCAGATGGGATTCAGAATCAAGGAGAATCGGGAGTGGATTGTGGAGGATGTTTTTGTCCATCTTGTCCATCAGGGCCTGGGGCTAACTCTTCCGCTTCAGTTACGGCAAGTGCGAGTGTGTATACTTTACCATGCGGGGGAGGCCCAGTTAACTTATCTGCTTTAGGACAAGATTTTGTTCCTGTTTTGAATTCTGATTTTAACAATGGAACCCCCGGACCAGGATGGCAAACTACACCTGGGGGAGCTCAATACAATAACCCTTGTGGACCTGGACCTAATGGTTCTCACTTATGGTTTGGTGCAGGTACAGCAGCACCAAGAGAATTGATTACAGCTCCATTGGATTTAAGATGCGGAGGGGAGATTTGTTTTTATTTAAAAATGGAACCAGAAGGATCAGGGGACGTGTCTCCATGTGAAGGTTCGGATGAATATGATGAAGGGGTGTCGGTTCAGTGGTCGAATGCAGATTGTTCTGGATGGAATGATTTTATGTACTTTGCACCAGTAGGAGATTTATTAACTACATATCCTGGTAATGGGGTAAATTCGCCAGGTGCTTCGGGTCCAACTCCGTTTACATCGTGGCAGCAATATTGTTCTCAGGTACCTCCTGGAGCATGGACACCTGCAACACAGATAAGATGGTATCAGTGGGGTTCTTCAGGGTCAGGATACGACCACTGGGGATTAGATGAAGTCACAATTAATGCGGATGCATGTTTGCCTTACTTTTATGATTGGGAGCATGTTCCAGGATTTCCAGATTCACCAGATGTATTGGTGAACCCAACACAGACAACTACCTACACAGTTCATTATACAAACTTTGTGGATGACACTGTAACTGCTCAAGTAACAATTGTAGTATTAGGAGTTGAAACACCTCAAGTGGCCATAGTTGAAGAACCATGTCTGGGAGATAATACGGCATCGGCAACCATAACGGCAGTTGGTGGAACAGCGAACTACAGTGTGAATTTGGTTGGTCCGGCAGGATATAACCAAACTCAGTCTACTGCAGCAAATACAACATTTAATAATTTAGCTCCAGGATTATACACAGTAACAATTACTGATAATGGAGGATGTACTTCAGATACAACTTTTACAATCAATCCGGGTCCTACTTGTTGTACTACTACAGCAACACCGACTGACATGACTTGTAATCAAGCGAATGCACCTTGTGATGGTCAAGGTACAGCCAATCCAGCAAACGGGGTGGCTCCTTATACTTATCAATGGTACACAGGAGCAGGAACAGGATCGCCAATTGGGGGACAAACTGGACAAAATATTTCAGGTTTGTGTCCTGGAACATATACAGTCCAAATTACAGATGCCACAGGGTGTCAAGCCGATGCAACGATTTCTATCACTGAACCAACAGAGGTTCAAATATCGCTTGTTACTACCAACGCGTTGTGTAATGGATCAGCAGATGGGTCGATTACGGCTTCAACTGTAGGAGGAACAGCACCTTACGAATATTCCTTGGATGGGGTGAACTGGACGGTAGTCAATTCGGCAAACTTTGGTGCAGGAACCTATACTGTATGGACGCATGATGCCAATGGATGTGAAGATACAGAGACTGTAACGATAACTGAACCAACAGTGATTTTGCCTGCGATAGATGCAACTGTAAATTCTACTTGTGGACAAGCTGATGGAGGGTTTACTATATCAGCTACAGGTGGTACACCAGGGTATACATTCACTCAAGGAGCAAATACGAATGCAACAGGAGTGTTTACAGGGTATTCGGCAGGAACTTATACCGTAACAATAACAGATGCCAATAACTGTACAGAGACAATAAACGTAACTATTGCAAATGATGCAGGACCTACGGCATCTCTGGATAATTTTATTGATGCATTATGTTTTGGTGTGCCTGACGGAAGTGCAACAGTGGTTTCTTCAGGTGGAACTGCACCTATAACATTCTCTATAGATGGTGGAGCTTTTGGAGCTACAAATAGCTTTGCTGGATTATCTGCAGGATCACATACTGTTACTGTCCAAGATGCTAATGGATGTACTGATGACGTAACTTTTACAATTGGTCAACCTACACAGTTAACCTTCAATGCCACGGTAACGGATGCAACGTGTAATGGTGTTTGTGATGGAGAAATAGATATTACAGCGGCAGGTGCAACACCTCCTTACCAATATAGTGTAGATTTTGGATTGTCATATACAACAACGAATCCACTAACAGGATTGTGCGCAGGTAACCAAACAGTGGTAGTACAAGATGCAAATGGTTGTACTGTAAACCAGAACTATACGATTAACCAACCTACGGCAGTTTCGGCCACTGAAGCTCCAACTCCAGTATCTTGTTTTGGTGGATCTGATGGATCAATTACTATTACCCCAGCAGGTGGTACACCGGGATATCAATATTCTTTAAACGGTGGAGCATTGCAAGCTTCTGCGACTTTTAATGGACTATCAAATGCCGTTTATACAATTGATGTAGTTGATGCAAACGGATGTACATTCCAATTGAATTCAACTGTTACTGCTCCGGCAGAAGTGGTTCTTTCTCTTACTTTAAACCAGAACTCTACATGTGGTCAGGCAAACGGGATAATCAATGTCTCAGCGGCTGGAGGAGATGGGAATTATACTTACTCTATCAATGCGGGATCACCTAATGCTACGGGTGTATTCAATGGTTTACTTGCAGGAGCATATACCATGTCTGTAACAGATGGTAATGGTTGTACAGATGATTTACTTGTTAATGTTTCAAATGCCGCTTCACCTGTATTAACGGCTACTCCAACTGATGTTTTATGTAATGGTGGTTCTTCTGGTTCTGTTCTTGTAAATGTGACTTCAGGTGGAACTGCTCCTTTCCAATACTCGGATGATAATATTACTTTTGGAGCTTCAAATAACTTTACTGGTTTGACTTCGGGGAATTATACATTTTATGTTCAGGATGTGAATGGATGTACGGCTACAGTGAATGCTACAATTAATGAGCCTGCAGCACCAGTTGTAACATTTACACCTGCAGACAACTCATGCTTTAATGCGTGTGATGGAACCGTAACAGTAAATGTTGTTAGTGGGGGGGCTGCTCCTTATGAATATTCATCAAATGGTGGGGTTTCGTGGCAAGCGGGATCTATTCTTTCTGGTTTATGTGATGGAAATTATAATATTCAGGTAAGAGATGCTTCTGGTTGTGTATTGGTAACTTCTGTGGAAACAATTAATGAACCAACTGAGATTATCGCGAATCCTGTTCCGGTTATTGCCACTTGTGGTTTAAATAATGGTGAGGTAACACTGTCACCATCCGGTGGAGTTGGTCCTTACACTTTTGATTGGCAAGTTACAGGTTCATTTAATTCGACATCTAATTACACAGGATTAGCTCCGGGAACTTATAACTACGAAATCCAAGATGCAACTGGATGTATTGTAGCGGCAACTATTGGTATTGGTTCAGCATCTGCACCGACAATTGATAATACAACTTTTGTTGGGCTGGATTGTAATGGTGACACTGATGGGGAAATCACAGTAACGGCTTCAGGTGGAATCGGAACAATTGATTTTAATATTAATGGAGGTGCATTTAATGCGATTGGTGCTGCACCAGGTCCAGTATCAAATACCTTTACGAATCTTGGTAATGGTACCTATACTATAGGGGTACAGGATGACAACGGTTGTGTTGTGTTTACATCGGTAAACATTACTAATCCAAATGCATTAAATTATAATACTGTACTTACCCACAACCCTTGTTTTGGTGATAACTTAGGACAAATCAATGTGGTTGCAAATGGTGGAACGGGAACAATTTATTACTCTTTAAACGGTGCAGCTCCAGTTACAACGAGTACATTTAGTGGATTAATCCAAGGGAACTATACTCTTGACGTTACCGATGATAATGGATGTGTAGTTTCTAGTGTTGAGACTATCAACGAGCCAGCAGAATTGCTAATAACTAATGTAACAGGCACGGATGCATTGTGTTTTGGATCAACAGATGGAACGATTACCATAACAGCTACTGGTGGTACAGCGCCCGTATTGTATAGTGTAGATAACGGTTCTTCATTCCAGCCTGGTGGTGTTTTCAATGGTTTAGGACAAGGAAACTATTCAATATTAGTTGAAGATGCTAATGGATGTACCAAAACAGATACCTATACGATTAATCAACCAGCGGATTTAACTTTCACTGCACCAACAACGAACTCCACATGTTCTCAGAATGATGGACTGATTACAGTAAACGCATCAGGGGGAACAACGGCTTATAGCTACAGTTATGATGGAGGTGTAACATTTGGAGCATCGAACACTTACAATGATTTTGCCGGGACTTATGATGTAGTAGTTGAAGATGCGAATGGTTGTCAAGAGACTATGCAAGCGGTAATTGCTAACGACGCTGCCCCAGTAATTACAAATATTGCTACTACGAATCCACTTTGTAACGGTTCTTTAGATGGTACAATTACTATTACAGCAACTGGTAACGGTCCATTTACTTATGGAATCAATGGTGGAGCGACACAAGCATCGAACGTATTTAATGTAGGAGCAGGAGCATATACCATTCAAGTATACGATGTCAACAATTGTTTAACTACGGGGAATACAAACTTAACAAATCCACCAGCGTTGACTATTTCGACAAATCAGGTAAATATATTGTGTAATGGGGATGCAACAGGATCGATCCAGATTGTATCTACGGGTGGAACAGCTCCATTGAGTTATTCTATTGATAATGGAACAACATTCAATACTCCTACAAATAACTTTAACTTTAACACCTTATTTGCAGGAAACTACACGGCCTACGTGGAAGATGCGAATGGATGTACAATTACTTCACCAATAATTTTAACCGAGCCATCAGCTTTGGTAATCAATTCGGTGACACCAGTTGATGATAGTTGTTTTAATGCTTGCGTGGGGATGTTGGTTTATGATGTCACCGGTGGTGTAACTCCTTATCAATACTCACCAAATGGAGTAGTATTTTCATCAAACGATACAATCTTTGATTTATGTGCTGGCGCATATACGCCTACAATTACAGATGCTAATGGGTGTCAGGTAACAACAGGAGGCACCATTAATGAGCCGCCAGTTGTGACACTTTCTTTGACAAGTACCAATGAGACTTGTGATGCGGTAAATGGAACGATTACAGCTACAGGAGCAGGAGGAACGGCGCCTTTAACCTATTATTTGGATGCAGGAGCTGGTCAAGCAGCTACGGTGTTTAATGGCATAGATAATGGGAACCACGGAGTAGTAGTAGAAGATGCGCATGGATGTTCTGCATCGGCTAACATTAATGTGATTGCAGATCCAATACCTTTGATTACAGGAGTGAACTTAACAGATCCTTTATGTAATGGATCGTTGGATGGAACGGCAACGGTATCTACCAGCGGAGGTGTTCCAACGATTATGTTCAGTGTAGATGGAGGAGCAACTCAGGCGAGCAATGTGTTTAATACACTAGCAGCAGGGGCACATACTATTGAGATAGTAGATGGTAATGGATGTACGGATACTTATCCTATAACCTTGACAGACCCGGCATTATTGGTTATTGACAATATTGTGGCTGATTCAGTAGATTGTAATGGAAATACAACTGGAAGCTTTGTAGTATCTGCAAGTGGAGGAACAGCTCCATTGAGTTATAGTTTTGATGGAGGGACAAGTTATCAGGGGTCTTCATCAAACAATTTTATAGCTGCTGGAACTTATTCAGTCATGGTAATGGATGCCAATGGATGTACTGCAGGGCCTCAGAATATCGATGTATTCGAGCCGGTAGTGTTGGATTGGAATCCATCGATCTCTGTAGTAGATGCTTCATGTTTTGGAGTATGTGATGGATCGATTAGTGCACCAGTGCAAGGAGGAACAGTACCGTATTCATTTAACTGGTCGGGCAATGTTGCAGGTTCAAATGATAATAATGCGCAGAACTTGTGTGCAGGAAATTATGGTGTTATTGTTACAGATAACAATGGATGTCAGATTCAAGATTTAGCGGTAACAGTGGCGGAACCACCACTACTTACTATTAATTCAACTACTACCGATTCAGTGAACTGTTTTGGAGGGTCGGATGGAGTAATCGATATAGATGCGCCATTGGGAGTAAGTTTTGAGATTTCAAATGGAGCAACAACTTTGACTAATAATACAGGATATTTTGATGGAACGACAGGGGGAACAGATCCGGGAATGTTGCCGATAGGATTGTACAATGTAACTGTAACGGATGCAAACGGATGTGAAGCCTATACGAATGTTACAATTTATCAGCCAGATGTACTAACCATGAGTTTAGGTTTGGATATTACCATTTGTACGGGGATAAATTTAACACTATCACCTAGTATAAGTGGAGGTGTTCAGCCTTATTCTTATGTATGGGGTGGATCGGGATCTGGAACACAACCTACTTTGATGATCAATCAAATGCAAGATGAGTTCTATACCTTAGATGTTACAGATGCAAACGGTTGTATGGCTTCAACAAGTAAAAATGTTTTTGTTGTACCTCCAATGCAGGTAGACCCAATTTTTGATGCTACGATTTGCCCCGGAGATGCAATTACATACAATGCATCTGCACAATTTGGGGATCAACCATATCAATTTACTTGGAGTGTTGATAATTTTGCTGATACGATTAATACAGTAACCTTTACTCCAACTCAGGCTGTAACGCCTTTGACATTGGCAGCCAAGGATAACTGTGGAACGGATACAACAATAACAGTGAATGTCAGCTGGTATAGTTATCCTGCTATGGATATCCTGGGAGCAACAGATGGGTGTGTAGAGCATACAGTGTCTTTGGAAAATACAATGGCTGGGGTTGCTAACGCAAACTGTCTATGGAACTTTGGAGATGGAAGTTCATCAACGGCATGTGATTCAGTTACACATACCTATACTGATGCAGGAGTATATTCGGTCTCGTTATCATTCACTACTGTAGATGGTTGTCTTATTGACTCTACCTTTACAGATTTAATAGAGGTGTATGATTTACCAGAAGCTAACTTTACTTGGTCACCTACGGATGCAACAATAATGGATCCAACAGTGAACTTCACAAATCTATCGGTAAATGCAGATTCCTATGCATGGAATTTCGGAGGCTACGGGTCATCAACGGATGAAAACCCAACATTTACTTTCCCGACTGATTCTGCTAGAACTTATCTGACGTGTTTAACAGCATTCTCAGTGCATCCATCAGTAACTTGTGTGGATAACTTCTGTGCGGAGGTGAAGATTAAAGAAGATTTCCTATTGTATGTGCCAAATGCATTTACTCCGGATGGGGATCCTTTTAACCAGACATTTAAACCGATTATTACTGGTATTGACATCTATGATTATGAGTTGTTAGTCTTTGATAGATGGGGAGAACTTATTTTTGAATCTCATAATAAGGAAGTAGGATGGGATGGAAGATATCGAGGCGATCTAGTTCCAGATGGAGTCTATGTCTGGAAGATTAAAATCAAGATTGAAGATGTGGATGAAAGAAAGACCTACTATGGTCATGTCTCCGTCCTTAAATAAGAATAATAAAACCCAGTGAAAACTGGGTTTTTTTTATTCTAAAAATAAATTACATTTGCTCAGAAATTAATAATACGAAATACAATGAATATTCCATCAAATTTAAAGTACACGAATGATCATGAATGGATCAAAGTGGAAGGAAACATGGCTCTTGTAGGGATCACAGATTTCGCACAAAGCGAGCTAGGAGATATCGTTTTTGTTGAAGTTGAAACAATTGATGAAGAACTTGACAAAGAAGAAGTTTTTGGAAGTGTTGAAGCTGTAAAAACGGTTTCCGATTTGATGATGCCAGTTTCTGGGAAGGTGGTTGAATTCAACGAAGCGATCGAATCAAATCCTGAATTAGTTAATTCTGACCCATATGGAGAGGGTTGGATGATCAAAATTGAGATTTCTGATACTTCTGAACTAGAAGAATTGTTATCAGCAGACCAATACAAAGATTTAATTTCTTAAATGATCGCAAAACTTTTACCGGCTATACTCTGGACGGTATTTGTAATATCGATCAGTTTGACTCCTGGAAATGAATTTCCAAAATTGGAAAAGGAATTTGAACACATAGATAAACTCGTCCACGTATTTCTATACAGTGGACTTTCTTTTTTATGGTATTATGATTTAAGAAGAAGTGGAATAGCTCAAATGATCAAACTTAGGACTGATGTTTTTTTGTCTTTTGTTCTTCTAGGATTAGGTGTTTTACTGGAAACTTTACAACATTTTTTTGTCCCAATGAGAACGTTCGATATTTGGGATATCGTTTCCAATGGAATCGGTATTGTAATTGGATTCAGTACATTTTATTTTGTGATCTATAGAAGAATTTGATTCTTTGGTATAGTTATTGTCTTCAATATTTTATAAATTTGTTAATCGCGTAAAATTGTAAAATTTATGGAACTAAAGAAAAGTCCTGAACAGAACTTAGACAACCGGAAATGGGTGTTCATGATGGTCGCAGTGATCTTCGTGGGAGCTTTGAGTTTGTCTTTGACCGAATACAGGAACATGAAACTCATCGAAAAGAAGAAGGATGAGAAAAAGGTGAGTCGTACAGATGACGACGAGATTATGGATTTGCCGGAGAACCAGCCACCTCCGCCACCACCTCCGCCACCACCACCACCACCCGCACCTTCTGATGAAATCGAGATTAAGGAGAATGATGCAGAGATCGAAGAAACGCCTGTAATTAATAATGAAGAGCCGGCCGAATTGATTGAAGATATTCCCGAAATAAAGGAGGAGCCAAAAGTGGAAGAAATCTTCACGATTGTTGAGGAACAACCTGAATTCCCAGGAGGTTTTGCTGAAATGATGTCTTTTATTCAGAAAAACTTTGAATATCCTGCAGTAGCAAGAGAGATGGGAGATCAGGGAACGGTATATGTGCAGTTCGTAGTGGAAAAAGATGGAAGTATCACTCAAGTAAATGTTGTAAGAGGTGTTACAGCTGAACTAGATGCTGAAGCGAAACGAGTTGTAAAAGCAATGCCAAAATGGAAGCCAGGTAAACAAAGAGGTCGTGCAGTTAGAGCGCGTTTTACTTTACCGGTAAGATGTAAATTAAGCTAATTCCAAATATTTAAATACAAATCCCGGTTCACAGCCGGGATTTTTTTTTGCCATGAAACTGTTTGAAATCATTCCTTTTGTGGATTATACCTCTCTTAATAATTTTGAATCGGTAGAATCCATTACTTCTTTTGTGGAAAAAGCAATAGGCTATCACCAAAGAGGATATTCCGTAGCTGGTGTTTGTACCTATTCTTATTATTCGAAATTTTTGGTTGATCATTTACAAGGGATACCTGTTAAAAGTGTAGTGGTGCTTGGTGGATTTCCGCATTCTCAAATTCCTTTGGAAATCAAATTGAAAGAGCTAGATCACGCCGTTAGACAAGGCATTGATGAAATTGACATTGTTATATCTCACCATTTGATTCAATCAGAAAATTATGATGACCTTATGAAAGAATTGAAACTGTTAAGGAATCATGCAAAGGAACTTACTCTTAAAATCATCTTGGAGACAGGACATTTTGAAGATTTAGTCCAGCTCGAGAAAGTTGCAAAATTGGTATGTGAATCCGGATGTGACTTTCTAAAGACCTCTACTGGAAAAATTCCAGAGGGAGCGACTCCTGAAAAATTTAAAATTCTTTGTAAAGTCATCAAGGAACACTTCGAAGAAACCGGAAAAAGAATTGGAGTAAAAGCATCGGGAGGAATTCGAACTATAGAACAAGCTAAAGTTTATATATCAATGGTTAAAGAAACCTTGGGAGAGGATTTTTTAGATGCTAAGTATTTTAGAATTGGTGCAAGTAGTTTATTAAATGAAATTTGAAATATTGATAGAGAAAGTAATTAATAGTGGAATAAAGGCTTGTTTTAAAATTCTAGAGATCTACCACAAAGATTTTGAAGTCTACGAAAAAGCAGATCTTTCCCCTGTTACAGAAGCAGATCTTGCTTCAACAAAAATTTTGGAGCAAGGACTATCGGAAATAGGTCTACCAATTATATCTGAAGAAAAGGAAATTCCCCCATTTGAGACAAGGAAGAAATTTTCAAGCTATTTTCTGATAGATCCATTAGATGGAACAAAAGAATTTATTGGTAAAACAGATGAGTTTTGTATCAATGTTGCTCTTGTAAAAGATAATGAACCAGTCTTAGGATTTATTTTTGATCCAATAGAAAGACAAGTGATTTTTGGAGGAACTTTTCTGGATGAAGTTAAACTGCTCGAATTTAATGAGCATGGAACATACAGTGAAAAAGAGTTTGATATATCTAATTCAAGAGAAGAAAATGATGGTCTTCGGTTCATTTGCAGTAGACGTGCAGATATTAAAAGATTAAAATCAAGTGCTCAAGAGCGTTTTGAATCGGAAAAAATTGAAATAATTACCAAAGGAAGTGCTTTAAAATTTATAGATTTGGCCTTGGGTAGAGCAGATTATTACTTGCGTTTTGGAAAAACTATGGAATGGGATATCGCTCCTGGTTTTGCCATTTTAAAACAACTTAAGGGTTCTATTGATCATGTGGATAAAAATGTGCCTCTGGAATTCAACAAAGAAAATTTACTCAACCCTCCTTTTATTGCTTATAAAAATAGATAGATGACTCAAAAAACAGCGTTTATTACTGGGATTACAGGTCAGGATGGGGCTTATCTTGCCGAATTATTGCTCAAAAAAGGGTATATCGTTCATGGGCTCAAAAGAAGATCTTCTCTCTTTAATACAGACAGAATAGATCACTTGTACAAAGATCTGCATGAAGAGCATGTTAATTTCTTCTTACATTACGGAGATTTGACTGATTCGACAAATTTAATCAGACTGGTACAGGAAATTGAACCAGATGAAATATACAATTTGGCGGCTCAATCTCATGTGAAAGTTTCTTTCGAAACACCAGAATACACTGCAAATGCGGATGCTATTGGGGCGCTAAGAATTTTAGAGGCGATCCGAATTCTAAAAATGGAGAGTAAAACAAGGTTTTATCAGGCCTCAACCTCTGAATTGTATGGTTATGTTCAGGCTGTTCCTCAGAATGAAGAAACACCTTTTTATCCACGATCTCCCTACGCTGTGGCAAAAATGTACGCCTATTGGATTACAAAAAACTACCGCGAAGCCTATGGGATTTACGCATGCAACGGAATCCTTTTTAACCATGAATCTCCATTGAGAGGGGAGACTTTTGTAACAAGGAAAATAACTAGAGCAGTTGCAAAAATAAAATTAGGTCTTCAAGATAAATTATTCATGGGGAATATTGATGCCAAAAGAGATTGGGGTCACGCAAGAGATTATGTTGAAGGCATGTGGATGATGATGCAGCTGGATCAAGCAGATGATTATGTTTTGGCAACTAATAGAACGGAAACAGTTCGTTACTTCATTGAAAAAGCATTTGCTGAGATTGATATTCATATAAAATGGGAAGGAAAAGCGGAAAACGAAAAAGGAATTTGCAATGAAACGGGTAAAGTCCTCATCGAAATTGACCCAAAATACTATCGTCCTACTGAAGTTGATTTGTTAATTGGTGATGCCTCTAAAGCAAAAAAAGATTTCGGGTGGGAACCAAAGTGTAAACTTGAGGAATTGATTAAAGAAATGGTTGCTGCTGATCTAGAGCTGTTTAAAAGAGATAAATATTTGATTCAAGGCGGACACAAAACCTTTAATTATAACGAGTAGGGTGAAGAAGGGCGGAAAGATCTATATTGCCGGACATAATGGTATGGTGGGTTCGGCCATTCTTAGGAATCTGAAAGACAAGGGATTTCAAAATTTCATTACTTTTTCATCTAAAGAACTTGACCTTCGCGATCAAAAGGCAGTACAAGAAATGTTTGCTTCTGAAAAGCCGGATTATGTATTCCTTGCTGCCGCCAAAGTCGGAGGAATCCATGCAAATAACGTTTATCGAGCCGAATTTTTGTATGATAATTTGATGATTGAAGCTAATATTATTCATGCTGCGTATCTAAATCAGGTTGAAAAACTACTGTTTTTAGGTTCATCTTGTATCTATCCAAAATTAGCTCCTCAACCATTAAAGGAAGACTATCTTTTGGAAGGATATTTAGAGCAAACAAATGAACCATATGCAATTGCCAAAATTTCTGGAATTAAATTATGCGAAGCGTATCGAGATCAGTATGGGTGCAATTATATTTCAGCAATGCCTACAAATCTTTATGGACCAAATGACAATTATGATCTCAATAACTCGCACGTATTACCTGCATTAATTCGAAAATTTCACACCGCAAAGAAAGATGCTGTGCCCGAAGTTGAGATTTGGGGTACGGGAAAACCGATGAGAGAATTCCTCCATGTTGACGATTTAGCTGAGGCTTGTTATTTTTTAATGGAAAACTATAACGAAAAGCAGTTTTTGAACGTAGGAACAGGTAAAGATATTTCTATTGCCGATCTTGCACGAACTGTGCAACAAGTTGTAGGATATGAAGGGGATTTGGTTTTCAATACTGACAAACCTGATGGAACCCCTAGAAAATTAATGGATGTAACAAGATTACATGATCTTGGGTGGAAACATAAAATTGAACTTGAAGAAGGAATTTCTAGCGTTTACCATGAAGTGGTGGATGCTGGTATATTCTAGTTTTTTTCTTTTTCTTTCACACGCACAGCAATTAAATATCCCCCTTAATTCTTTTTATGGAAACCAGCTGCACGAATTGTATCTCAATGATCTTTTTTCCGATACTCTAAATGAATCCATCCTTAACAAAAACAGTCATTTATCGTACAAGCCAGTTGTTGAAGCTAGAGTGTTTTTACCAAGGAGAATTACAAATGATAGCTCCAAGCAATATTTCTGGATTACCAGAAAAATCTTTCAAGAACATCTTTTTGAGATCGAAGAAGGACCTTTCTGGTGCTCGATTGATCCCGTTTTTAATTTCGAAATAGGAACAGATTTTAGTGAAAAACCTCTGGATTTGTACTACCGAAATACAAGAGGGTTTTTTATTCAAGGAAATATCACTTCAAAATTTTCTTTCGGAACCTATTTGTACGAGAATCAAGCTCAATTTATTTCCTATCAGGACAGTTCTTTTAGAATGCATGGGGAACTTTATCCTAATATGATAAATTCAACATATAACAGACAAAATGCTGTTGTACCGGGGTTTTCAAGAACCAAACAATTCAAAACAAATGGGTTGGATTATGCAATGGTTGGAGGATACATTTCTTTCTCCCCTATCAAACAACTAAATATTCAATTTGGACAAGGAAGTCATTTTATTGGTAACGGATACAGGTCTCTTCTTTTGTCGGATAATTCAACGCCTTATCCTTACCTCAAACTTAATACGAACTTATGGAAAGGAAAAATTGATTACACAGTGAATTATGCCTTCCTTCAAAATCTGATAAGATATCATGAATTTACTACAACGGAATCTACTTATCAACGAAAGGCTGGTACTTTCCACTATTTAAGTTTTACACCTCATCCTAAAGTACAAATTGGTTTCTTCGAAGGCATCATTTGGCAAAGATCAGATTCTTTAGGATCAAAACCTTTCGATTACAATTTCATTAATCCTGTAATTTTTGTAAATACAGCAATATTTGGGATGTCCGATCCCAAAAGGAATTCAATAATAGGCTTTAATATTAGTGCCCAACCTTCCAAAAATTTAGAAGTGTATTCTCAATTTATGGTAGACGATTTTAAAACAAAAAAATGGGGTGTTCAACTGGGATTAAAGTATTTTAAAATGTTTAATGTAAAAGATTTATGGACGCAATTGGAATACAACTTTGTGAGTCCATATACTTATTCTTTTCACGATTTCAGACAGAACTATTCTCACAATAATTTACCAATAGCTCATCCTAAAGGAGCAGGGTTTCATGAAGGCATTATTCGCTTAGGTTACGAAATCAAAAGAGTCTTCTTTAATTTCAAAATGAACTATTACAATTATAAGTTAGACATTCATACTTCTGATAATTTTGGCTCCAATATTTTTAATTCTGACTTGAGCAAATCCAGTGGTGGTCAAAATGCAAATCAATTTGTCTTTGATCTCAATACAGGGTATCGTTTCAACAGAAGTTACAATATTCAATTTGTTGCCGGGCTATTATTCAGGGATTTGCAACACCCACAATTTAGAGAACAGAATACCTATATATACATCGGTTTAAGAACAGGTTTAATTAATCAGTATTTAGATTTTTGATATGACATTTTTAGTACTTTCATTTATCACAGCATTCTTAGTGGTCCTTCTGGGAACCCCATCGCTTATTAAAGTTGCAAAACTCAAGCATTTGGTAGACGAACCTAGTGAGGAAAGAAAATTACATTCTAGATCTGTTCCCACGATTGCAGGCGTAATGATTTTTAGCGCATTTTTATTTTCGATTTGTATTTGGTTCCCATCAAAAGCCATCTCTAATATTCAAGCAATCAATGATTTCAAATATTTAATCGCCATATTGGTACTACTCTTTTTTGTTGGGGTGAAGGATGATATCATAGGGACTGCACCCATTTATAAGTTAATCTCTCATATAGTTGTAGGTTTTATCATCGTGATGATGGGGGATATACGTATTGAAAGTATGCATGGATTGTTCGGGGTTACAGACTCCTTTCCTGAGGAAGCTAGTGTTTTTATTTCACTGTTTGTGTATATTGTTATTGTAAATGCCGTCAATCTAATTGATGGAGTTGATGGTTTGGCTGGTGGAATCGGGTTTATTGCTACCCTTACATTTGGTATTTGGTTTCAGCTGGTAGGAGTGTCCTATTTGGCCATAATTTCTTTTAGTTTGTGTGGAGCTTTGGCTGGGTTTTTAATCTTTAATTTTAGTCCGGCTAGAATATTTATGGGCGACTCAGGTTCGCTAACTGTTGGGGCCATCATCACTTTTCTGTCTATTCGACTTATTGAAACACCTTCTGGTGCTATACCAAACGTATTTCCAAATGTGAATACAGCTGTTTTAGCAATGGCAATTCTTGCTTATCCCTTAATTGATACTTTAAGAGTTTTTACTATACGCGCCAAAAAGGGAATTTCTCCATTTGCCGCAGACAAAAACCACCTGCATCACAGGATACTGAGTTTTGGATGGAATCATCGACAAACAACAATAACCTTGTACATTTATACTTTACTGATAATCTTATTTGCATTATTTGCACCGATTAAAGATCCAACGGTAAATTTTATTGCTACTTCTGGATTTGCTTTGTTTCTTACCCTTGTTCTCTTTTACTTAAGGAAAGCTAAATAATTTGAGAGTAATTTTTTCCATAGCGCTTTTAATTCATTTTTCTGGGCTTTTTGCACAGCAATTTAATGTTTCACTGCACAAACAGTATAGTCTTTACTTTCAAAAAAGAGCCTTAAATAATGATTTGAAATTTCATTCAGGAATTCAACCCTATTTGATCGATGAAATTCAACCCGATTCATTAAATCTGGTTGATTTTGATAGTTCCTTTATGAAAAAGAAAGTGCGTTTAGCTCTTGGTAATTTGGGGTCTAATAAACAATCGAAGTTCGAGTTCTTTCCATTATTTAACTTGTCTGCTGGAGTAGAACATCATAATCATTATGGAACCAAATTTGTTTATGATTTAGGAGCTGGGGTGGGATTTCGATCTAGTTTTGGGAAAAAAGTTTCGATTGAGTTGTATTACAGATACGATCTAGCTTCTTTCACTTTTGCAGAGGATTCTGTCGCTCAAAATTTTGGTGTAATTTCGGGTTCAAAAATAGACAAGTTTAGTGGTATTCATCGTTCTTCCCATTTTTTTAGAGGCTCAATCAGTTATTCTCCAATAAAATATTTCAATTTCAAATTAGGATACGGAAGACATTTTTTAGGAGAAGGTTATCGCTCCATGTTTTTAAGTGATGATGGGAACCCTTATCCATATTTAAATATTCAAACAAAGGTCTGGAGGATTAAATACATCAATATCTTCGCGTGGCAAAGGGACCTTCGGGGAACTAATTATAGTCAACTCAAACCAAGAAATAAGTTTTCATCCACTCATTATTTGTCTCTCAATGCTTTCAAAGGTTTCAATATTGGAGTATTTGAAACGGTTATTTGGCAAGATAAAGATACTTTAATAAATAGGGGATTTGATATCAATTATCTCAATCCCATTATTTTCTTTCGGCCTGTTGAATATGCTACTGGAAGTGCGGATAATGTCATTCTGGGAGCAAGCATTAGTTATCGATTTTTAGACAAATATCAATTTTATTATCAATGGTCTATTGATGAATTTCTTTTAAAGGAATTACGAGCAAATAATGGGTGGTGGGCAAATAAATTTGGAATGCAAGGAGGTTTTAAAGCATTTGAGCCTTTCAATTGGAAAGGGGTCTTTTTCCAATTAGAATTCAATTGGGTGCGCCCATTTACTTATGCCCACATCAATTCGATGCAAGCTCATGCTAACCAGAATCTTCCGCTAGCCCATATTAAAGGAGCTAATTTCCATGAACTCTTGATGCGAGTGAATAAAAGTTGGGGGAGGTTAAATTTATACACCTTTTTTATGTACAATCAGTATGGTTCAGATCAGGACACAGCAAGTTATGGTGGAAATGTTCTTCGATCTTATGAAGATCGTTCTTTTGAATACGGTAACAAAACAGGACAAGGATTAAAAAACAATCTTTTTTTAGCGAGGATTTCCCTTAATTATCTCCTCTTTCCTGAATCAGCACTTACTATGGAATTTGGATATGAATTCAGATTTAATCAGAATATTAAGCAAACCGATGTGTCGAATTATTTCTTTATTTCCTTAAAATCAAATCTTTGGAACAGGAATAGAGACTACTAGCTTATTTATAGTCTCTATAAATTACATAACCAAACTCTGAAAAACACAAAAAGTATGGGTGAATAACTATAAATTTGGTACTTTTGCCCGCAAAAGAAACGCTTGATTTCAAGTAAAGCACATAAGGAAGAAAGAGTCAGTTTGGCAAGTAAAATCAAAGATTATTCCCTTTTAATAAAATTTAGGTTGTCCTTTAGTGTTGTCATTTCAGCATTTACAGCTTATTTGTTAGCAGGAGGAGACTCCATGACCAATCTTCTTTTACTATCACTTGGCGGAATGATGATAACCGGTGCTTCCAATGCCTATAATCAGATATATGAGAGAGAGCTGGATAAATTGATGTCCAGAACACAAGATCGTCCGTTAGCAAGAGGAGCGATGCGAGTGGCCGAAGCTTTGATCGTTGCGATTTCACTTACGATTGTAGGCTCGCTGATGCTGTTTAAAATCAATTATTTAGTAGGTGTTTTGGGTGTTTTTTCTATGTTTATGTACGTCTTTATGTATACGCCCATGAAACGTATTTCTCCTTGGTCAGTTTTTGTGGGGGCTTTTCCAGGAGCTATTCCACCTATGATTGGAGTAGTTGCAGTATCGGGACATTTTAATTTAATGGCGGGAATTTTATTTTTGATTCAATTTATATGGCAATTTCCTCATTTTTGGGCGCTAGCCTGGATGCTTCATGATGATTATAAAAAGGCTGGGTTTTCATTGTTGCCTTCAAAAAAGGGAAAAGACAAGGTTTCTGCCTTTCTTATTCTGGCTTATTCCTTAATCATGATTCCAGTGATCTTATTGCCATGGGCATTTGGTTGGACGGGTATGATTAGTTTGCTATTGGGAGCAATTCTCGGAATGCTATTTTATTTAAATGCGTATCAATTTTACCGAAAACCAAGTGATAAGCTTGCTAAAAAACTGATGCTGGCTTCAGTAATCCTGCTACCTGTTATGCAGATTATTTATGTAATTGATAAAGTTTAGAATGGAAGAAACGCAAAATGAACAGGGGTACAATAATGCAATTGCAAAAGCGAAAAAGAACCTTATTTATTTCGGAATATTTGGAATTGTAATGTTTTTTGCTGGACTTTCCAGTGCATATATCGTATTGCTTGGTGATACATTTTGGGTGAGTTTTAAATGGCCGGTTGAATTTTGGGTCTCAACTGTTGTCTTAGTGGTTTCAAGTGGAACAATTGCACTTGGATTAAACGCAGCCAAAGCAAATAATAATAAAGTACTGAAGTTATATTTAGGGATAACCTTGTTTCTAGGTCTTTTGTTTACTTTTTTTCAATTTCGTGGCTATCAAAAACTAACTGAAGGAGGAAACTACTTTGTCAGTAATATCATTGTAGTTGAAGGGAAATACGATGACTACTTCTATTTTACTTATCAAGATAAAAAGATTGATTTTGATGGGTATGATTATACGATAAATGGAAAAAAGATCTCAGAAGATGAGTTAAAAGAAATGCGCAGTATTTCAGGAGATGTTTTCCAATATTTAAGAGGCAAACAAAATACACTTTCTGATTCTTATGGGAAAGAATTTATGATCTTCTATGAAAATCAGCCTGTTACCTTTTCAAAAGACAACTTTTATGTAGGGGATTCACTGATTGGGAAAGATGATCGAATACGGCTTGAGTATTTTGCTATGAACTTGGATAAAGGTTATGGAGACTTCTATATTAAAGGAAGATATGGCGACGATTTTCAATTGAATTATAGAGGAATTGAATTGGAATATAAGAATCGACAATTACAAAGTGAGGGTAAGAAATTGAGTGTTGGATTAATGAATAAATTAGTGGACACCAGGAATTTAGCCTCTACCTTTTTGTATTTGTTATCTGCACTTCACATCTTGCACTTATTAGGAGGGTTGATCTATTTAGTAGTTTTATTTAGAAAATCATTGAATAATTCAATTAATTCTAATAATATTGTAGGATTAAAAAATGGTGCGATCTATTGGCACTTTTTAGATTTACTTTGGATATATTTGATTTTGTTTTTGAACTTTATACACTAGAATAAACTGAATAAATATGGCTGGACACGCTACAAAACAAATGGATGCGGCAACGCTTTGGGGAGGAAATGGTTCTCCATTCAGCGTTAGTTATGGAAAAATGATGATGTGGTTTTTCCTGGTTTCGGATGCTTTGACTTTCGGAGGTTTACTTGTTGCCTATGGTTATACCCGATACACTTACACAGGGGAATGGCCAGCTGGGGAAGAAGTATTTCACCATTTCCCATTAGCTGGAGAAACGCATTTACCACTTCTATACGTGGCTTTCATGACATTCGTGTTGATTGTGTCTTCGGTTACGATGGTACTTGCTGTAGAGGCAGGACATCGGATGGATAAGAAAGGGGTGATAAAATGGTTGGCTCTTACTATTGTTGGAGGATTTATTTTCTTAGGTTCACAGGTGTGGGAGTGGAGTCACTTTATTCACGGGTCTGAATATGGAAAAATTACGATGGCAGATGGCTCTGTTATGAAGGCTCATTATGATCATGGAACTCATGAGTTTGTGGGTCTGGAAGTAGTTCAAGATGGGGCAAAGTATAAAGTTGGTGAAGAATATGAAGAATTGCATGGCGACCATGCTGTAGCATTGTATAAATCTATTGAAGAAAATGAACCTTATAGAATTGTTAAAGGTGCAAATTTGCATGAAAATGAATATGGTCCATCGCATTATGGTCAATTCTTTTTCTTCATCACTGGATTCCACGGATTTCACGTATTCTCTGGAGTAGTGATTAATATCTTGGTATTACTAATGGTAATCAAAGGAACGATGCATAAGAGAAACCATTATGAAATGGTTGAAAAGACTGGTTTATACTGGCACTTTGTGGATTTAGTTTGGGTATTTGTATTTACCTTCTTTTATCTTGTTTAATCCTAATAATCGAAAAAAATAGTTGAATATGGAAAGAGATGATGTAATTGAGTATTCTATTGACGCGCATCACAGCGACGAAGAGGGAAGAAAAATCAGAAAAAAGATCTGGTTTGTAACTGCTTTACTTTCGATTATTACGATTGTTGAGGTAGGAGTTGGAGTTTTATGGCCAAGAAATGCCCTAGGTGCAGATTCAGGTGCATGGTTGTCTATTAAAATATTTTATATTGTTCTTACCTTGGTTAAGGCTGGTTATATTGTTCTTACTTTTATGCACCTTGGAGATGAAAGAAAATCTTTGAAGTACGTAATCTTGGTACCTTATATCATTTTTATTATTTATTTAATGTTTATCGCTTTCGTTGAAGGATCTGCGGTAAATGCTATTTGGGCTTCTTAAGATAGATCTAAGGTCTAGGAGATAAATGGATTCACCCGGTCGCAAAAAGATCATTTTATTTACACTGATGCTTTTTGGGCCGGGTATTTTATTGTTTGTACTTTCTCGAGGTAAGCAAAATTTTAATTACCTCGAAGTTTTAGGAGAGACCTCGGAGTATAGGTTTTATGATTTAGATTCTAATCTTGTTTCTCCTGAAACCAATGAAAAGGAAGTCTTGATTTTTACGACAATACAAAATTCCTGTTTTAACAATTCAGAAAAAAGTTGTCTCATACACCCCTATTTTATAGAAGAATTTTTCTATAATGATTTTATAAGTTCACCCAAAAAATTTACTCGGGTTAAAATTTATTCTATAGTTACCGATGAAGAAGGTGTTCCTGTTTATCCTGACTCATTGTTGATCCAAGCCTTTGAAAAATATGATCATCGTTTTTGGGATTTAGTGCTTGGTGATCCAAAACAGATTTATGGTTTCGAGAAAGAAGGAATCCAGTTTACGGATCTTCGTGATAAGGAATCTGGAAAACTCGAATTTCCCAAAATGGGTATGGTAGTTACAGAATCTAAGAAAATTAGGGCGCTTAGACCAATGAATAGCGAGGCATTTGTTAGGGAACTCAGTGAGCGTTTTAGAATGATTCTCAAAGAAAAGGATATCAAGACATACAATGAAAGTAGATAGTTTATTTCCAATTTTATTTTTTTTCTTTCTTGGATCATGTGCTGAACAGAAACCAGAAAGCACTAGAAAAGAAAATACTTCCCAGGAAATCGGGAAGAAAAGTGATGCGTTACCAATTTTAGGTCATCGGGAAGTTGAGAATGGAGACACAATTTACCACACAATTCCTGATTTTATATTTACTAATCAAAATGGTCAACTAGTTAAATCGGAAGATCTTCAAGGTAAAATTACAGTTGCCAATTTCTTTTTTACTTCATGTCCTTCTATTTGCCCTGTAATGACTAAACAAATGAAAAGACTTCAGGGGATGTTATCTGAAGATTCTTCCGAGGTGGTTTTCCTATCCCATACAATAGATCCTGAACACGACAGTATACCAAGATTAAAGGCTTTTGCAGAAAGATATGAAGCTAATGAGTATAACTGGTATTTTTTAAGAGGTGAAATGGATTATCTTTATGAAATAGCCAAAACAGGCTATTTATCTTCGGCTATAGAAGATGATCAAGAACCCGGGGGCTTTTTACACTCGCCTTTTTTTGTTCTTGTGGATAAGGAAAAAAGAATCAGAGGAATGTACGATGGAACGATTCCGGATGAAGTTGATCAACTAGCCAATGATTTTAAAAAGCTCAAAAAAGAATATGGAAGCAAATAAGGATCTTGAAAAGAAGTATAAACCTTTAATCATTCTATTATCGATTATTATTCCTGTTACAGTAGCTGTCTTGTTCACCGTGGAATTAAAAGGATTTGATTTTTCATTTCTACCTCATATTTATGCTCCTATCAATGGCCTGACGGCGATAGTATTGATTGCTGCTGTCGTTTCTGTGAAAAACGGGAATATAAATCGACATAAGAAGCTCATCCAATTTGCTATGGCCCTTTCTGTAGCATTTTTACTATGTTATGTATTGTATCATATGACATCAGCAGCAACTCTTTATGGAGATATCGATGGGAATGGGGAGTTAAGTCAGAATGAAAAGGAGACTTTCCAAACTAGTAGGCTAATTTATTTGTTGATTTTAGTGTCACATATCATTTTAAGTGTTTCGGTAATTCCACTTGTACTTTTTGCTTATTTAAGAGGGATATTAAATAAAATCGAGGAACATAAGAAACTGGTTAGATATGCTTTTCCCATTTGGTTGTATGTAGCCATAAGTGGGGTTGTAGTCTATCTTATGATTTTCCCGTTTTACTCTTAAAAGCTGTGCACATGGAAGCATTTTGGCCTTGGTGCTAATCTGAAACTCAATGTAGCCATAGTGGATGCATACCAGTCTTTGGTCGCGGGATCACCTCTTTGAGTTCCTGTATTCGATCCACCAGGTCCAGGACTGCTCAGAGATCGATCAGAGAAAAATCCAGCATCGGCACCATTCTCAGCTGAGAGGATGTCTGGATCCACATAATTTTTTGAAACATCATCCAAATAGTCTGTAAAAGTAAATCGAATAGAATATTCAATAGCGAAAGAAACCCCTCTTGCAATATTAAATTTCAATCCTAATCCAATAGGGAAAGCTATTTGATGTAAGCTATAGCGCTTACCACCTTGAGAAGAGCCTTGTCCTTCCGTGCCGAGAGGCTGAAGATCTGTCCAAGAACTATTTCTACTAGCTTGTGGATTCATGTGAAAATAAGCAACTTGAAAAATGAGATAAGGTGAGATAGGATATTTAAAATCTTGAGTTCTGTATTTAAAAAAATTGATTTCAAAACCAGCAGCAATTTCAAAAATATTACTGCGGAAATGTAAGTTCCTATTTAAGCGAAATTCGCTTCCCTGACTTTTAGAATCATCTCCAGTAACTTTACCATAGATACCAGTAAGACGAAAGGCAAAATGAGCTGTGATATTGTATTTATATATAAGCCCGAATCCAGCTTCAAAGTCCCTAAAATGATGATAAGGGTTAAGATCTCCAACATAATACATTATTCCACCCATCACGCCTAATTCAGACTTAGATGCAAATGTATGTTTCTGCGAAAAACTCTTGCCAAAAGACAAGAAAAGTATGATAATCAGAAATAATCTCACTTCTAGAACTTAGGAATATACCTTTTCTTAAAGTTAGATAAACGATAATGAACGTTAATTATTGCAAAGAGATAACCATCTTTGTAGTTAGGGTCTCCTCTTTGAAGGTAATTTTTTCTACCATCTCCATAGTCAATAACTCCTGTCCATCCAAGAGAAGGATCCAATGCTTTGTCCTGAAGTGCTGCGGCCTCTGCGCCATAGGCTTGCTGAATTGCTGCTGCATCATAATAGCTTGTCGATACATCATCCATGTAATCTGAGAGCGTA
>JAWKMJ010000024.1:0-48803 GCA_041392305.1 Crocinitomicaceae bacterium
ATGAACCGAGCAATAGCGAGCTCATCGACTGATAAGGAGATAATGTAGAACGCAAATTATAAAATCACCACTGTTGCTCAATACTCTTGCTCCCTACTCTTACTCTGTACTCAAAACTAAAAAAGGGACTCTTTCGAATCCCTTTCTTTATATTTTGTGTTGATTGCATTAAGCTTATTTCGCTCCAAATTCGATCTTTTTACGATCATCTTGAAGGTCTGCCTCTTCTACAAGTCCTTGATAGATTTTAGAACTTACATTTTGAGTCATCATTAATTTCATTTCCTCTTTTTGAGCAGTATAATCAGTTGTTTCTTGAGGGTTCAGCACATTGGTAACCAAAACAACATATACACCTGAATTTCCTGTAATAGGCACAGTCATTTGTCCTTCCTTCAATTGAGAAAAAATAGCTCCAATAACTAACGGTTCATTTCCTACACCTTGAATATTGGTATTTTCAAAATTGATTTTCGCAGTTTTAATTTCAGAATTAGCAGCTTGAGCAACTTCCTCAAGCGTATTTTTACCTGCTAGCATCGTAGCATATTTTTTAGCTATTTTATCTTTTTTGGCTTCGAATCTCATTTGTTCTTTAACCGTCTCAAACTCCGGAGCCCCTTCATCAATTATATCTGTTAATTGAATAATACTGTATACGCCATCATTGGTAAGTATGGGACTAGAGATATCTAATTTAGAAGCTGTACTATTGAAAACAAACTTTAAAACAGAAGTTTCTCCTTTTTTGAAATTGAAAATCATTGGGTTTTCGATGTTCACATACCCTTCTTTAACCACCAAGCCAGAATCCTTCGCAACCGAATCAAAAATGGCTTTGTTTTCATACAATTTATTAGATAGTGCAAGAGCCTTATCAAATGCTTCATTATTTGCAGCATCTCCTGCTTTAACTTCTTTAAAAATCAAAGCTAATTGAGCCGACTTGTCCTTTCTACCTAAAACTTCCACAATATGGTAACCAAAAGTTGTTTTCACTAATTGCAAGTCTCCTATTTTACCATTAAAAGAAGCGTCATTAAATTCTGGAACCATTTGTCCTTCTGGAAACCACTTATATTCACCTCCATTGTAAACAGACCCTTGATCTTCTGAGAACTGCGTCACTATTTGAGTAAAATTATTGTTAGCTTTAATCACCTTAATTAGAGAATCTGCAAGAGATTTGGCTTGTTCTTCATTTCTGTTTGTAGATCCATCCGATTTAATTAAAATATGTCTAACCCAAGCCAGTCTTTGATCGATTTCGCCGACTTTTTTAGCCAGACAAACACTTGGACCAAACTTGTAAGGTCCTACCACTCCACCAACAGCAATCGTATCAAGTGCATCTGAAACCTCAGGTGGATAGGACGTGTAATTATTTGGGCGATAAGGACCAACAGAATACATTGTATTTGGATTGTATTTTCCAGCATTTGAGTTGTTGACCACAAAAAGAGAATCGTTCTGAGTTTTTTCAAAGGCCGCTTTAAGTTTTTCCATTCTTCTTTCGTATCGATCGAAATCAGCTTGAGAAGGCATAAATGGAATTTCAACATACTTAAACTTTCTTGCGATCTTTTGCTCGTACTTCTTTTCATTTTTGTGTGCCTCATAAAAAGATCTCAGTTCTTCATCAGAAACTTCATTTTCCGGATCACTCATCCCATCAGAAAACTTTTTAACTACAAATTGAATTTGTTTATATTGGTTTTGATCAACGTATTTTCTTTTTGCTTCCAGACTTGTAACGTACATGGATTTAGCAACCAAATTCACATATTTCTGTGTCATGCGATTATCGCGAATATTGCTTTCAATCTTTTGCCATTCCTGTTGTTGTTCAGGAGTAAGATTTGGAAGTGTAGTGGTAAGGAAATTATTCAGAACCTGCATGCTGAATTGTCCTGTACTGTCTCTAAAAATATTTTGGATATCCTGACATGGAGGTAAAAATCCATCACCTTTAACTAGGAAATTCAATTCTTCAGAACTTACTTGAATTCCAAGAGCTTCTAGTTGACGACCCATGATGATCTTCCTTACTTCTTCCTGGAAAGCTTGTTCTTTGATTTTATTTCTTTCTTCCTGTGAAAGTTCTCTGCCTTCATTTCTAGCATTGATTTCTGCGTTTGCCAAGAACAATTGCTCTGTTTCTTGAACTTTAAGCATGTCTACCGGCTCACCATATACTGTTGCTCTCACTTCTTGTTCCACATCCGGAGTAAACATTCCTTTAAATGCATCTGCAAGAATGAATAAGATCAAGGCTCCTCCTACAAGTCCTACAGCTAAACCTGATTTTGCTCTGATTTTTCCTATTAACGCCATTTTATAAATAAATTTTGGGTTGCGAATATACGCATAGTGAACGAAAATAAAAAGAGTTTTTAAAATAGATTAGTTGGGTTGATTTTATTGGTCTTCCAAGAGTTGAATTTTAACAAGCTCCACCCGGGTTTCAGTAGCTTTCATCACAGTAAATTTAAACTGAGAAATAGTAAAGTTTTCTCCTTGTACGGGTACCTTTTCCATATGATAAAAAACCATACCTCCTAAAGTGTCATACTCCTCATTTTCAGGAAGTTTGAGGTCATATTTTTCATTTATGGTATCCACTTCCATTCTTGCAGAGAACACAAAAGTTTTATCATCCAATTGTTTTTCTATGTGATCCTCTGTATCATATTCATCCTCAATCTCTCCGAAAATCTCTTCAATAACATCTTCAATAGTCAAAATACCAGAAGTCCCACCATATTCATCGATAACCACAGCAATATTTCTTTTTTCCTCAATAAATTTCTCCAATATTTCACTTGCCGGCATAGCTTCAGGAACTATTGAGATCGGGGAAATGATTTTCGTAATTTTTGTTGGATTATCAAATAGGTCAAATGATCTTGCATATCCAATAATATTGTCAATTGAATCCCGGTAAACAATAATTTTTGAATAACCAGATTCTACAAACTGATTTTTCAGAGCCTCCACACTAGAATCTACTTCAATCGCCTCGATTTCGGTTCTTGGAATCATACAATCACGGGCTTTCACTTTTCTAAAATCCAGAGCATTTTGCAAAATTTGAATCTCATGATCCAATTCTACCTCATCGTCCATCCTTTCATTTACATTTGCGAGAAAATGACCCAAGTCCACTTTCGTAAAAGTGTCTTCTTCTTTTTCTACAGTAATATTGAAAATAGTAAAGATCGCCTTTGAAACCAGCATAGTAAACTTTGTGGGCAACCAGAGAATATAATAAGTAACTAGTAATGGAATGGCACCAATTTTCAATATTCGATTCGGATTGATTCTAAAAAATGCCTTTGGTAAAAATTCTCCTGTTATCAATATTAAAAGCGTAGAAATGATGGTTTGAATTAATAATACAAGCCAACTGATATCTGAGATGTTTCGAATAATAAACGGCTCCAAAATATAAGCCGTATAAAGACCATAGATGACCAATGCAATATTGTTTCCCAGTAAAACTGATGAGATAAATTCCGAAGGATTGGAAGAAAATCTAGCAATAATCCTTGCTGGAAGTGTTCCTTTATTCCGGTCGATTTCTATTTGCAGTTTGTTAGCAGATATAAAAGCGATTTCCATTCCTGAAAAGAAACCCGAAAATAAAATGGATGTTATGATGATTAAGACACTCTGAAGATAATCGTCCATTGACTAGTCACTAAGTGTGGTTAAGATAATGAATTAATTTTAGATTAAAGATCGAATCCAATGTCTTTTCGATAATAAGCACCTTCAAAATCAAGCTTCTGAGCGTTCTCATAAGATTTTGACAAAGCAGCATCCAGATTTTTTCCATACGATGTAACTGCAAGGACTCTTCCTCCATTGGTGGTGACTACAGGTCCATCAGCAATAGTGCCGGCGTGAAAAACCATACTTTCTTTCACTTGATTCAAACCACTAATTTTCTTTCCTTTTTGATAATCTCCCGGATATCCTCCTGAAACCATCATTATTGTCGCAGCCGTTCTCTCGTCAATATCTATATCTCTTTCTGATAAAGTTCGAGTAGCAATTCCATCAAATAAATCTAAGATATCGGATCTCAAACGTGGCATCACCACTTCTGTTTCAGGATCACCCATTCTACAGTTGAATTCAATTACAAAAGGATCTCCTTTAACATTCATCAGTCCAATAAACAAAAATCCTTGGTAGTCGATATTGTCGGCAATCAATCCTTTTACTACAGGAATAATTACTTGATTTTCTACCTTATCCATAAATGTAGTATTGGCAAAAGGAACCGGCGAAACAGCTCCCATTCCTCCCGTATTGAGTCCAGTATCTCCTTCTCCTATTCTTTTGTAATCCTTAGCTTCGGGTAAAATCTTGTAAGATTTTCCATCGCATAAAATAAAAACAGATAATTCTATTCCTTTCAAAAATTCTTCGATGACGACAGAAGCACCTGCTGAACCGAATTTGTTTTCATGAATCATTGAATACAATTCCTTTTTAGCAGTAGCTAAATCATCTAATATCAAAACCCCTTTACCTGCAGCCAATCCATCTGCTTTTAAAACATAAGGTGCTTTAAGCTTTTCTAAAAACAGATACCCTTCCTCAATATTCTCTGAAGTAAAAGTGGCATATTTTGCGGTCGGGATTTTATGTCTTTTCATGAATTGCTTTGAAAAATCTTTCGACCCTTCCAGTTGTGCAGCAAATTTCTTTGGTCCGATTACTGGAATCCTTGCAATTTCAGGATGAGCAAGGAAAAAATCATGAATGCCATTTACCAAAGGATCCTCTGGACCTACTATCACCATATCAATACCTTCTTTGATCACAAAATCCTTAATCCCTTCAAAATCATTGACTTTGATATTGATATTGGTTCCTACTTCTTTTGTGCCGGCATTTCCCGGAGCAATAAAAAGTTTATCCAATTGTGAACTTTGAGCGATTTTCCATGCCAAAGCATGTTCCCTTCCTCCTGATCCAAGTACTAATACGTCCATCTACTTTAAATAATTTTTAGACAAAAGTAGTGGATTTTGAACATTACAAAATTTGAAGATTTCAAAAATTGTTAACAGTAAAACATATTTATTTCAAATAACGACTCTATCGAATTACTTGTACATTTCCCCGGAGTATTTGTTCAGCTTCAATAATATAAAAATACACCCCATCCGCCACAGGTTTTCCCTGCAAGTCCTTGCCATCCCAATGTGTATTCATATCATTTGTCTCAAAAACAACCTCGCCCCACCTGTTCATAATCATCATTTTATTGAATTCAAATTCAACGAAAAATACATCATTGATTCCATCACCATTGGGAGTTACTACATTTGGAGCAAGATAAATAATGGTGCAGGTATCGATAAGGACATAGATCGAATCAGAAGCCCAACAATTTCCAATTGAGGCGGAAACGAAATACAAACCTGAATCCTGTATCTCTATAAAATAATCGTTTGTTCCGTTTTGCCAAGCATAAAAATCATACCCATCGTTTATTTCAAGTTCGACTCCAGGAAGGTCTTCAATACAAACATGAAGCGTATCGCTTCCCAAATCAACCACTGGAAATTCATCTACCTGCAGCCAGGTTGAATTCGAATTAGAACATAAATTAGAGTCGGTTACTGTAAGCATATATCCTCCTGAAAATGAAGGGTCCACATTTATTAAAATCAAACTATCTCCGTAGCCAATTACCCCACTTGAATCTGACCAAGTATAAGTTACATTGCCATAATTTGTTGAAGTTGTTAACTCGACGGTGTCTCCTGAGCAAGAACTGGTATAGGTTAAAACTGGTGATTGCGGAAGAGGATGAACCACCACATTAAATGTATCAGGAATAGAAATACAGCTGTTCGAATCTACCGCAAACAAGAGGTATTCTCCAGTATAATAAAACGAAGCAGAAGGAATAATGAGGGGGTTTCCAGAATAAGGCATAGAATTCGGAACCATCCAATATACGGAATCAGCGAAATTACTTGCATCCAACTCGATAGTATCTCCGGGACAATAGTTACTTGTTCCACTTATCAAAGGCATGTTTGGAGGTTGATTTACAATAACGTTAACAGAAGTTTGGGAATATATACAAGCGATCCCAGAAACTATTAACGTGTAGGTTCCTGTATCCTGATAACTTATATTTAAAACCGAATAAGAATGCGAATTGGAAACCACATTGCCATTGAATTCCCATTGGTAAGTTGCTCCTCCATAAAGATCTGTTTGTAAATCAAGGCTGTTCCCCAAACATACCGATGAGTCTCCATAAATTGCAGGTGCACCGTTTACCGGAGTTATCGAAACATCAATTACATCGACTGTGTTTTCACATCCATTAGAATCGGTCAATATTCCTACAAAATTTGCATCAAAAAACAAGGGAGGAGTAGAAAGAATAGAATCGATACTAAATAAAGAATCTAACTGGACATACCAGGAAAATATAGCATTAGTATCTGGCGAGTAAATTAAAGAGTCTCCCAAGCAAATATTCGTATCTGTATACACAATTTGGGGTGTGAAATAATTGTTCACTACTACTGAGTCTGCAAATGACTGACACCCATTGCTATCAGAAACAGTAGCCAAGTAAAGTCCCTCAATAAAAACGGAAATTGAATCTGTTTGTTCCCCAGTATTCCATTGAACAGAAGTGTAATTCCCAAATGAATGCAGAACAACTGTATCTGAAAAACATTTGTAGAGGGTATCTTCCACAATATTGGCAATTGGAAGCTCATGAACCTCAATGTATATGCTGTCAGAAGAAGTGCAGTAGGCATCCGAAGTGGTCAGATAATAATAACCTGCTGCGCTCGTATCTACCTGGTTCACTGAAACTGGATTTTGATTGGAAATGAATCCATTTGGACCACTCCATGAATAATTGATTCCAGTGGAAAAGGGATATCCGACTAAAACAATAGATGAACCAGAACAAATGGCTGTATCTGCAAAAATGGTAGGTGGAAAAGTAGCTGGACTTAATTCGATATTCACTGCGATTCGATTGCTGATACAATTGGCATCAAAATTCTCAACATATATTGTGGTATCCTGGAGGATATTTACCAACCAAAGTGAATCCCCGGTAAAGAAAGGAGTAGAAGTAGAATCATTCAAAAACCACTGTGAGGTTACATTGTCATTGGTATTCACTAAAAGTACACTATCTCCAATACAAACAATCTTGGATGCAACAGTCGGGTCTACACCTCCCGGAAAGTAAGAAATGGTTATTGTATCAGAAGTTGCGGTACATCCTGTTGCTCCATCAGTAATGGTAACAACATATTGACCAGGCTGACTTGTTTGAAAAGTTTGACCATAAAAAGCGGGATTCCATTCGTAAACTGCCATACCTGAATTTGCCATTAGTACAGCTGTGTCATCCGGACAAATAATGGAATCTGAAAGCAAAGTTATTGTAGCGGAAATATTGGCATCTGTAATGGTGATGCTATCCATAACAGTAAATCCACATTGTGTTACCTGCAAGTAATACGTGCCAGGTTGAGAAACTGTAACGATAGAGTCTGCAGAATTAATTGGTGCCAGCCAATTTAGTGTTGGTGCGCCACTGTAATATGCACTAAGATGAATAGCACCATTATGACAAAGTTCCGTTCCTGGCTCAGGAATAATATAAGGAGTGTTGTATTCTTTCAACTCGATGGAGTTGGATGTCAAAATACAGCTATCCGGATCCAAAATAATACAATGGTAAAATCCCGGAATAGCGACATAAATGGATTGGGTATTCCCTATCGTATTTCCTAAGGGTCCCACCCAAGTATAGTTTAAAACAGGATCTATACATGTTAGGAGAATGGAATCATTTGGACAAATGATATTATCTGGAGAATTACTAATGATTTGAGCAGCTGTTTTGTATGAAACAAAAAAAGACTTTGAATAGTTCTCGCTACATCCCGTCAAGGTGTCAATAAGTGTACCCCCATAAGCATACGATCCATCTGTACTTGCATTGATGGTATCACCTGTGCTGTTGATACTTGAAATCCCAGAACCACTCCAGTTAAATCCCGGAATTGTATCCGACGTCCATACTTGTACTTCATCGCCTGGGCACAATAAAGGATCGCCATCAACAAAATAGCTAATCGTTGGTGTATTTAAAACTGTAACATAAATGGAATCTTGCACAAAGTAAGAAGTCGATTCTGTACCACAGGTGTTCGTGTAACCCAATATAATATTTCGGTTTACAAAATACCAACCTGAAGTAGAAGGAAGAAGGTATCCATCCACGCACTGGGTGTTAGGAACAATCAAAGCTCCACTGCAAAAAGCAGTATAATCTCCATTTGGATTTGTAATAGAATCGGCGACTACATAATTGACCTTTTGACCCTCACAAACAGTATCTCTATCAAAAATAATATAAGGAACTAAAGTGTCAAAAATAGGAGATTCTATAGTAATTTTAAACTCATCTGACTTGACACATCCATTGGAATCCATAACCGTAACGGTGTAAATTCCAGAATTCACAAAATCATGAATTGAAGTGTCTCCAAATTGTCCTATTGGTGTATCATAGATCAATGTCAGATTCGAGTCAAGATTATTGAACCAAGTGGAAACTGTGTCTTGGCAAACAGTAATATCCGAATAAGGATCTGAAGCAAGAAGATTCATTCCAAAATTATCGGATAGTAAAGGCAGAGTTGGAAGATCATGCACGATTACCTCAACTGAGTCTATATATTGGTTACATCCATCTATTCGGTTTGATTCCACCCAATATGTCCCACTACCCCCTAATCCAACCATGATGGATGGGTCTGTCGAACCTGTATTCCATGAATAATCGAAGAAAGGACCTGGATGATCATTTTGGGTAGAAGACGTTATTGTACTTGGATACAAACCATTTCCAGCAGTTTTACTGGAAATTGAAACGGTACCTTCAGAACAAAATTCAAGGCTATCCGGACAGGTCAAAAGAATACAAGGTACACTTGTAGAGCCACATGTTGTATACTGGTAGTAGTAGTAATGAGAGACATTCAAGTCTACAGGATTTCCAACAAAAATATCCTTATTCCCTTTGGCGTTTAAGTAGTCATAGTATATAACTTGTGCACATCCATTTTGAGAAACCGGACTTCCATATTGGTGATTGATTCCACTAAAATTAGCAAAGTTTCCTCCTCTGGGATAGTTAAAAAACTCCGTATACCCACCTGAAATTATCGGTTTATCTACTGAATTTATCGCAATTCCCGAACAATAATCATCATAAGGCCCTCCATATTGTCTCATCCATTCTCTTGTACCTGAGGGGTCAAACTTTGCAATAAACACATCATTGTAGCCCACTGAATTAAAGTATCCTTCTCCCAATTCATCTGCATATTCATTCATCACACATTTGAATGTGCCCGATACATAAAGATTCCCAGATACATCCATTATAATGGCTTTAGATGAGACTTCAGAATCAGAATCGTCTTCTGTCATCCAGACAATTTCGCCGGCTTCATTAAATTTGATAACAAAAAATCTATATTGGTAATTTCCTGACAGAAAAGAAGGTGTTCCTGATGCACTTAGTATCATCAATTGCCCTTGAAAATCTCCAGTAATAAAAACATTATTTTGAGCGTCCACTTCTAGGTCATAAACCAGTGTTTGCACAGCCCCCATTCTTTTAAACCATACTTCATTTCCCATGGGATCTAATTTTATCAGCATCCCGGCATTGTAAATCGTATTGTTGTGGATTGATCCGGCAATAGTCAAAGTATCAGAAAATTGCCCTGTAACTAAAATATTATCATTGGCATCTGTTTGAATTGCGAGTCCCCGATCATCGTATTTAGCTGAACCCTGAATAGACCAAAGATCATTCCCATTGGCATCATATTTACAAACAAAAATGTCAAATTCAGGAAGACTTGTAGTTGGGTTAAGTGCACTATTAAAAGTATTTGCACCAATCGTGGCATTTCCTTTGAATTGACCAGTAGCAATCACATTTCCACTTCCATCTACCGTGATTCCATAACCTGTATCTCCTTCCGGCCCACCTTCATTTTTTACCCAAATTACATCCCCTTGATTGTTCAATTTTGCGACAAAAACATCCTGAGAGCCATTTGAGGTAAGCACAAAAGAATCAAACTGAGCCGTTCCTTGGAAATAACCCGTGATGTAAATATTTCCAGCATCATCCAATTCAATGTCATAGCCTCTATCGGCTTGTGACCCACCAAAAACCTTGACCCAAAGAAAATTTCCACTTGGATCGCTTTTGGATACATATATATCACTGAACCCATTGGTATTAATGGTAATTGATCCGCCAAAAGTCGCTTGTGAGGTTGTATATCCGGTTGTATAAATATTTCCAAATTGGTCGGTTTCTACATCATAAGATTCGTCGTTGAATAGACTTCCTGCAGAATTCATCCAATTTTGACCGAATAAATTAATGGATAGCAAGATACATAAGAGTAAAAGGTTAAGTTTTCTCATATTGAAGTAGTTTAAGATGTTCGATTCGTGTTAAATCTTAAGACGATAGGAGATCAAAATAGGTTGGGGCTTTCGAATTTATTTTTGGCCACTGTTTTATTCCTTGATAATCTCCCAATCCACTTCCTGATCCCAGTTGGATCTCATGTTTACAGGGGATTGCAGGTAATAGACTCTCTCTGGTTGAATCTTTTTTAAGTAATTTCCCGGATCCCATTTTCCGTTGTGATTGGCATCTTTGATCAATCGGAATTTATAATTTCCGGGAGCAAGCAATTCAAATTTTACTCGGCTACTTTGGTCAAGTTCAACCGTTCGTAAAACTTTATTTTGAGTATTCAGTAATTCTAGGACATAAAAAGAAGGTTCAGCAACTCTTAAATTGAGAAATAGATTCCCATAATAATCACTTTGTTGTTTATTAAATATTATCTGTGTGGAATCATTTTTATAGCCATACTTCGAAACTACTGCGGAATCCGGAATAACGAGTCGATATTGCATTTTGGGCTCCCAGTTTCCATATACCGTAATTTTTCTATAATTCGATTTAAAATGAATCCCTTTAACTAGGTTACTATCTTTATCTAAAACATAAATACGGGCAGAATCTACAAAACCAATTGGCAATGTAGAAGTGATTTCAAGAGTATCATAATAGTCCAGACTAGGTTTTGCATTTGGAACAAGCTTAAATTCAGGAACTCTTAGTTCAGCATTTGAACCTTTTCCTAAATAGCGCATAGACAGAGTTAGCGTGTCTAAAATGGTATCGTTGACTATAATTTGAAGTGCTAAAGTATCCTGATCAACAGGAGGAATCCAACAGATCAAAGAATCGTCTTCACTTTTCAAATCCAATGAAAACTGAATGGGTTCGTTGTTTATGGTTTTCAAATTGAGATTTTCCACATCTTTATTAAACTTTAGCTGAAGTGGTCCAGGGAACTCATGATCATAGCTTTCCAAAACCATCTTGTCTGGAGTGATTTGTGACATTCTGAATAACAAACCTCCTTGATGAACGGAATCTACATTGAAACGCATAGGATCTTCAATAAAACCAAAACTTTCAGTAGTTAGATCATATAAATTATTGCGATTCTGATCCTTTAATGCAAAAATCATATATTCACCTTCTTTGATATATTTCAATTTGAATTTCCCATTTTTATCTGTTTGAGTAAAATAAATCGGAGTGGATTTATATGGCGTTGAATCCTCCATTTCTTCAAACAATAATAAGGTTACATTTTCCTTGGGTTCATTGGTGTAGGCATCCAGGACTTTTCCTTCAGCCGACATAGAATCCAGATATGGTCCAGTTGAAAAAGCAAACTGAAAAAGCGAATCATTTTTTTCTGTAATATCTTTTAAAGCTCTATTGAAACTAAAATTATATGTCGTGTTCGGTTTCAGTGAATCATTGAATCTAACCACAAGTTTTTTCCCTTTCATTTTGTAATCTGGCTCTTTCCCTTTTTCAAAAGGAGGGTTGATGGTAACATACTGCTTAATACCAGAAATAGAAATGTACTCATCAAAGGCGATTTCCAATTGATTCCCTTGAAAATTCGTAGTTCCAGGAAGAGGATTTGACTTGCTTTCATTAATGGAGGGTGCTGCCTCATCCTTGGGCCCGCCTGATAGCCGTCCCACTTGAGCACATGCACTCAAAAGAAAAGCGATATAAATTAGAATAAATTTATTCAATACAATGGGTATGTAGCAAGTCACAAACTTTTTGCAAATAATATTGATCAGTAGCATCAAAGTCTGCTAATTTCTCGCTGTCCAGGTCAAAAATAATCGTTTCAAAAGTTGGTGTCGAGAAGGGAATAACAATTTCAGATCGAGACAAGGAACTACAAGCAATATGGTCTTCGAATTCGTCCACATTTGGTACTACGATTGGTTCGTTTCTTTCCCAAGATTTGCCACAAACTCCTCTTCTAAATTGAATTCGTGTGCATGCTAAAGGCCCTTGGAAAGGACCCAAGACCAATTCTTTGCCTCTTTGAAGGTAGAATCCCACCCAGAGAAATTCAAAACTTTCGTAAATCACCGCAGCCACATTGGCTAGATTCGCAATAGTGTCGGTCTCTGAAGATATCAACCCCTCAATCTGAGGAAGCAACGATTTGTATTTTTCCTCTTTGGATAAGGAATGATCTATGTTTAACGTTTCCATGGGTTCCACAAAAATAATACATCAAACGATAAATAGGTCAGATATTATTGTATCCGCAATGAATTTGTTCTTTCCCACAATCTGAATGGTATCGTTTTCAAAATGAATTTTTCCGGTTTGAACTAATTTTTCTAGCTCAGGAAGAAATTGAGATTCATAGAATGGGAAATTATGTAATTCCTTTAAACTTACGCCCCTTTTTGTCCGCAATCCAATCATTATCAATTCATTAAAAATATCTTTTTCAGACAAAACTTCTTCTTCCCAATACTGATTATTCGTTTTAAAACGTTTTATAAACTGATTATTATTCGAAATATTCCAAAATCTTTTGTTTCCAATCTTAGAATGAGCAGAAGGACCAATTCCAAGATAATCTTCATTCTTCCAATAACTCGAATTGTGAATCGATTCAAACCCTGGTCGAGCAAAATTGGAGATTTCATATTGATCGTAACCTGAGACTTGAAGTTTATTCATGAGTAATTCGAATTGCTCCGATTGCAGTTGATCAGACAATACATGTAAAGTTCCATTTTCGATTTGATAGTGCAACAGTGTTTTTTCTTCAACGGTTAAGCAATAGGAAGAAATATGAGGTATATTTAGTTGAATCGCCTTTTCCAAATTCTCTGACCACCTTTCCAAATTTGAACCCGGCAAGCCATATATTAGATCAATGGTAATATTTTGAAATCCTGCATTTTTCAAATTTGAAATAGCCAGTTCAATCTGATTTGAATTGTGCGCACGATTGAGCATTTGCAGATCGCTATCATAAAAAGATTGGATTCCCAAGCTGATGCGGTTAAAACCCATTTCTTTTAATCCTTCAGAAAAAGAGACACTAATATCATCTGGGTTGCATTCAATAGTTGTTTCCGGATTTTCCGCAACAGTAAAAGATTCCTTAATGCTTGAAAGAATCACATTCAAATTTTCAAGAGAAATAAAACTTGGAGATCCTCCTCCGAAATAGATCGTTTCAACATGAAAAATGGGGAACTGTTTACTTTTGTGAATAATTTCTTGTTGGATGGCCCCCACCATTTCTTCTTCCAACCGTTTATTTGTTGAGAAGTGGAAATCGCAATAGCTGCATTTTTGCTTGCAAAACGGGATATGTACGTAAATTCCGGACAATTAATTTTTTCTTTTGGTAGCTGGTTTTTAAAAATTTATATCTTTAAATCATCATCCGCGCAAATGGAAGAGAATTTTGACAAATATATGGGTAATTTAAGATCTGACATGGAGAAGGTCCTTGAACAAGTGCGTTCACTTATACCTATGTATGCTGAGTTGAAAGCAAAATCACAATTAACCGAAGATGAAAAAAGAATCTTAGGAGATATTGAATACGTTTTAATCGAAGCTAGTCCTTATATTGAAGAAATCAGAAATTTGATTCATCGCGATCTTTTCGGTAGTTCATTGGACTATTATTACCATACTAAATCCAAAGCTCAAGACGGCAATATAAAGGCGAAGGAAGAGTTGGACCGGCTTCGCAAAGTTTTAATGAATGATTTCTTTGAGAAAGATGAAATCATGAACTAGGGTTCCACCCAATCCCCATTTTCTTTAATTAAATTGATAAGTGCAGTTACCGCTTCCGTTTCAGGTATATTCTTTTTAATAATCTTATTTTTTTTGTAAAGGGTGATTCGACCTATCCCGGAACCCACATATCCATAGTCTGCATCTGCCATTTCTCCAGGCCCATTTACAATACAACCCATAATACCAATCTTCAACCCCTTAAGATGTTCGGTATATTGTCTGATCCGTGCCGTGGTTTCCTTTAAATTAAAGCGAGTTCGACCACAAGAAGGGCATGAAATATACTCCGTTTTGGAAATTTTTCTTCTTGTTGCTTGTAAAATTCCGTTAGCTAATCTAACTCGTTCTTCTGTTTTAAAATTCTCATTTTGAATGTAAATTCCATCTCCCCAGCCATTTAAGAGTACTGAACCAAAGTCTACTGTAGTACGAACAATAAATTTGTCCAAATCCTGATCTATATAGGTCCCACAAAACAAAATAGGTGGAATCCGATCTTTTTTTTGTAACGCTGATAAAAATTGAATCAATTCTTCTTGACTTTGTTTACTCAAATCAAACACCAACCAATCATTAGGTTGATCTAGTTTTTCAAAAACTTCGGGAATTGTAGGGTTATTTGCATAAATAGTTAAGGGTAGATATGCATTTTTACGGCCATACTCTTTCGCTAAAAATTGAGCAACCGGGATTTCATTTTCCGGATCTTCGGTCAAAGAAACACGAATAGTATCGCCTATGCCTTCTTTCAACAGAGTCCCAATTCCGAGGGCAGACTTAATTCTTCCATCTTCACCCTCTCCAGCCTCTGTTACACCCAAATGCAATGGGAAATTCCAACCTCTAGATTTTTGTTCTTTTTCAAAAAGTCGATTGGCATCAATCATGATTTGTGGATTGGAAGACTTTAGCGACACCACAACATTCCAAAATTCTTGCTTTACAAAAAAATCAAGGTATTCCAATGCCGATTCAACCATTCCTTTAACGGTATCTCCGTATAATGACATAATACGATTGGAAAGAGAGCCATGGTTCACCCCAACCCGAACAGCCCTGTTTTTTTCCTTGCAGATTTGAATGAAATTTTGGATTCTTTCCTCTATCCGTTGTAGTTCGAAAGAGTTGTCTAATGCAGTAAATTCCAATTTATTTATTTGTTTGTTTTCTGCAAAATTACCTGGGTTGATTCTGACTTTTTCTACATACTCAGCAGCAATCTCGGCGGCAAGAGGCGTAAAGTGAATATCCGCAACCAATGGAATTTCATATCCTCTACTTTCAAGTTGAAGTTTTATTTCTTTCAAGTTTTTGGCCGCCCTTAGAGAAGGAATGGCTAAACGAATAAGTGGACAACCTGTCTCAAAAAGACGGATACATTCCTCCACTACATCCCGGGTAGACAAGGAATCAGAAACGGTCATCGATTGAATCAAAACAGGGTTGTCTCCACCTAGAACTAAAGGTCCAATTTGAACTGTATCAGAACTATTTTTCAAAGGATTTTCCATGGCAACACAAAATTAGACAATTACGACGGTCCTTTTCAATGAAAGACCCTATTTTTGCTTTGTGATTAAAGAACAGTCAGACGAGTTTTGGATGCAAAAAGCTTTTGAAGAAGCTGAAAAAGCATTGGATAAAGAGGAAGTTCCAGTAGGAGCAATTGTCATTTATAAGGAGCAAATTATAGGTAGAGGACACAATATGACCGAAACTTTTAATGATGTCACTGCACATGCTGAAATTCAAGCAATTACTGCCGCTTCGAATACTTTAGGAAGTAAATATCTGGAGGGTTGTAAAATCTATATCACATTAGAGCCATGTTGTATGTGTGCTGGTGCCTTGTATTGGGCAAGACCATCAAAAGTCATCTTTGGCGCAAGAGATGAAAAAAGAGGTGCGGGGCGATATAATGGAATTTATCACCCAAAAACAAAAATCCAATCGGGTATATTAGAAGAACCTTGTGCTGAACTTATACGAAAATTCTTTCATGAAAAAAGAAAATAGACACTTGTCGACACTTTTAGTTGTTTTATAGATTGTTTTCATATTTTTGTAGAAACTATTGAAGGACATATAAATAAGGTAGATTTCTTTTTGGTTCATCGGCTTTTTTTAGTCTTTTATCGTTCATAAAGTTGTATTAAACATATATATTTTGTAATTTCATCGAAATATTCTAAGCTTTATCGAAAGTCGGAAAGGAAGCAATTATGAAGAAAGAAGAAACAACAGTTTGGAAAGATATACCTGGCTTTTCTAGTTACGAAGTTTCTAACAAAGGAGAAATCCGATCTAAATCAAGAAAAAAAACCTTATCGAATGGAAAGATTTTTCATTTAAAAGGGAAGGTAAAAAAATTAAGAAAGCATCCGGACAACGGGTTCTACATGACTGATCTTGTGGATGACAAGGGAAAAAGAAAAACCGTTTATCCGCACAAGGCAGTGGCTTTGGCATTTATTGAAAATCCAACACCAAGAAAACGGAAAGTGGTCATTCACAAAGATGGTGACTTCACGAATAATTCTGTTGAAAATTTGATATGGGCATCCTATAGTGAATCCATCAAACATGGATTTGACACTGGGAAAAGAGACAATTCTGATCTTTGGAGAAAACGAAGATTAAAATATGGTCCAAATGGAGGGAATAATAGTCAAGGAAGACCTGATCCTTTGGATTATGGTCAGAAAAAAAGAATTGTTTGGCTGCGGAAAAACAAACAAATGACCTTAAAAGACTTATCTGAAAAATTTGGCTGTAGTGCCTCTCATGTGCACAAAGTCCTAAAAACATTCAAGGAAGATCCGGAACAAGAAAAAATTTATTCCTCCCAAGATCATTCTGAATAATTTTTTGAGAAAAAATGTAGTTGCAATTTAGTGATTATCATTATGTTTACACAAAATATTTAAATCCGATAAAACATGAAAAAACTATTGATTTTAACGTTTGCCTCTGCCTTTTTGTTTGCTTGCAAAGGTGGTGAAGAAGGTGCTGAAGGTGGATCTGCGGCGGGTACGACTTTTGAGATGACAAATTCACACGCTCCTTTAGACAAATTTGAAAAGAAATCCTCAACCGCATTTAAAAGTGGAATGAACTGGAACGGTACAAAATACCAGCCTGTATTGTATGTTGCTGTATCCAATATGGATAAAATAGAATACAATAAGATGTGGGCAAACGTTAAACAACCTGAAAATGAGGGTGAAGTGATTATCATTTTCCAATTTAGTGGGAAGAAGTTTGACAAAGGAACAGAACCTACTGATCTTGAGACGGGAGATTATGGAATTGGAGGAGATTATTTGAATGGTGACATGGGATGTAAAGCTCAAGTTTACATGAAAGGATCTGCAGCTGATTTGATGATGCAATCTGCCACAAGAGGTGATGATTTTTCAGGAAAAGCGAAGATCACAAAATTGACAAAAGACTTGGTTGAAGGGGAAATTGAAATTATTGGAAAAGATGGAACCAAAGCAATAGTAAAATTCTCCGAAAAAATCGAACAAGACTATTGGGAATCTGAATTTAAAGGCGGAAAAGCTTAGTCAATCGGAGATTGAAATTAACAATGAAAAATTAAGAATTAAGAATTAAGAATTTTTGGGGGCTTGTGCCCCTTTTTTTATTGCTTTACAATTTTAATTGTTTTGCTACTTCCCGATTTTAAATAGTATACGCCAGTTGGATGCGGATCAAGATCAAGTTGATATTGGCTATGTTTTTTGAGACTGAATTTTCTCAATAAATTACCTCTTTGGTCGACTAATTCCATCTCCAGATATGAATTGGAATTATTCTCCAGTTGTATGATTGAATTCGTTGGATTTGGATAAGCAACTATGGAAATTAGCTCGCTGTTTTCATTTATCGATAAATTTGTTTCCAATTTTATTACCCAACCATCTCCTAATCCATATTGTGTGGATGTTTTATTCCCATCTTGATTCGAAGAGGAATATCCTAAAATATTTAGAATGTAATTCGGATCTTCAATAATCTTTATAGGGTTGTCATTGTTGATTCCACCAAAAGTTGATTGCCAAAGAACATTTCCAATAGTATCTAATCCAAGAAACCAGATATCATACTTTGGGACAGGGATTCCAATTTGATCAAAATTATTTGAGGTTTTAATTCCAGAGATATTTGACCTCGACCTTCCGTATAGACAATAATCACCATTATTTAAAATGGATAACCCATAACATTCATCAGCGTCATCACCTCCATAAACGTAATCAAAAATTATATTTAGAGTGGTGTCGATTTTTAAAAGCCAATAATCTACAACTCCGAAATTAGAAGATGATTTATTCCCAGATGTACCTGACAATGAGGTTGTGGACAACAATAAATCGGTTCCATCTGAGACAATTATAGGATTAGCATCATATGTGTCTCCACCAAAAACATTTTGATCTAAAATTGTCCCTGAGGTATCAAGCTTCAAAACCCATGAATCCATATCTCCATATGTTGTAATTGTTTTGTCAAAACTAGCTGTCGAATTAGATTGAATCGCTACGAATAACAAATTACTAATACTAGTAATAGAACTTTGATTTTCAACTTCATCCCCTCCATATGTTTTCTCCCAAATTTTATTTCCACCCAAGTCAATCTTTATTATCCAGCAATCAGATTTTGCTTTCAATGATGTCATTTTATTTCCTGAAATGCCAGAAAATGTTTGTCCTACAATATAAATTTCATTATTTAACTCGATTGTACAGAATGCCACATCGGTAGAGTCTCCTCCAAATGTAATATCCCAAATAATATTACCTGTTCCATCAACTTTCACACAATAAAAATCCTCATATCCATTATTTGGTGTCGTCTTGTTCCCTGATATTCCTGAAGAAGATAATCCTGAAAGGAGATAATTCCCATCAGATAATTCTAATATATCATAAGGTCTGTCTTGTAAAGATCCTCCATATACTTCTTGCCATTGGATATTGTAACTGAAATCAGTCTTAACCAACCAAAAATCTTCATCTCCAAAGTTAGCTAGTGTTTTATTTCCATCTGCTCCAGATGTTGAACTCAACAGCAATAAATAACCATCTGATACACGAGCAACATCTTTAATTTCATCTATCATCGAACCACCAAAAGAGTATTGGGAATTTGAAACCTCAATTTGAGAAAAACAGAAAATTGGGAACATTATTATTAAATAGATAGATTTGGACATTGTTTAAGTTTTGAAATTAAAACTAATGTACAAATAAAAATTATAGGCTGAAAATCAGGTTAATCAAAGACTAATAAGACAAACTAAGAATTTTGGAGGGGCGTTGGGGCCTTTTTTTGTTCTTGAAATTTCTATTTGAAATATTCCTTTAATAGAACATATTCTTTTGATGTTTTTAGATAAGGAATTTTAAATGTACAAGTAGAAGAAACATATTCTCCTTTCTTGTTTTTTCGAATACCAATAAGATAAACTTGACCTTCTTCAAAAAAAGACCCACAAGAGCCTCCTGAAGAAAGTACCGAAATCTCCTTGGATTTGTAATTATGATCTATACTTTCTTGCACATCAAATGAATATTCATACCTCATCCACTTTCTTTTTGTATACTCTCTACCAGTGTTTTTTACTACCAACCAAGTTATTGAGGAATCTTCTAAATCTTCTTGATGATTTGGATGGATGTAGTTAGAGCAAGTACAACAAAAGACTGTAACAGGAAAAAAGATTAGAAAAATTAATAAGCCTTTCATGAATTCAGAATACACAACTAGAATTCAGTTACAAAACCAAATTCTTCATTGTTCATTTTTCATTATTCATTATTCATTCAAGAGAATCTAATTTTTCTCCAACCCAATCACCACATTTTCTCCGGGATTCAATTCGGCATCCATTTTTGAGCTGTAGTCTACGCTTCCAAACTCAATTTTATTGGCTAATACCTCATCACAGATATATTGCATGTTGCTTTCGATGGCTTTGGTAATATCTGCATCGGATTCAATTTTTAAATCGATTCTGTCGGTTACTTCTAAACCTGAATCTTTTCTGAAATTCTGGATTCGGTTGACCAATTCCCTTGCAATTCCTTCCGCTTTCAAATCGTCTGTTAGTGTGATGTCCATGGCTACGGTCAAACCGCCATCTGAAACCACTAAGTATCCTGGAACGTCATCTACCGAGATTTCGAAATCGTTCATGTCTAACACAATGGTTTCGCCTTCAATCTCTCCTTGCCAACCTTTGTTTTTTTCTACTTCCGCAATGGCATCCATTCCCCAAGAATTGATCATTCCTGAGATAGCTTTCATTTGCTGTTTGTATTTTGGACCGATGGTTTTGAAATTTGGTTTGATCTTCTTTTTCAAGAAACCTGAAGTGTCTTTCATCATCAAGATCTCTTTTACATTGATCTCTGATTTGATGATCTCTGAAACATCTGCCACTCTTCTTTCAAAATCAGCATCCAATACTGGAACCACGATTTTTTGAAGTGGTTGTCTTACTTTGATTTGCTCTTGTTTTCTCAAACTCAAAGCCAAAGAAGAAATATCCTGAGCCAGACTCATCCTTGCTTCTAAATCTGTATCAATTAGCGATTCATCTACTTTAGGAAAATCAGATAAATGCACCGAAAGATCAGCTTTATTTGCTTTAACCGACATCAAATCCTGATACAACTGATCCATGTAGAAAGGAGCAATCGGAGACGACAACTGAGCCACTTTCTCTAAACAAGTAAACAAAGTCTGATAAGCTGAAATTTTATCTTGAGTATATTCTCCTTTCCAGAATCTTCTTCTACATAATCTTACATACCAGTTGGACAAATGATCTTGAACAAAGTCGCTTATTAGTCTTCCTGCTTTTGTAGGTTCGTAGCTTGCAAATGCTTCATCCACATCTTTGATTAAAGAATTCAGTTTAGATAAAATCCATCTGTCAATTTCAGGTCTGTCTGAATTGGCCAAATCTGCTTCAGAATAAGAAAAGCCGTCAATGTTAGCATACAAAGCGAAGAAACCATAAGTATTGTAAAGCGTTCCAAAGAATTTTCTTTGAACTTCTGTAATTCCATCTAAATCGAATCTTAAGTTGTCCCAAGGTTGTGCATTGGTAACCATATACCAACGAGTGGCATCCGGACCGTATTTTTCCAAAGTGGTAAACGGATCAACCGTGTTGCCTTTTGATTTCGACATTTTTTGTCCATTTTTGTCCAAAACCAATCCATTGGAGACCACATTTTTGTACGCTACAGAATCGAAATTCATGGTTGCAATCGCGTGCAATGTATAGAACCATCCACGTGTTTGATCCACCCCTTCCGCGATAAAATCGGCAGGGAAAGATTTGTGTTCATCAACTAACTCTTTATTCTCAAATGGGTAGTGCCATTGTGCGTAAGGCATCGAACCTGAATCAAACCAAACATCAATCAAATCAGATTCTCTTTTCAATGGAGTTCCTTTATCAGAAACCAAAGTGATTTGATCCATGTAGTTTTTATGTAGATCGATCTTCGCATAATTGTCGTCCGACATATTTCCTACTTCAAAATCAGCTAAAGGATTCGATGACATCACACCCGCTTTAACAGCTTTTTCGCATTCTGATTTTAGTTGTTCCAAAGAACCAATACAAGTTCTTTCCGACCCATCTTCAGAAGACCAAATCGGAATCGGAATTCCCCAATATCTTGATCTCGACAAGTTCCAGTCGTTGGCATTTTCCAACCAGTTTCCAAATCTTCCTGTACCTGTAGACTCAGGTTTCCAGTTGATAGTTTTGTTTAATTCCACCATTCTTTCTTTTACATCCGTTACTTTGATGAACCAAGAATCTAATGGGTAGTATAATACGGGTTTGTCCGTTCTCCAACAGTGTGGGTAACTGTGGACATATTTTTCAACTTTAAAAGCTAAATTTTCTTCTTTTAGTTTGATGGCAATTTGCACATCTACCGATTTTTCTGGAGCCTCTTCATCAGTATAATATTCATTTTTCACATACATTCCGGCAAACTCACCCATTTCTGGTCTGAATTTCCCTTGAAGATCTACCAAAGGCACAGGATTATCATGTTGATCTAATACCAGCATGCCCGGAACACCTGCATCTTTCGCTACTTTCGCATCATCAGCACCAAAAGTAGGAGCCGTGTGCACGATTCCTGTTCCATCCTCAGTAGTTACGAAATCACCAGGAATTACTTGAAAGGCTTTATCTGCATCCTCGTAAGGTTGGGCGTATTGTAAAAGTTGTTCGTATTGGAACCCAACTAGATCTGCCCCAACACAGGATTCGCCTACAAAATATGGTGTTTTCTTTCCTTCTGGATCGTAATTCGCAAGTTCTTCTCTAGTTTCCAATTGCTCAAATTTTCCAGCAAATTGTTTTCCAACTAAGTTCTTCGCCAAGATTACCTGAATCGGTTTTTTCGTGTATTGGTTGAAAGAATACACTACGCAATACTCGATTTTAGGTCCGACCGTCAAAGCCGTATTCGAAGGCAAAGTCCAAGGAGTGGTCGTCCAAGCCAAAAAGTGAATGTCTGCATTCTCGTCGATCTGAGAAAACACTTGTTTCATTTTGGCATTTTGATCCGCTTTCAATTTAAATTGCGCCACCACCGTTGTATCCGTTACATCCTTATAACAACCTGGCTGGTTCAATTCGTGGGATGACAAACCTGTTCCCGCTTTTGGTGAATAGGGTTGGATTGTGTACCCTTTGTACAATAAACCTTTCTTGTAAATATTGTTGAGCAACCACCAAACAGATTCCATGTATTTGGATTGATACGTGATGTAAGGATCATTCATATCTACCCAATACCCCATTTTCACAGTGAGATCGTTCCAGATGTCGGTGTAACGCATCACTGCTTCTCTACAAGCTTTGTTGTAATCGTCTACTGAAATTTTGGTTCCAATATCTTCCTTGGTGATGCCTAATTCTTTCTCTACACCAAGCTCCACAGGCAAACCATGAGTATCCCAACCCGCTTTTCTTTTTACTTGAAAACCTTTGAGTGTTTTGTAGCGACAAAAAATGTCTTTAATCGATCTCGCCATGGCGTGGTGAATCCCTGGGAGTCCGTTTGCTGACGGGGGCCCTTCAAAAAACACGAAAGGTGGATTACCTTCTCTGGATTCAATACTTTTTTGGAAAACCTGATCTTGTTCCCATTTATCGAGTACCTGACTCGCCACATTGGGTAAGTCTAATTTTTGGTATTCTTTATAGTTTTTGCTCATTTCAAGAAAGAATTAAGGCGGCAAAATTAAGGATTTCTATGCTAATGTGCTAATTGGATTTCTTTACCTTTTTTTAGGAGCACATTGTACTAAGTTTTGTTTAGTAGTTCATTGATTGTGCTCCGTTTTATTAAATTTCAAATCGGTCCCAGAGCACGCATTTCGTGATTTTGGGCTTTGCTCTAAAAGGTTTTGCGCAATCGAAGGGGATTTTAATGGTTTTTCTATAAGTCAAAAAAGCCTCTGGTAATACAGAGGCTTTTTATATTACTTTTTTGTAAAGTAGGGTTTAGTCTTTTACTATCTTACGGCTAAAAACACTCTGTTCTGATTTTAAGAAAAGGAAATAAGTCCCTTTTTCAAAAGGAGAAAGATCTATTTTTATTTGGTTTCCATTAACATTTTTATATCTCAATATTTCTTTTCCTTTTACATCTGTTATCCTGATTGTCATATTGTAAAAACCACTAATAGAACTTATTTGAAATTGACCGTCTGTTGGGTTCGGAAATAATTGAAAATCTCTCTTTTCTGCTTCTTCAATTGAAACATTCTGGATTGATACACATAGGGATGTATCCACACAACCATTTTCTGTAATTTCAACGGCATAATTTCCATTAGTCGTAGCTGTGTAGTTAATATTGTTTTCTCCTTGGATTATGGAGTGGTTATTATTACAATCTAACCATTTATAACTTCCATTACTATTATTGGCTGTAATGGTTGTTCCCGTAACATTAGTAGATACATCCATTGGTATCCAGTTAATTGCTTGGTTTTGCGTAATTGTATTTCCATTTCCATCATCATAAGTCCACACGATTTGTGTTACTGCTTGGTTTGTGATTGGGAAAGTAATGTCTGGAGTAGCCGTAATAGCACCCGCACAGTAATCTGCAGCCATTGGTGCTGGAGCAACTGAAGAAGTTACTTCACACATTGCATTTATATCTGCAAGCATGGCCACATCAGGCACTGGGTCTGTTACATCAGTAATAATCACGTTTTGATCTTGAGTTATTATGTTTCCATTTCCATCATCATAAGTCCAAGTTACCACTGTAGTTCCTTGCATAGTGATTGGGAAGGTAGTGGAGGTGGTTGCAGTTATAGCACCGGAACAATTGTCCGTTGCAGTTGGTGCAGTGATTGAAGTGACACTGCACTCATCCGTAATATCTGTTAATGTGACATTATCGGGAATAGGATCAGTAATATCCTCAATAGTGATATTTTGAACTTGAGATATGATATTTCCTCTTCCGTCATTGAAAGTCCATGTTACGGAAGTTATTCCTTGTGTCGAAATAGGAAATATTACATCAGGCGTCCCTTGGACTTTTGCTCCACAGGTGTTTGTAGCAGTTGGAATATTTTGAGGTGAGCTTAAGGAACATTCACCAAATAAGTCTGGAAGAGTTGATAAATCTGGAGCTAAAGAAGTGGGTAAACAAGATACATTCTTGAAAAGTCTTGCAGTCTTATTAATCCAATTTGCATCCTCCCCGCCAGTAATAACTAAATCAAAATAGGGGTCATTATCCACATGGGAAAAAGCTATAGAACCAATTATTTTGCCTTTAAAAGGAGTGTTTGGTTCTAAACTAAAATTTCCTGCCCCATCATTCGAGAATAATTGGGTGAACGAAGTGTCAGAGTAGGCGAACCCAGTATATCCTGTCATTAATAAATCTTGATCCCCATCATTATCTAAATCAGCAAAAGCAGCTGAACTATACATTAAACCAGTAAATGGGCTTCCTATGACTTCAGTGAAATTCCCACTTCCATCATTTTTATACATCTTAGAAATTGGTTGTCCTGAATTACCTTCACCTATTACCAGAATATCAAAATCCAAATCATTATCAACATCAAAAGTTAGTACTACTCCATTTGAAATTCCGTCAAAAGGTGTTCCTATCAACTCGGTAAAATTTCCTGATCCGTCATTTTCATAAAGTTTAGATATAAATTGTCCTGAATTATTTTCACCACAAATTATTACATCTTTATCGTTATCTCCATCCATGTCATAAAAAGAAATAGAACTATTAAATACCCCTTCAAAAGGCACTCCGTTGTCCTCAGTAAAATTTCCTGACCCATCATTTTTATATAGTTTAGAAATAGGTTGATTTGAAATATCTTTTCCTGTTATTAATAAATCATTATCATTATCACCGTCAATATCTGCAAAAGATATGGAACTGTATTTTACAGCCATAAAAGGTATTCCAAGTACTTCTGTATAACCCCCAATTCCATCATTTTTGTATAAGGCAATGACCGTTTGCATATCAAATCTTTCTCCAGTAATTAATACATCTTGATCATTGTCATTATCAATATCCGAAAAGCAAACCGACCCTTTCTGAATGTTTATGAACGAAGATGGTGCCTCTTCAAGGTTTCCAAATCCATCATTTTTGTAAAGTACAGTTAAAGGAACTAATGAGTCATATCTTCCTGTAATTAACAAGTCTTGATCATTATCATTATCTATATCCGCAAAGGCTATTGAACTATTAGCCACTCCCTTCAAAGGGGTACCTGTTGCTTCTAAATAGCCCCCCGTTCCGTCATTAATATAAAGCTTTGACATGGGATAAGAAGCTGTTTGTGGGAAAGTAGTAAAAAATTCAACCTTATAAATTCCAGTAATCAACAGGTCTGCATAACTATCATTATTGACATCTGAAAATTTTGTAGCTCCAGAGCCGCCAATAACTCCTTCAAAAGGAGTGCCCAAAACTTCCGAAAAAATTCCTGTTCCGTCATTCTCATATAATTTGGAAATAAATTCATCTGATGAATTACGCCCGCTTAAAAACAAGTCTTTGTCATTATCATTATCTATATCCATAAACTCTATAGAACTAGCATTAACTCCATCAAAAGGAGTTCCTAGATCTTCTGTGAAATTTCCAGTTCCATCATTGATGTATAATTTAGCTATCTTACTATTTGTTACTGTATGTCCTGTAATCAACAAATCTGGATCATTATCATTGTCTACATCTGCAAATGAAATATCACCTAATACATTATCTATTGTTGTACCTAAAACTTCTGTGAAATTTCCAGCTCCATCATTTGTATACAATTTAGTAGTTTGAAAGACATCCTTTCCAGTAATTAGTATGTCTATATCATTATCCAAATCAATATCTGCTACACAAATAGTGCTATATCTCAAACCAACAAAAGGAGTTCCTAATACTTCACTGAAACCTCCTGTACCATCATTAGCATACAACTTTGTAATTTTCTGCCCAGAATTGTTCTCTCCTGATATCACAATGTCTTGATCAGAATCATTGTCCATATCAAAGAAAACCACTGAACTAAACCTAACATCTTCAATAATTGAACTTAAGTCTTCAACAAAATTTCCCATCCCATCATTAATATACAATTTAGAAATTGTTGTACTTAAATTAGTATATCCAGAAATCAATAAATCTAAATCGTTATCGCTATCTATATCTGCAAATGCAACTGAACCACTACTAACACCTTCAAATGGATTACTTGTATCTTCACTATATCCTCCTAATCCATCGTTCAAGTATAATTTTGAGATGCAATAATTTGCACTCAAATTAAATCCAGTAATAATAACATCTGCATCACCGTCATTATCAACATCTCCAAAATCGACCGAACCTTCCTGAACTCTGTCAAAATCTGCTATATTCTGAGGGTTTGGAAGTAGAGGTGGTACTTGTGAAAACTGTATGCTTTGAGCTTTTATCGAAAAAACAGGAAATACAATAAATAGGTATAAGTATCCTAATTTAAAATTATTCATATAAGTAGATTATTTATTCGACAAAAGTAAAACTTTTATCGTTTCAAATTATTCAAAAATCACTTTCTCTTTTCGAATTGGGATTTTGTCTTTGAACAGTATTAACCAATACACTCCTTTTGGATTATCCCCTCGTTCAATTCTTAATTGATTGGTTTGAAGAATTAATTTTCCTTGCGCATCAATTAGTTGGACCGCATCAACTTTTCCAGAGGCAACCTCAATTTGGATGAATGTTGAAGCTGGATTTGGATAGATTTTTACTTCCTCATCTGAAAGCTCATTTAATCCGGTACAATCTTGAATCCAAACATAACTCGAATCGGTTTCAAAACAACCTCCGTCCATCACTTCAACTATGTACCAACCAGTAGTGTTAACCGTAATCGTTTGGCTAGTGGCTCCTGTATTCCAATCATAAGAAGTATGCGTTCCAGCGTCTAAAACCACTCCGGGTTCACAATCTGTCACTGTATCCTGCATATTGATTACTGGTGCCGCCTTTGGGAAAACCTCTATTGAATCTCTTTTGGTACATCCAGTAGTTGAATTGGTGATATCCAACCAATAAATCCCACCTGAAGATATTGTTATGTCTTGGGTACTTTCGGTAGTCGACCAAGCATAGACATCTCCTCCTGAAGTTCCATTTAAAATCACCGTTTCATTCGAACATAAATTGAAATCACTTCCTAAATCATTTAAGGGTAAAGCATTGAAAAGCGTATTGATCGTGTCTTTCCAAGAACAACTGTTTTTAGACACTGTTAAAATCAGCATTTCATCGGTGATTGAAGAGGTGTTTTGTGTATTGTCACCATTTGACCAAGAGTAGGAATCCATTCCTGCAGGCCCCATAATTTGAATTGTTGCTCCAACACATGCTTCCTGATCCGTTCCCAAGCTAAATTGAGCATCTGAATTCACCGTAATTGTCATGTTTTGTTGAACAGAGCAGCTTGTGGCATCATCTGTAACCGTTAACTGATAAGTAGTGTTTGAACTTGGATAAACTTCAGGATTCAATATAGTCGTATTTGAAATCTCGGTTGCGGGTGTCCAAACTGAAGTATAGTTTGCGCTTCCCGTAACTGAAGCATTGACTTGAATAGTGTCTCCCAAACAGATGGATTGATCTGAAACATTTCCAATTATCATTTCAGTTGGTTCATCAATGGTAAAAATGGAATCCAATGTCAATCCATTGTTGTCTTCAATAGTTAAAGTATACTGCCCCGCACAGAGGTTCGAAGCGTTCCCATTTGTTCCTGTTGTATTTGTCCATGTATAAGTAAAAGGTCCGTTTCCTCCTGTAAAAGTCGCTGAAATGGAAGCATCACAGACGCCATAACAAGAAGCATCAGTAGCCGTTACTACATCCCATTCCATAGTTGTAGGTTGAGTCACACTCATGCTCATATATCCAATTTTCGCATAACAAGCATCAGGATTAGAAGCTGGGTCAGAATCATAAGGAATACAAAGTACTTTAAATGAGCCTGCCGTTGCACCAAAATTAATTGTGACATTTTGTGTTCCTTGCCCTGAAACAATGTATGGCGAAGTATCATAAAGATTCCCTCCTTGTCTTACATACCATTTGTAATAAGTTGCCCCTGCTGTAGCGGGAACAGAATAAGCATAGTCTGTAGAAACTTCTGGATTGGCTTCTCCTGAAATAGCGCCACATGTTAGTTTTGAAATGGCACAATTCCGATCAAATATCTTAATGTTGTCTACTGCTTCCATTGCTGTACCACAAAATCCTCCTCTTTCAATTTTGAAACGTACATTGGCATTTTTGTAATCTGAAATATCATAAGAAGCAATTCTCCAATTGTAATCTGCAAAGTAATAGTTTACCGGGATCGCCGTCCAGGTATTACTCCCATTATCAGCCCCTTCCATCACATAAACTTCAGGAGAGTACGAAGTATAATCTTCATCAAAAGTAGCTCCTAGAGAACCAGAACAAGGATATTTCGACTTGAATTCAAATCGAATTTGACCATTCGAATAGCTCGAAGTATTGACCTCAGGAGTGATGATTCCAGTTCCGGAAACCGAAGAACAAAAATCAAATCCTGTATAAAAATAAGCTGCATAATCTCCAAAACCATCAACCCCAGATCCTAACAATGTATAGGCATCCGAAGCATTTTTATAAGTATGATAAGGAATATTCACATATCCTGCGTCTGGATACCAAGAATCATTTCCAAAATCTTCTGTATAGGTTGTGGGTACCGAAGATCCCGTAGTTTGATTGATACAAATATTATCTACAGCTACCCAATTCGTTGAACTTGCATTTCTAAGTACAATGCAAAACGAAATGATGTTTCCCCCAGCAATATTGGATGGAACCGTAAATGTTGGCATACTATTACATGAAGTAGAAGGCGAAAATGTTCCTATTTCTACCCAACCGTTGTCATCAAAAGTGGAATAGGCAGAGAAATTACAGTAGCCTCCAATTTTCATCCAAACCTCACAAGTACCGAAATAACTACTGTTTTTATGCGCTTGAAAGTTCAATGTTACCTGGTTTCCTTGACTCACGTACAAATCTTGCGTAGCAATGTAAGGGTTGCTTCCAGAGGAGGAATACAAAGAATAATTCCCAATTCCGTTACAGGCCAAAATAGATCCAGCATTCGCCGAAATTCCTGAGGTATTCAGTCCGACGGTATTGTCGCAAGTGTGTTGTAATAAATTGCATTGAGAGTAAACAAAATTCCAGGAACTCATGAACAAAGCTCCCAAAAGGGCGTAGTAGTGATTTTTCATGTTTGATTCGATTTTAAGAATTTAAAGTTACAATTATTTTTGAACCCAAGAGAACACACCATTTCCTGCAAAAAACATTAATTTTAACCAAAATTACAGTCGATGATTAAAGAGTTGTACAGATTCCTAAACCCAAAATTTCAGACTTTCTTTTCGGAATATAAGGTAGACATGAAACCAAGATATGGACATGGATTGCCTCCTCACAAAGAATTGTATGCTATTGTGGATGCTCAGCGTACAACTTATCAGGACCTCATCGGAAAGGCGCTTTCGTATAAAGAGCAGATTTGGGAAATCAAAGACCTGAAAGAAGAAACGGATCCAAAAAAACCAGGCTGGAACAATGGATTTTTACCAGGATTGGATATCGTAGCGATTTACACATTGATCGCGGAATTGAAACCCATAAAATATGTGGAAATTGGTTCCGGGAACTCTACGAAGGTCGCATACAAAGCAAAACAAGAACAAAATTTAAATACGGAAATCATTTCCATCGACCCCATGCCACGCGCTGAAATAGATGTTTTGGCAGATAAAGTGATTCGTGAACCCTTCGAAAACATCGATTTGAAAATGTTGGAAGAATTGGAAGCAGGAGATATTTTGTTTGTGGACAATTCCCACCGTATTCTTCCAAATTCAGATGCCATGGTTTTCTTTATGGAAATCTTACCTCGATTGAAAAAAGGAGTAATTGTTCATGTTCATGACATCTACATTCCTTACGATTACCCTCAATTCATGTGTGATCGTTTTTATTCCGAACAATATGGTTTGAGTTTTTACCTTCTTGCCAATCCAAAGAAATTTGAGACGATTTTTCCTAATTATTTTATTTCAGAAGACAAAGAATTAGCTAAACAACTCGCTCCAATTTGGGAGCATCCGAATCTGAAAGAGGTAGAAAAACATGGGGGTTCTTATTGGTTGAGAATAGCGGAGTAATCTAACAAGGAAAAGTCAAACTCACACTTACTCCATTCTGGGTTGTCATCTGCAGATCTCCATCTATTTGACCCGATAAATCCGAAATAAGATCCATTCCCATTCCTGGATGGTCAACTTTTGGATCAAATCCCGGCCCATTATCTTTGAATTCCAATACACAGTCACCTGATCGCTGACTTAAATGTATGTTTAATACCGGTTCATGATGATTTGAAAAAGCGTATTTAAATGAATTGGTAAGGATTTCGTTGGCTATCAAACCACAAGGTATAGCCTTCGAGACGTCCACCGGCACTACATCGAGATCCATTTGGATATGGATATTTTTGCCCTGACCATATGAATGATTCAGATTCTCAACCAAGTTGCGAAGAAAATCCTCCAAATTGATGGAGTCTATGTTTTCACTTGTATGCAACTGCTCTTGAATAAGAGACATGGTATACACTTTGTCCTTAATTTCGTCAAACAATCGTTCGTGATAAGCATCTTTAGCGTTGTGCTTTTGCAAATTGAGCAAACTCATGATCACTGCTAGGTTGTTTTTCACTCTATGATTGATCTCTTGAATGAGAATTTCCTTTTGTTTGATAATCTGCTCCAATTGTTCTTGAAGTGCTTTTTTCTGATTCGTTTCTAGCGTTAGCGTAATGAGTTGGGCAACCGACTGACAAAATTTTTGCTCTTCAATACTCCAAAGATGGGTTTTGCCAACATGTTCAAAGCAAACTACACCTATCATTTTCCCTTCAGATCGAATGGGAATATCAATCATCCCTCCAATATTATACGGAATCAGGTAATCTTCCAATAATTCTGCATTCATGGGTTCTTTCTTAGCATTTTCTGAAACAATGATCTCATTGCGTTTAAGATGGGAAAAATAATTAGGTAATTCTACCCCACTTAAAGGATCCATCTTGCTCATGTTCCCCGTAAGTTGATCATACGCCATCAAACAATACATTTCAGATTGATCCTCATTAAAGATCCAGATATTCGACCTCTCACACTCCAAAACACGAGTGGAACACTGCAAAACTTCACTGGCAAAACCTTCTGTATCGCCTTGATGCAAATGAGAACTTTTAGAAAGCTCTTCAATAGTTTGTAAGAATCTATGTATCACTCGGTTAGTCTTGTGTTTGAGCAATATACTAAATTAAATTATCCCTTACAATAGAAGAAACTTTCTTTCCTATGGCAGGCTGAAATATTTGAATTATTTTTGGAGTCAAACTAGGAAAAATGAACTTCCACATAGAAACCGAACGATTTATTTTAAGAGAATTCCGCGAAACGGATGTCGATGATCTTTTTGAAATGGATTCTGACCCTGAAGTGCACCGCTATCTTGGAAATCAGCCTTTGAAAAGCAAAGATCAGGTGTTGGAATATATTGGGTCGGTCCAACAACAATACAAAGATTTCGGGATTGGAAGATGGATAGTAGAAGACATGAAAACCAAAGAATGTTTGGGCTGGTCTGGACTGAAATATGAAACCAATCATATCGATCAATCGAAATATTACGATTTGGGATATCGCCTAAAAAGGAAGCACTGGGGGAAAGGCATCGCAACAGAAACATCAGAAGCTGCTTTGGATTTTGGCTTCCATTGTCTGCACATTAAAAAAATCTGTGGGGTGGCTCATGTCGACAATCTTGCCTCAAATCATGTTTTACAAAAATTGGGTTTTACTCAGACCAAAGATTTTCTCTACGAACAAGAACCTTGTCACTGGTACGAATTAGATCGAAAATTTTAACCCTTCATGCGTCTCTTTCTTCTTTTATTATCTGTATTGCTTTTGACTGTTGGTCGGACTCAGCATCCGGATGATTTCAACCCTGAGGATTATGATGATTCCAAAGTGACTGTTCATTTCAAGGGAACTACTGGGAAATTCATGGAATTTAAATACGAGCTGAAGGGATATGGAATGCTTGATTGGAAAAAAACTGTACTCTATGAGAATGGAATGGTGGTCATGATCAAGTATACAGATACGCTGGATCATCTAAAAAATCCCATTTATCTGGATTGTGGAAATCCAAAAACGATCTATTCATGGGATGCCCGGGGAAACATTCAAGAAATCTCATTTAAAGATCGAAAAGATGAATTGATGAGAAATACTTGTGGGAATTTTGCTCGAGGAGAATTTTTATATGATGAAATGAATCGAGTGATTGAGATGAATGCCTACGATCAAAATAATGTATTTATCGTGCAAATTCAGTACAAATATGAAAACGATACGAAAAGAAAATCTGAAGTCAGTTACCACAAACAAAATGGAGAACTAGCTGATCTCTCCATTGCCAAAATAGAGCTTCAATACGATAGTAAAGGTCGAGAAATTGAAAGGAAGTTTACGAGCCACAATCAAGAATTACCAGAGGGTAAGCTGAAATCCATTGAAATGAAATGGAAAAATAAAAAAATGGAGTTCATGGGTAATGTTTCCAAGAGTTTTAAAGTCCACAATTATTACGACGAAGAGGGAAAATTATTGGGAAACATGGATGTGGTAGGATTCTCTGAAAAAAAGAAACATGATTACGAAGCACTCGAGCGTTACTTTGACCCAAACAAATGGCTGACCGATTAATTTCATAAAAATTGTATCTTTTGGTCTGATTTTAGTTAGACTATTCAAAAAGAAACATCATGAAATATTTAGCATTTTTAGCATTCGTACTGACACTTTCTCTTGGTTACAGTTGTGATTGCAAGACGATTCCAAACCCATTAAATGAAAAAGTTTTAGAGCAAGGATCACATGAATTTTTTTTAGCTGAAATCACGAAAGTGGAAGAGAAAAAAGAAGGGAAAATCAAATTCATGGAGTATTCTGTAAAAGTGATCAAAAAGTACAATCTGAAAAATTATGTCGAAACCCTGACTTTCAGAACGAAAATGGACAAATGCATGTCGGAATTTACAATCGGCGAACAATACCTAATCAGCACCACTCAAGACAAAGAAAAAAACAGGTGGACCGACCAATGCCATTTTAAAAGAGAATTCAAAAACGCCAAGAGGTATCTGGACTTTTTGGATACGAAGTACAAATCTTAGGAGTGTAGAATTTAGAATGTAAAGTGACGAATTGTTAATTGTTAATTGTTAATTCAAATCACTGCAGTTCTTCAAAAATATCAAAATAGGTTTCCCAGAAATCGTCTAGTTTGATGATGTTTTCTTTCAGGAATGAATAGATTTTTTGGTGGTCTTCTTTTTTGTAAAGATTTACTCCTTTTAGTTCCACATAAATTTGTGAACAGGGCATGTTGGCTTGGTTGATCGCTTCTTTTTGCCAAATCAATTGATCACCAAAATACCCTTCCAGAATTTTTTTAAGTTCGCCGAATTGCTCCCAATGCAAATCGCGAATACCTTCATCTTTCTCTTGTATTTCAATTACTACTTTGGCATGATGTTGATCTACATAATAACGAAAATAGATGCTTTTGACATTGGTGGGATAATTGATCCAAGGAACGTGATTGCCTCGTAAAGAACTGGTTCCTTTCATGAATTGCTTAAATCCTTCCCAAAATTGGGTCACCCATTCTTTTCTTTCTTCCTTACCAAACATGCTCCAAAATTAAGGCTTTGAACGAATTATTGGAAAAATTTTCTGCTAACAGCCAACCATTTACTTTTCTAGGCGTCTTATAATAAAGCAAATATCGATTTGCTAACTGGTTTTTAAAGATTTCCTTGCATTAGGTCTGAAATGAGATTTTCCTCGATATTCACACACACACTACAAACATAATCTCCTTTCAGACCTTTTCTTTTTCCCCTTAGTCCATTTTACAGTAATTACAGTATTTCGCTTCGGAGTTATGTTCGATGATGAACTCTGGATTATAAATTTCTTCGACTTTCTTTTTTAGTTCTTCAATAAATTCTTCTCTGAATTCTTCTTGAGTTTTGCTTTTCCTTTGAATTGTCATCACCCCTTCATTCATATTTCTAAAAGAAAATATCCCTCCTTCAACATGTCCATTTTCATCGTTCATGAGGTCGTAGAGCATCACTTGAGCCATGAACTTTTTCTTATCATTTTTTAATATCGCCTGGGTGTCGTCGTTGAGTACTTTTAAATCACCTGGAATACATTTTCCTGTTTTATAGTCGATAATTCGAGTAACTCCATCCCATTCATCAATGCGATCTGCTTTTCCCTGAAAACAGATTTTTCTTTTCTTTCCTAAAATCTCCCATTCAAACTCTTTACGCAATTCTTTTTCAAGCTGAATGATTTTTAAAGACTTGCCCGGATTGTCTTTTAAAAATTGGATTTCCTGATTCAAAAAACGCCTTACATAGTCCTGAACTACTCTAAAAGCCAATTGATTGGTCCCATACTGATAGCCCTTTTTTCCAAAATTCTTCTCAAAACTTTTATGGGTTTCCTCCTCAATCTTTTTCAAGGATTCCTTTAAAAATTCAATCTTCAGATAATCTCCTACTGCAGGTTTGTACAATTCTTCCAATACTTCGTGAACAATGGATCCAAAAGTAGCATGCTCAATATCTTCTTCCACTTTTTCTTCCTCTCTCAGTTTTAAAATGTAGCGGTAATAAAAATCCATCGGGCAGGTCAAATAGGTGTTCAAAGCCGTCGGAGAAAGTCCTTTTTCAAATAAATCGTCCAGTCTTTGCTCTATGATCGCATCTTTCTGAACCTGGAACTTGGCCTTATGTACATTCCCCTCGTTGGGTTTGTAAGTTTTTTCGCTGATAATGTTTTGAGGATTCAATCCCGGATATTCCATTTTGATTTGCATCAGATAGCGACTCATTTCCCCAGTGGAAGTCATGTCGACTTTGGTGTAATAAATCGCGTAAATTTTTTCTGCTCTCAGCGTTAATCTATAAAAATGATGCGCAAAAATAGCGTCTTTGTCCTGCTGAACCGGTAGCTTGTGGTAGAGTTTCAAGTCTTTTGGCAGAATGGAATCTGAATAATTTCCGGCTGGTAACATCCCTTCGTTCATGCCTATAAAAATCAGATTCTTGAAGTCCAGCAGACGTGTTTCCAAAATCCCCATGATTTGTAAACCTTCAATTGGATTTCCCAGAAAATCGACTTGAGAATTATGAATCTCCTCGTTCATCAATCTTTTAAATATGCTGTAGGAGATTTCTATGTCTCGATGTTCCTCCAAAAAGGCTTTCAGTTTCTTTAAAATATCGATTAAAAGCACCAAGGTTTCCTTTTCCAAATCCGAAATTTGATCCGACTGTAAAATTGTACTCGCCAATTCAATATAATCCTTTAAAAACTCCAGTTTTTCAAATTCCCATTTTTCAATCAATTTGGCATGTCGATGAATGCATTCAGGAAGTTGGTTTTTGATCGACTCTAGCTCCAGAAACTTGCGATTCGACTTTAAAATATCTCTTTCCAAAGCTTCTACCCGCTTTAATTCTTCTTTTGAATAGGTTTTTCGGATCAGAGGTAATTCCAGTAAATGCGTCACATCTTTATGATACAAACTCTTGGCTCCGAACTTGAGTAAATGCTCTTGGAGCGCAAAAAACAATTCCGTCAGGTTTTTAATGGAAGTTCTACGGATAGGCAGACCCATCGTAATATTCGCTTCCTCAATCCCATCAGGCAAAGATCTTAAAAGCGGATCGATTAAATTTTCGTCAGCCAATACAATTGCTGTATCGTTGAGTTCCCCTTTATCACGAAGACCCGCTAAAATCTGACTTGCCAGACCCACTTGTGCCACTTGATCAGCTGAAGCAATAAACTCAAACTTTCTTTCGCCTTTGGTCAATTGGTCCACGATTTGGTCCTGAAGGGCAACATCCTCCCATCTTTTCTGCAAGGCTCTAAAAAATCGTCCCGCCTCATGAGCCGGATTATTGACGAAAAAGGGATCCATGTCAAAATAAACCTTGGCCTTTTTCCTTTTTAAGAGTTTGTGAATGATCATTTGCTCCGCTGATGAGAGAGCATTGAATCCAATAAAATGGATGTTTTCGAATTCATCCGGATTGATTGTCAGCGCAAACTCCTTATAAACACGACCTGCGTAAGTCCATTCATTTTCTTTTAAATAGTCTGAAAAAGCCTTGTAGAAATCCAGAATCTTATCCCAAAAGCCTAAAAACTTTTCTTCATACTTTCCAATTTCTTTTGCTTCAGATCGCTCCAAATCCCAGTCTTCCAGTTCCTTTATGTTTCTGAGATCTCTGAATACTTCTTCCGGTTGCAATAAATAGCGATCGATTTCGTCAAAATCTTTCAATAAAATCCGTCCCCAATTCATGTATTTTTCGAAAGACTCGGCATTTTTCCCTTCCATTTGGGTATATACCCGATAAAAATGAAACAGGAGGGCATTTCCTTTGATGACTTTCTTGTCAGTTTGTTGTTTGACCCATTCGTCGATGGTTAAGATGATCGGACTCCAAACTGGCTTTTTATAGAAATTGGCAATGTATTTCCGAATATAAACCGATGCTCTTTTATTAGGAATGATCATCGTTTCCTTCGCAATATCCTCTGTAGATGAACAAATTGAGTGGATACAGTTTTCTAAGAAGGTCGTCATCGGATTTAAGCGTTTAAATGAATAATTAACAATCCGAATTTAATTAATTTTAAAGAAAGAAATGATGACCAATTCAAATTTTTGATTAATTTTACGTCATTCATTTTGTTTAAATATTCGTCAGATGAAATTAAAAGTAGGAGATAAAGCACCAGAATTAAGCGGAAAGGATCAGGATGGGAAAGCAGTAAGCCTGGCAGATTACAAAGGAAAAAAACTGATTTTGTATTTCTATCCTAAAGATTTAACACCAGGATGTACAGCAGAGTCGTGTAATTTTAGAGATCACTATCAGGATCTAGCTGCCAAAGGGTTTGATGTTCTAGGTGTTAGTGCAGACGACGAGAACAAGCATCAAAAATTCATTGAAAAGCATGAATTACCCTTTCGCTTATTGGCCGATGTTGACAAAAAAGTAATCAATGCCTATGGTGTGTGGGGTCCAAAAAAATTCATGGGAAGAGAATACGACGGGATTAACCGCACTACCTTTATTATAAATGAAGAAGGAAAAATTCAATTAATCATAGAAAAAGTAAAAACCAAGGAGTCCACCGAACAAATTTTGGCTGAATTGGAAAATTAAAAATCACACCATAAAAACTTTACGATCTGTCAAAGTAGTTTTGGTTAAAAATTATAAGTTATGGCAACAGAAACAAAAGAAGTAAACGAGCAAAAGCTTAAAGCGCTTCAACTTACAATGGATAAGTTGGAGAAGACATTCGGAAAAGGATCCATCATGAAATTGGGGGATCAGGCAATAGTAGATGTAGAGGTAATCCCAACAGGATCCATTACATTGGATTTGGCTTTAGGAGTAGGTGGATTCCCAAAAGGAAGAATTATTGAAATCTACGGCCCTGAGTCTTCGGGTAAAACTACTTTGGCCATTCACGCCATCGCAGAAGTTCAAAAACAAGGTGGAATTGCAGCAATCATTGATGCAGAACACGCTTTCGATCAGTTTTATGCAGCTGCATTAGGAGTAGACACAGAAAACTTATTGATTTCTCAGCCCGACAACGGAGAACAAGCTTTGGAAATTGCAGACAATTTGATCCGTTCAGGTGCTATTGATCTTTTAGTAGTGGATTCGGTTGCAGCATTGACTCCAAGAGCAGAAATTGAAGGGGAAATGGGAGACTCGCAAATGGGTCTGCAAGCTCGATTAATGTCTAAAGCTTTAAGAAAATTAACTTCTTCTATTAATAAAGCAGGTTGTTCGGTTATTTTCATCAACCAATTGAGAGACAAAATCGGTGTGATGTTTGGAAACCCGGAAACAACAACTGGTGGTAACGCATTGAAATTCTACTCCTCAATTCGTATTGACATTAGAAAATCTTCTCAAATCAAGGAAGGTGAAGAAATTGTTGGAAACAGAACCAAGGTGAAAATTGTCAAAAACAAGGTTGCGCCACCATTTAGAAAAGCAGAATTTGACATCATGTACGGTGAAGGAATTTCCAAAGTTGGAGAAATCATAGACTTAGGTGTGGATTTAGGAATCTTAAGTAAAGCAGGTTCTTGGTTTAGCTACGGAGAGACACGTTTAGGACAAGGAAGAGATGCCGTTAAAGCATTGATCCAAGACAATCCTGAATTGATGGACGAACTAGAAACCAAGATTAAAGAAGCTCTGACCAAACCTAAAGGTGAGGAATAAGACGCTATAATTTATAATTCGACCCCCGCATTCTTTTGGAGTGTGGGGTTTGTTTTTTATAACACTTGATGTCACAATTTGCGAAACCTTAATTGTGGATAATCTAAAGAATATTAAACAATGAATTTAGTTATTGATGGATAAAATTGGACCAACCTACATAGCTCTTTAACAGGTGTTTATTTTTAAGGTTTTGATAGAACAAATAAAAAGTTCGATCCGAGCGAGACGCTCGAACCAGCTAGGGGGGCATGCACTTCTCGAATCAAGAAAATCAAAAGGAAAAGTAGTTGTAAGCTGGTGGGGGGGATACACATATTATTTATCCTTAACTTACTCTATAATATTCCTTAGATTATCCACCTTTTGAAATCCTTAGTAATTGATTTCATAAAGAATACTATCTCCTTGATTTAGATAGATTGTGTCATAATGGATTGTTGTAATATTGTTTTTGGTCACTTCCCAACTTAGATAATAATGACCCATTGCATATTTTTCATATAACCCTGGATCAAAAGAATTACATCCATTATGAGAAAATGAAATATTAGAGGCTAAATAACCAGCTTCATTATCCCTATAGACAATAATTTCATCACTATTATCAAAGCAATTTAGATTTACAAGTTTAAACCTAATGTAACCGTATGGATATAAAGCGTAATCTCTAACCGTGGTTTCTTTTTTAGGGATTTGAAAATTTGAAAGGTTTTCACCCCAATATTTTTCAGCTATTTCAGTATTAGTTAAAGGATAAAAGATATAGTTATGTCCAGTCCAGATAAACGTATAGCAATATTCACCATTTTCATTAGGTTGTCCATATCGAATTATTTTATTACTTTGATTTGCTCCTGTGTTGACCTTTTCAATAGATTGGGTTACGTCAGAAATAGGTTCTCCAGTAATTCCATTGTAAAACCTGCCTTTAATTGTAGTGTTTCCAGTTTTTTCACAAGAGAAAAGAAAGAGCAAAAAGATGATTATCAGGATTTTCATGATCCAAAGATAGTAAACTATAATTGGAGATGTTTACGGGTTTGCGCAAAGAATGAATTTAGTAACTGATGGGTAAAAACGGACCGGACTACATGGTTCTTTAACAAATGTTTATTTCAAAGTATAGATAGAACAAATATAAAAGGTCGATCCGAGCGTGACGCTCGAGCCAGCTGGGGCATACCCTTCTCGAATCAAGAAAATCAAAAGGAAAAGTAGTTGTAAGCTGGTGGAGGGTATACACATATTATTTATCCTTAAATTACTCTTTAATATTCTTTAGATTATCCACAGCTTTTTTTGACATTTTTCTAGAAGCCCAGTTAATGATCAGGACACCACCAACAATTAATAACATTGAAACTACCTGAATCCAGTTGACTTCTTCTCCGTCTGCAACACCCCAAAGCAGGGCAACAATGGGGATTAAATAAGTCACTGAACTTGCAAAAATGGCCGAACTAATCTGAATCATTCTATTAAATAAAATGACCGCTATGGATGTTCCGATAATACCTAGAATCAATATATAAATGATCCCTTCCTGAAAATCGTTGTTCCAAATCACATTTTCGCCTGGAAAAACAAAAAATAAAATAATTGCTGAAGGAAAAAGCACCATAAAAAAAGCAAGAGAAGTCAGCTTTATAGGAGGTATTTTGGTGAGATACCGTTTAATTGTATTCACACTTGTTGCGTAACAAAGTGTAGCAAACAATACCGCTCCAATATATTTTAAGGAACTACTTAAATCAATATTGGAACCCATTCCAAGCAATCCAAACAGACCCAAAGTACTGACAAAAATTCCAATGGCGTGCCAATAACTGGCCTTGGCTTGGAAGAATAAAATGCCTAAAAGTATTGTGAAAATGGGTGTAGTACTGTTAAGCACTCCAACCAATGAATGATTCAAAGTTGTTTCTGCATACGTGAATAAAAATGCAGGCAAAAAGTTTCCACAAACCCCTACAGTTAGGATTGGAAGAAAGTTATTCTTGTTTACAATTTTCAATGAGCCAAGAGCAATTGGAGCTAGAAAAATAGAAGCAAAAAAGATTCTTAAAGCTGCTACCTGATTTGATGTGTAAAGCGTAGATCCATCAGAACCAAACATTCCTTTGTTCATCAGAATAAATGAACTTCCCCAAATCAGCGCCAAAACGATCAATAAGACCCAGGATAGTAGTTTGTCTCCCATTGGTTGTTTCTAAAACGCGAAGATGGGGAGGATAATTAACAATGTAAAATGAAAAATGAAAAATTTGGAAGTGGAAATGAGATGTCAGACTTCTAGATTCTAGATTCAAGACTTTTTGGTTTTAACACCTAATCTATTGTCTGGTATCTGATAGTCTAGTATCTAGTAGTCTTTTTAAGATATCAGACTTCCAGATTCTAGATTCAAGACTTTTTGGTTTTACCATCTAATTTATTATCTGGCATCTGGTAGTCTTGCATCTGACTGTCTTTTTAAGTTGTCAGACTTCCAGATTCAAGATTCTAGACTTTTGTGTTCTTCGATCAGTCTCATGTCTGGTAGTCTTTTTAAGATCAAGACTTTTTATTAGTTTTGACTCAACCATTTAAATCATCAATATGAGTCATAATTTTAGAGAATTAGCTATTTGGAAAAGATCCTTGGAATTTGCTATTGATACGTATAAAACTACAAGAAAACTTCCTCCATATGAAAAATATGGTCTAGCAAGTCAAATTCAAAGAGCTGCAGCATCCATATCCTCAAATATTGCAGAAGGATCTGCAAGAACAACGAATAAAGAATTTTCACGTTTTCTGGATTTTTCACTTGGATCTTCGAATGAAGCAGAAACACAACTTCAAATTGCTAGAAGAGTTTACCCGAAACTAGAAATTGATATTTCCATATTATATTCAGAACTAAGGCAAATTCAAAAAATGATAGCGGCATTCCAAAATGGTTTAGACAAGGAGTAAAATAGATAATTTCTATCATTGTTTTAATACTTCTAAATGTCTGGTGTTCTAAATTTGCAACATCAGATTTCCAGATTCAAGACTTTTGTGAACTACGACCAGTATCTTATCTGGTATCTGGTAGTCTAGCATCTGGCTGTCTTTTTAAGATGTCAGACTTCTAGATTCAAGATTCTAGACTTTTGGGTTTTAACATTTAATCTATTATCTGGTATCTGATAGTCTAGCATCTGGCTGTCTTTTTAAGATTTCAGATCTCCAGATTCTAGATTCAAGACTTTTTTTACTACAATCATTATCTTATCTGGTATCTGGTAGTCTAGTGTCTGGCTGTCTTTTTAAGATGTCAGACTTCCAGATTCTAGATTCAAGACTTTTTGGTTTTAACATCTAATCTATTGTCTGGTATCTGATAGTCTAGTATCTAGTAGTCTTTTTAAGATATCAGACTTCCAGATGCAAGATTCTAGACTTTTGGGTTCTTCGATCAGTCTCATGTCTGGTATCTGATAATCTAGCATCTGGTAGTCTGGCATCTGACAATCTAGAATCACTTCTACCCATTCCTCACATTTTTTAACACATTTCACTTGTTATATATTTGTTTTAACGATAAATTTGCCTCACTTAAAACGACAATATCATGAAAAAGCTAATTTTCATCACCCTTAGCTCATTTGTTTTATTCGCTTGTGGAGGCGGAGAAGAAAAGTCAGAAGAAACTGAAAAAAACAAAGACAAAGCTGCTGAGGTTAAGACTCCGGAGCAAGACGTTAAAAAAGAAGTTGTAGCGAATGCAGAAACAACGATCCAAATTGATGGAATGGTTTGTGAGCATGCCTGTGTTTCCTCTGTGAAGAAAAACATTTTAGCCATGGAAGGGGTTGAAGGAATTGAGATTGATTTTGAAAAGGACCGAAAAATCAACTCATGTAAAGTGAAGTTTGATAATACTATGGTTTCAGAACAAGATTTTATCAATAAGATCAATGAAATTAATGATGGGGCTTACAAAGCAGTTGAAGGGGAAGTCGCTCCTATCGAAGAAAATAATTCGGATCATTCGGAAAACAAGCAAATTGACAACGTAGATGCAGATGTTTCTGATCTATTTAACTTCAAAGGATCATTTGAGGTTTCAGAAACGGGCTTGGGATCATCATTTTTCTCTATTCCGTCTCTTTTCGATATTTTTACCTTTGGATTTTAAAATAATCATTACAATGATATTTCGTAAGGGCTGTCTGTTAAGGATGGCCTTTTTTTTGATCTATCTTACCTTAATACTGTAATGTGTCCATATTTTTGATGAGGTATTTTATTCAGATCCACGTATTTCAACTGGTAGACATAGACCCCATCAGGAACAATCTTCCCATTGTATCGTCCATCCCACTTGTCCCCATAAGTTTCGGATTGATAAATTAATTTTCCATATCGATTGAATATTCGAAATTCAAACGAATCTACGTCAAGAATAATAGGAAACAATTGATCATTTGTTCCGTCGCCATTCGGTGTGAAAGCATTTGGGATCATGATTGTTTGTGTAGGATCTACATAGATATGGATATAGGCTGTATCCGTACATCCATTTTGATTATAGGCAATTATGTAAGGATAATGATCCCCTGATTCAATGAAACCATGAACGTAAGGTGAAATCGTAGAGATATTCGTATCCACATACATTTCGAAGGAGGAAAAATTGGAACATTGCTCAGTAAAAGTCACATAAGGATCATAAGGGTCTACTACTAATTTATCAGCATCAATTCCTGCAGTAGGACTCGGAAAAACCTCAATATAGTTGGGTTTAAGAAGAGTTAAGGTGTCGATACATCCGCTGTCGGTATAAATAGTCAAATTCACATCATAAGTGCCTGGATTGGTATATATCGTAATAGGATTCACATCCGTGCTTGTCATGCCATTTCCAAAGTCCCAATTGTAATATATAGGGGTTGTGGCAAAAGAGGAGTCCAGGAAATTAGCCGTATAGGGTGCGCAAATCAAACTATCATCTAAGTAAAAACCAATTGTAGGTTCCTGGTATATTAATATGGTGTCGTGAATGGTAGCAACACATTGAGCTTTTTCAGCTGTAAAAACGATGGGTATATATCCAGAGGTATTGAATACAACATCATTCACTACACTATCCGTATCAAAATTTATAGAAGCATTAGGACCAAAATCCCAAGAAAAAGTAGTCGAATCATTGATATCTCCATAAGCCCTAAAATCAATACTGTTAGTTGTAATGCATTGCGGTGCATTATTTTCAATATGAATGTCGAAATTTTCATAAACTGTAAAATCAGAATATGCTGTATCGGAACAGTACAATCCTGGATTTAAAATCAGAGTAACCGTATAAGTACCAGCTTGAGGGAAGGTAAAAGATGGATTAAAAACATTGCTCGTGTCTGTATCTGTTCCGGCTACACCAAAGTCCCAATGGTATGATGTCGTATTTGCTGCAGAAATACTTTGATTCCCAAATTGAATTGACAAGCCTTGACAAAAAGAAATGAATCCAGGAAGGTCCTCTTGGGCAGTAATTTCGGCATCTAATTGAACATCGCAATTGGTTACTCGAAATAAAAAATCCCTTCGGTTTGTACTAATCAACTGACCATTTCTGTATTCACTTACACAAATTCCAACTGCATACAAACCCAGTTGTTGGGGTGTCGCAGTTAACAAACCAGTTACCGGATCAATTTGCATATTTGCCGAAGCTCCCAGCGGCAAGGCACTTGTGTAGGCAGATTCATAATTCACAAAATCAAAAGGAGGATTCGAAGCCGGATTCGGCTGAGGATCTGCCTGATCGGCACCTTGATAGGGTGCACAAATTTCATAAACTAAAGAATCTCCATCAGGATCAATGGCAGAATGATCAAATATTAAATCTTGATTCGCGCACAAAACCAAAGGAGGATAGTTGGTGAATTTTGGACTGGAATTGCAAGTCACACCTGACCCCGTTCCAGGTATAAATGCTGATAGAGTAAGACCTTGAGCCTGAGGATCAACCAAATTAGTGACATTTGCTCCTCTACAACATCTTTGATAAGCCACGGTGTATCCATTTGCATTTGCTGGTAAAGTCAGAATCTTTTCATATACGCCTTTTTCCGTGCAAATATTTGATGGCGGAGTTACACAAGGATTATTAAAAATAACAGGTAAATTGGTGATCGTCGGGCTATATATACTTTGCTCCATACCCACAATTCTTTGATTGGTAACCCCATCATACACAAAGAGCAAAAGCGGATTGTCAAACTGGGCTCCGGTTGAATTGCAATCACGATAAATTTCGATCGTTATTTTATATTGGTCATTTCCTAAGCATTCATAACTAATTTCCCCTCCCACAATATGCGCAGCAAAACCATTACTCCATAGGAATAATGAAATCAATATGGTAATTACATACCTCAACTAAAAATTCTAAATTTTAATCACTGTTACTATATATACCTTTAAAACGCGAAAAAGTTGTCTATAGTTGACCCTAAATTTATTGCTTATCAAATATTTTACCAAAAAAGGATCCTGATATGGGAATATATTGATTCAAATGGAATACTTTTGTATTAAAATGTAAGCATTGGGGAGATTTTTTTCAAGAATAGTTCTAGTGAATATCGTTTTGATCTATTTAGTGATCCTCGCTGGAAGTGTTGTTCGAACATCTGGTGCAGGAATGGGATGCCCGGATTGGCCTAAGTGTTTTGATTGCTGGATACCTCCCACAAATGTTTCCCAACTACCTGAAAATTACAAGGAAATCTACGCTGAAAAGAGAGCCGAAAAGATTGAAAAATTCACAAAATTGCTTCGTTCCCTTGGAATGGATGATAAAGCAGATGAATTGCTCAACGACCCAGAAATTTTAAAAGAAGAAGATTTTAATGCACGCAAGACCTGGACGGAATATATAAATAGACTGTCGGGATTTTTAGCAGGTAACGGAGTTTTATTGATGGTGATTCTTGCCCTAGCAAAGTTCAGAGCACGTAAAGATACCATTTGGCTTTCATTAATCACGCTGATCTTATTGGTTTATACCGCATGGCTTGGTTCCGTGGTTGTTGCCACGAATTTAGTACCATGGACGATTACGGCTCACATGTTCCCTGCTTTTGCGATCATTGGTTTACTGATCATTTTGTACTATCGCGTACAAGTCCCTCAAAAATTATACAGTGATTCAAAATTGAAATGGCTGTTTGTAGTTTTCGGAATTCTAACCATGGTTCAGGTTTATTTGGGAACCAGAGTGAGGCAAGAAATTGATACTTTGTCCTCTTCCGATATTATCAGAGCTGCTTGGGTAGATAATTTGGACATGAATTTTTATTTGCATCGTTCATTTTCTTGGCTTATCCTGATATTACTAGGGATCACCTGGTACTTTTTCCAAAAAAAGGCTTATCCAAAAAAACAATTAATTCTACTTTCCGTATTGATAGGAATTGAAATTTTTACAGGAATCATCATGGCCTATTTGGATGTCCCGGCATTTAGTCAACCGATGCATCTTTTAATGTCCACTTTGATTTTTGGCCAATTGTTCAGACTTTATTTATTTACTGGTTCCAAACCGACTAGCGTAGCATGAAAACACGATACATTGATTTGATCGATCAAACCTTTTACTTCCCAACCGAAGAGTTTAAGTTGAAGGGAGAAGAGCTTTTGTTTCACGGAATTGACCTCATGGAGATCGTTGAAAAATACGGAACACCATTGAAATTTACCTATTTGCCTAAAATTTCGGACAATATTCAGCGTGTGAAAAACTGGTTTCAAGAAGCCATGATCAAATTGAATTATCAAGGAAAATACGAATACTGCTATTGCACTAAAAGTTCTCATTTTTCATTTGTTGTTGATCAAGTTTTAAAGAACAATGTAAGTTTAGAAACTTCTTCAGCTTATGATATTGACATTATTGAACACCTGAACAAAGAAGGGAAATTCAGTAAGGATAAATTTATCATTTGTAATGGATACAAGACAGATGATTACCTCGAAAAAATTGCAAAATTGATTGATGCGGGATATGAAAACTGTGTCCCGGTAATCGATAATTATAAAGAACTCGACAAAATTCTAGAACACACTCAAAAACGATTCAGTGTTGGAATTCGAATCGCTTCCGAAGAAGAACCAAAATTCAATTTCTATACAAGCCGATTAGGAATTCGCTACAAAAATATAGTTCCTTATTACAAAGAAGTATTGCAGAATAAATCCAATGTAGATGTGAAAATGTTGCATTTCTTCATCAATACCGGTATCACTGATACCGCTTATTACTGGAACGAATTAACCAAATGTTTGAGAGTGTATTGCGAACTCAAACAAGTGTGTCCGGAATTGGATTCTTTGAATATTGGAGGTGGATTCCCAATTAAAAACTCTTTGGCCTTCGAATTTGATTATTACTACATGATCGAAGAAATCATTACTCAGGTTCGAGCCGTGTGCAGCGAATACAATATCGAAGAACCCAATATTTTCACTGAATTCGGATCGTATACTGTTGGTGAATCTGGAGGGGCAATTTTCAAAGTTTTAGGGCAAAAACAACAAAACGATAGAGAAAAATGGAACATGATCGACTCATCTTTCATGACCAATTTGCCTGATACTTGGAGTATTAATCAAAGATTTATCATGCTTCCAATAAATCGATGGGCAGACAAATATGAGCGCGTTCTCTTAGGTGGCTTAACTTGTGACTCCGACGATTACTATAATTCCGAACAACATACTAACGCCATCTATTTGCCAAAGTATAGCGAGGAGGAACCCTTGTATATCGGATTCTTCAATACGGGAGCATATCAAGACACCGTGGGCGGTTTTGGAGGATTACAACATTGCCTCATACCAAACCCACGCATGATCTTAATCGACAAAGACGAAAATGGGAAGTATCACACTGAAGTCTTTGCCGACAAACAATCTCCTGAAAGTTTTATGAAATTGTTGGGGTATTAATCTAGATTTTTAGATTACAAGATTTCAGATTCTAGACAAAGTAAGAGCCCATACTTATAACTTGTACAATTAATCTGTTAATTCAAATTTATTTGATCTCAACAATCTCGATTTCAAAAATCAAAATGGCTTTAGCAGGAATTTGTGGTGGTCTTCCATTCACTCCGTATGCCAACCAGTAAGGAAGAATTAAAGTAGCTTTACCACCTTTTCCTAGCATCATAGCTCCTTCTTCAAATCCTGGAATCATTCTTCCTTGACCAATTGGAAATTCTATTGGCTGATTACGATCGTAGGATGAATCGAATTTCTTTCCATCAATGAAAGTTCCTTTATAATGAGCAGCAACCGTATTTCCTTTTTGTGGTTTTGGATCTTCCCCTTGTTTTTCAATAACGTATGCCAGGCCTGATTCTGTTCTAGCTGCTGAAGGATATTTTTCATTCACTTG
>JAWKMJ010000025.1:0-48203 GCA_041392305.1 Crocinitomicaceae bacterium
TTCCAAATAGTGCTGGATGTGATTCTACGATTACCATTAACTTATCTATTGATCCAATCAGTGATTTAAGTCCTGTTGCATCGAATGTTTATGCGTGTGGAACAGGAGAAGCTGCGACTATTGATTATACATCAAGTCAAGATGGATTAAGCTATTATCTGAGAGATGATGCAAATGATACAATTGTAGATGGACCAATCGTTGGAGATGGAAATGCTATCTCATTCACAACTGGAGGAATCAATTCTACAATGACTTATAATGTGTACGCAATGAAAGATGTTGATTCTAAAGGATTGGCGTTTCATGGAAGTACAAGTGGAAATGAAAGAGTTGATTGTGGAAATGATGCTTCAGTCCAAATTTCAGGAACACAGATCACTCTTGAGGCGTGGATTAAACCACAGAACTGGGTTGGAATCAATCAGGGACATGTCATTAACAAAGAGTTCAATGGTCCAGGAAGTGATTTTGGATATATGATTAGAGTCGGTAGTGGTGGTGACATCAGTTTCAATCTTGGAAATGGTAACTGGAATGAATTAACGACTACAGGATCTCCTTTGGTGTTAGATCAATGGCAACATATTGCTGCTACCTATGATGGTGCAGTAATGCAGATTTATTTAAATGGAACAATGATTGCCAGCCAGAATACATCTATAAGTTTCTCGGCACCAAATAACAACCTTACAATCGGAGCATGGGCCGGCGGAAACGGAAGCGTTTATGATGGTAGGATTGATGAAGTAAGAGTTTGGAATGTAGCCAGATCAGCCACTCAGATTCAAGAAGCAATGGATAGTTGTTTGACTGGAACAGAAAATGGACTGGTGGCTTACTATCAGTTAGAAGATGGAGCGGGTAGTGCTACTGCAACAGATTTAACAGCAAATGGAAATGATGGAACTTTGACCAATATGGATATCAATGCCGATTGGGTTTCAGGTGTTTCGAATTGTGCAACTTGTGAAATCGAAATGACGCAAACGATTACAGCTTCCATCGTAACGATCGACAATTCGGTTACCAACAACAACAATGTTTTAACTGCTGGAGAGACAGGTGCTGCCTACCAATGGTTAGACTGCGACAGTAATGAGGATCCAATTATGGGTGAGACCAATCAGGATTATACTGCTACAGCAAATGGAAACTATTCTGTTGAGATTACACTAAATGGATGTGTGGATACTTCAAATTGCGAAGCAGTAACTACTGTTGGATTGGAGGAGTTAGGTTTTGGAAATGATTTCAAAGTTTATCCAAATCCAAGTGATGGTGTTGTAAATATTGATTTTGGAACTTTGACTTCTGAGAAAACACTTGCAGTTTTATCTCCGGATGGAAAGGTGATCTTTACTGAAAAAGTAACTCAGCAAATGACATCTATCAATATGGCAGACTATCCAAAAGGAGTTTACTTCCTCGAGATCAGTGATGGTACGAGAAAAAGCTTCCATAAGATCGTAAAGAAATAGATTGAATTTCTTCTCAATTATAAGCCCTGCATTTGCAGGGCTTTTTTTTTATTAAAATGAATTTTTGAAACGTATTATTCATTTTCCTGCCTGTATTATTATATTCGTTTTCCAAAGCAGTAGTATGAACAAACTAATCACGATCCTATTTTTAATTTTATTAAATTCCGGTTTTTCACAATTTGATCAAAAGTTTTATTTGGTTGATTCTTTACAGATTGGTGAAAACACCTTAACTCGCATACATCTCGACAGTATTCTCAAGTTATATCATGAGAATAATGATCCATTGGAAAAACTTCGGTTATTGAATTCTATGGCATTAGAAGATAATATTTCTTCTGTACTCAAACCATACAATGAATATGTTCGAGAGCAACTTGAAGGGTTGGAAGATCAATATGGGGCTACAACAAAATTTATAAGAGAAAAATGTATTGCAAATACCTTTCATGCCAAAGTTTTAATAGAAGAAGGAAAGTATTTTCAAGGTATTGCAATAGCAAAAGAAGTTTTAGAAGCATCCGATTATAAAGATGAAGCGGATATTCGGACACTTGCTTTGATCAATCTAGGAACGGCCTATATGCAAATAGCAGATTTGGAAAAGGCCTTGGACTATTTTTTTCAGGCCTTAAAAATTTCGGAAAAATCTAAATCCCTAGAATATCAGGTGCAGTCTATGTTGAGTATTGGAGCCTTAATGTCTTATCAAGGTGATTCGGAAGAAGCAGAAAAGTACAATATGAAAGCATTGGAATTGGCGAAAAAAAATGGAAATTCTAACTTAATTGGAGTGGCATACAACAACCTTGGAAGTTGTGAAATTGAAAAAGGGAACAAAGAAAAGGCAGGTGAATATTATCGTTTAGGACTTAAACTTTCTCTAGAATATGGAGATTTGGCTGGGGTTTCAACGGGTTATAACAACCTTGGATATATGTTTTATGCTTATGGGGATCTAGACAGCGCTTTATATTATTACCAGAAAAGTGCTGAAATTGATCGATCTCAGAATAACTATTTTAGTCTGATGGGAACCTTGAATAGTGTCGCGGCCATTTTTAGTTATCAGAATCAATTGGACTCGGCAAATTATTATTCAGACATCGTAATTGATTACACGAAAGAGCAACACATGTTTTATGATTTGAGTTATGCTTATTCCGTGAAATACAAGCTCTATAAAAAGATGGGTGATTTCGAGAATGCCTTGAAATATTATGAATTACACAGACAAACTGAAGATAGTTTGAAAAATGAAGAGAATACAAATTTGATGGCCGATCAAAAAGCAAAATATGAATATGAGAAGAAGAAAGCAGTAGACGACGCAGAATATGAAAAGGTAATAGCAATCGAAAAAGAAGCGAAGACAAGACAAACTTTAATTTCTTATGGGGTAGGTATCGGCTTACTTCTACTTATCATTTTCTCAATTTTCATATTTAATCGCTTACAGGTCACCAAAAAACAAAAAGCAATTATTGAAGAACAAAAATTGCTGGTAGAAGAACAAAAAGATATTGTGCTGGAAAAAAATCAAGAAATTATGGATTCTATTACCTATGCGAAAAGAATCCAAAACGCCATCTTACCGCCAGACGAGGAAGTTAAAAAACACTTACCCAATTCTTTTATTCTCTATCGACCTAAAGATGTTGTAGCAGGAGATTTTTATTGGTTAGAGAAGAGCATGAGTAATGAGCAAGAGCAAGAGCAGGAGAGTGTTTTGATTGCTGCGGCGGATTGTACGGGTCATGGGGTGCCGGGGGCGATGGTTTCTGTGGTTTGTAATAATAGTTTGAACAGATCCGTAAGGGAATTTGGATTGACAGATCCTGGAAAAATATTAGACAAAACCCGCGAACTCGTGATTCATGAGTTTATTAAGTCCAAAGACGAAGTGAAAGATGGGATGGATATTGCGCTGGTCGCGCTACAGAATGAGAAACAGAATGAGAATGAGAGAAATAATCCTCATTTTTCGCACTCATTCTCCCTCTGTTATTCCGGTGCCCACAATCCGCTATGGGTTATTCGAAAAGGTGGAAGCGAAATAGAGGAGATCAAGGCAGATAAACAACCTATTGGAAATTACCATGATGCTAAACCCTTCAATACGCATGAAATCAAGTTAAACTCGGGCGATACATTTTATATTTTTTCGGATGGATATGCCGATCAATTTGGAGGAGACAAAGGAAAAAAGTTTAAATCGGCCAATCTGAAAAAACTCTTTTTGTCGGTCTCGGATAAATCCATGGAAGAGCAGAAGAGACTCATCCAGGAGACTTTTGAGTCGTGGAAAGCAGATCACGAACAATTAGATGATGTTTGCGTAATCGGAGTAAGAGTTTAGGTCGATAAAAGTGATACGCAAAGTTTACCCTGAGTCAAATAGGTTAATGTGAAATTTTCTAAAAAAGAATTTTGACCTCAGGGCGTTATTGGGATAAGAGTTTAGGTCGATAAAAGTGATACGCAAAGTTTACCCTGAGTCAATAGCTTCAATGGTATAAAATACTCTAATCTTCCTTTTTGTCTTTTTTCTTACTCATTTTAAAAGCTAAATAGACTACACCAGCTACCAAATGAAGCATGACGATGATAAATATGATATATGCAGATTCCATTCAACGAATTTAATCGAAAAATAAGTTCCTTTTTGTGATAAATGTAACTTATTCATTACAAAATATATAGTTCCATATTGCTGATTTTTTTTTAATGACTTATATTAGGAATTTCGAATTCATCGAGAAATAGTGTAGATTAGTCTTTGTGTTTTTTGATATTATCGAAGGTTGAAACAGGTAGAAACAAGCAAGCTTTTAGTTACTTTGCGAGATGATGACATCATGCATGTCTATATTAAAGACCGCGTCACTGTAGATGTGGATCTTCAAACCGAAATGCTTGAAATCTACGATAGCCTGATTTCTGGATTACATCCTTTCATTTTTTCCGCAGGAGAGTTTTTGGCCATTACTCGTGAAGCCCAAAAAAATGCGAAGAAGATTGAAGATAAATCCCCAGTAGGTGCATCTGCGCTTATTGTGAAAGGTGTTGCCCAAAAACTTATCGCCGATTTTTACTACAAAATAGATCCCCCAAAAAGACCTCTCAAAGTTTTTAAAGATTTCGATAAGGGGATTGAATGGTTGAATAATTTGGATCCTAACTTGTTTTCAAAATAAAAAGCCGATTCAAATGGAACCGGCTTTTGTATTATTTAGGACGTTTGTCTTATTCGATCACTAATCTTTTTGTAAACTGCCTTCCTTCCAAATTTACATGGATAAGATAAATACCGGGGAGAAAGTGTGAAGCGTCAAACATAACTTCATTTTTCTCTTTTGTCGAGTGTGCCTCCATTTGTTGGCCAATTGCATTAAAAATTTGAATCTCCGCCTTTTCGATATTTTGACCACTTAAAGTAAACTGAGTTGCAGCAGGATTTGGATAAATCTCTACTCCAAAATTCATCATGTAATCTTCGTACGAAAGAGGGAAATCTATAGTGAAATTATAAATAATAGATCTCCCAAAATCCGGGTTGAAGTATTTGAGTACCGTACCGCTTAAAGTTCTCAGTTGTGCAAATCCTGATCCATCACTATTAGCCCAGAATGATAACCCATTATCTCCAGAATCATTGATGATTAGCTGGTAGCATCCAATGGGTAAGCTCATTGTATCGTTATAGGTCGTGTTGGCAGACATACCAGATCTTGAAAGTATTACATTGCCTTGATCATCTTTTATCTCATAGCTCGTTTCTGCCGCTATATTATTGGTCTTTAAACGAAAGATAAAATCTGATGGCAGGACTTCAGGAATTTCAAATACCGATGTTGTATGATTATTGAAACTGTATTCGTCCGTTCCACCATTTGGTTGAGAAATAAGCACATGGAATTTACTCTCTGTTTGACCAGCAATTCCATCCCACAAACTAGAAGGTGAGGGAAGTTCTACAAGTTCTTCTTCCATAAAATCCATGCTTCCCAACCAAGTATAAGTTTGATGATTTTGGTCGTTATTAATCCAATACTCGATTACCAGTGAATTCAATTCCGTTGCTCCTGTATTTCGAATTCTAACTTTTGGATTGGCGCATATCGGGTTCAGTCGCTTGTATTCAATATAATTCGATGGACCTTGAATATCTATAACAGAAGCATCCAAAGTAAAATTGGGATCTCCATAGGTCACTAATTGGTTGTTTACTATGTAATTGGAAGTTCCTTGAGCAGTGTTAATTCCATAATCCAAGGTATGTGTACTTCCTGCAGAAACATAAGCAGTGATATCAACTTCTTGTAAGTCTGATGGAGCTCCAGGACACCAACCTGCTCGGTCATAAATCCATGTACCACCTTGAGGATAAATTGGGTTTTCTGAACATTCCTTCCAAACTTGCCAGGAATATTCTTTGTTTCCTCCATCAACATCGAGCCAATGGGTTTGAGGGATGAATTCGCCTTCCTGTCCATGACCAGTAATCACAGATCGAATCTTAAAATATGTTCCAGCAGGATTCATTTCTAATGTTCTTGGTTCAAATGCATCATTGGACATGATTGCTTGATATCCCTTCGAATCGTTTCTCCAAATTTGTTGAACATCAAGAACATCTCTCGGTGGCGTACCTACAATAAAAAGAAACTGAACATCCATATCTTCTTGCCATTGTCCTCCTCTTTCAACAGTAATCCTTTTATTTCCTGTAAGAATTGGCATGAAATCCGAAACATCCACAATCCAGGTTTCTCCATTCGGACCTAAATCAAGATTCACACCGTAAGGCGTTACAAGCGATAAAATCTCAAAGCGCATGGGAAATCTTTTGTAGTACTCCAATGATCCCTGTTGTATAGAACCATCTACGGGATGCCCAATTGTTCGAATTTGATTTCCATATTCATCATATACTTTGGAACTGGTTGATCTGGTATATAAAGTATCACTAATCGCAGCAATACTATCGTCTTCCATCGTTCCCCATTTTGGAACAACGGCATATTCTACCACATTATATTTTACATGTTCAATCGAATCTAAAATGGTATCGTTAGCAATTGTCAAGTTATACATACCTTGAAAGAATTCAATATTAGGTCTTTCATTCGTCACATTGAAAAAATCAGCAATTTCATGACCTCTTTGATATTCCCAGATTGGGTGTCCATTGATACTTGCAGTTTGTCCACCTGTAGACAAATCTGAAATCGTAGATCCAGTTCCTTCATGTAAAGGGTAATAAGCCACTAAATTTGCATAATTTGGATGGGAGGCTGAAAGAGCTTTATTCATCCAATCATGAATAGTTGTCGCATTCAGTTCAGCATTAAAAATTCTAAATTCTCGAAGGCTTCCAGACCAATTTCCGGTCATACTTTTACTTGCCAATAAAATAAGGTTCTGAACATCAATGGTATTCGTCAAACCTGTTCCTGAATGCCACAGTATTCCATTTCGATATATTTTCATACTACCGGTGGCGGCATTTTTGGTAAACGCCCAATGGCTCCAGTCTCCGGCATATTCATTCAGGCTAGCCGCTTTGTTGATGCGATCATATCCACCAGAACCGTTCCCTCCACAATCCCAATAGATATTTCCATTACCCCACGGAAAATGAATATTTACTTGTCGATTATTAGATGCGTCTGTACCTTCTAAAATATAAGTATTCGAGGGAAGCACAGAGGTGTTTCCATTAGCCCAGAAGGAAATGGTAATTTCATTAGAAATCGTACTCAAATTTGAGGTGGGAATTTCAATGTCCTCGTTGCCGGAAACAGTGATGAAATTGGACTCAAAATTATAAAGAGCGCAACTATCTGTAGCTGAACTTCCTTCGATAATAACAGGGATAGATGCTGGTGTAGTATTGGTAAATGAAAATTCCATGATGATATTGGAAGTCCCGTCCCAATTAAAAGGCTGTGCAAACTGGATACGGTTGGTTCCGGTGACAAAAGCTTTGGTATGATAATAAACCGTGTCAAAACCAGTCAATTCTGGGTTGGAAGGATCTAAAACACTGTTAGAAGTATGTTTAATCAATACTCTAAAAAAGTTGGCTTGTTCCGATCCAGAAATTACATTCAGTTCAATGGCATCAATAGTTCCAGCTCCGAATCCTGCACTTGTTAGATCAGCTGCAGAATATAGATATTGAGCTTTGCTGGAGAATTGATTTGTGGGTAGGGTATGACCTATATTCACACTTCCAGCGCCAACAAGGGCACCAACTTCAGAGGTAATACTATTTAAAGTTACGTTGGGTTGGTAGGTTTCAATATAATTGTACAAAGCGGTGTTGGAATAATAAAAGGAAGTCGCAGAAAAATTTGAAATTCCAAATTGATCGTGGTTGTTGATGGTTGAATCAACATGAGAAGAGTCGTAAATATAAGTGTTACACGAATAATCCCACTCTCCACATCCTATACTATTCCCTCCGCTGGTATTAACCACATTATCTCGGCATCTCAAATTATATAACATAATCACTTTTTCAAAAGAAATGCTTTGATTATCCGGGAAAGTAACCGTAGTGTCGCGGATTGTGCCATCCCAGGCCGCTCCGTAAGTCATATTCCAATTAAAAGGATGAACAATAATTGTATCACCCGGATTCTGTCCGAAAGTATATTGATACAAGAAAGAAAAGGTTAATAATACACCTAAAACAATTTTCATAACACGCTATTTAAGTCAAAAATTTACCAGGATAAAAATAGATTTTATGAGGGGTTTCAACGATTCAATATTTGATCATTCTTGGAATCTATAATAACCAAAATGGAAGTCGAAGATCTTATTTTATCAAAAAGAATCAAGACTATTTATCAGAAGAAAGATCGATGGGTTTAAAAAAAATCTTTCAAAAAGTCAATAAATCCGATGTTTACAAACATTATTTTGATATAAATTAAAAAAAATATACTACTTTGTATTGCATGGTACCATATTTTGTATATATCTTTGCAAAAGAAAATACTATATAAATGAAAATTGAGAATACAAAGCAACAAATGCGGAAGGGGATATTAGAGTATTGCATTCTCACCATTCTATCTCACAACGAGGCATATCCTTCAGAGATTATTTCTGAGTTGAAGGCTTCAAAGATGATTGTTGTGGAAGGCACCTTGTATCCGCTTCTGACAAGATTGAAAAATGCTGGTTTGCTCACCTATCGCTGGGAGGAATCAGTTTCAGGTCCACCAAGGAAATATTATACTTTGACGGAAGATGGGGAGTCCTTTTTAGCCGATTTGGACACCACCTGGGAAGAATTAGCTGCGGCTGTAGAAACAACAAGAAGAAAAAGATTAAACAAATAAAAAATGAAAAAGACAATTTCAGTTAATATCAGTGGATTCATTTTCAACATCGAAGAAGATGCGTATGATGTGATGCTAGATTACCTAAACACACTGAAAGAACATTTGAAGAAAACCGAAGGAGGGGAAGAAATCTATGCAGATATTGAGTCTAGAATTGCAGAGTTATTCCAGGAAAGACTGAATGAGAATAAGCAAGTAATCAACGATGTAGATACTTCAGAAGTAATTGCCATAATTGGTAAACCGGAGGAATATCTCTTTGAAGATGAAATGGAAACAGAATCGGAGACGGAAGCCACAGAATCGGAAGAATTTGAATACGAAGGAGAACGAAGGGTTTTTCGTGATACCGATAATTCAGTAATCGGTGGAGTATGTTCGGGTATTGCACGTTATTTCGACGTCGATCCAATTTTGATCCGTTTGGCTTTTGCGTTGTTGTTTTTTGGGTTTGGAACCGGGGTACTCTTGTACATTATTTTATGGATTATCATTCCTGAACCTAAAAACAATGCCGATCGTTTGAGAATGCACGGGAAGCCGATCAACATGGAAAATCTGAAAGAACAGTTTCAGAAAGTCAAAGGCAATCCCAAACGCAAAAAAAATGCTCAAAAAACTGCTGATTTCGCTAGAGAAGTAGGAGGGAATTTTTTCGGTGTATTTGGAAAAGTTCTTGGTTTTGGAATGATCTTCTTCGCTTTGTTTTTTAGTGTGATTCTGATCAGCATAGCTTTTGGAAATTTTGGAATATTCACTGATGAGGATGGATACAATTCTGTAACAGTGATGGAATTTTCAAATATTGTTTTCCAGTCTTCGTGGATATCCTTTTTTGCTTGGTTGGGCATTGTGTTTGTCTCTCTTGCACCTATTATCGGAATGCTCGTTTGGGGAGTGCAACTGGTTTCAAATGTGAAAAATAAATTTGCAAAAGCTACAAACTGGACTTTGGTTAGTATCTTCTCAGTAGGTTGGATTATTTTGGTTCTAGTTGGAATATATACAGCTCGCGAATTTTCTGATGAGGCCGAATACGAAGAAGGCCTTTACAATATCTCAAATACAGATATTATCTATGTGGATGTTCTAGAAGATGAATATTTCTCAAGTCACATTGATTTTGAAGATTTTGAGGTGATGGAATTGATTCAGGTTCATGATGATTTTGTACTGGTTGGCTATCCGGAACTCTCGATTCAAGCCTCTCCTGATACCAGTTATCATGTTATTACCATTTATTCTTCAAGAGGGATCACAGGCAAAAGTGCGGTGAGGAAAGCCGAAAATATTATATATGATATAGAGAAGAAGAACAATCACATTTATTTTTCACCCTATTATAAGTTTCCCAAAGAAGACAAATTTAGGGGACAAACTGTAGAAGTTATTGTACAAGTTCCCACGGGGAAAAAAATCTCCTTCGGACCAAATACTTCTCGCATACTAAATCGCTTGGATGGAGATCGAGATTTGGACTATGATCGTGTAAACAAAACTTATGAAATGAGAGGGAAAAGATTGATTCTGGCCGATTAGGCAAATCTTTAAGCAACATATAAATACAGAATCCAACCCCGTTCGAGTTCTTTGAACGGGGTTTTTTCATTTAAAAAACAGTATTTTGCACCATGGATTGGATACACTATTTAATATACGCTCATGCTGGATTCGGAGGGATGGCTTTACTAAGTGGATTGATTACTATTTCGGTGAAGAAAGGTGGGATTTGGCATAAAAAGTCCGGCAAAATATTCTTTTTGTCAATGCTATTCTCAGCCTTTTCGGCTTTGATTGTTTCATTGCTACCCGGACATGAAAGTGCCTTTTTGTTTTGTGTTGGAGTATTCTCGACTTATTTCCTTATAGGTGGGTATCGAAGCCTTAAATTTAAAAATGAACAGGTCAATTTGAGTCTCGATCGGTTGCTTGCCTGGATCATTATTTTCACCGGTTTTGGAATGATTACCTATCCAATTTTCTTGAGTAATTCCATTAATATCGTCCTTTCTGTTTTTGGTTTTGTGAGTATCATATTTGGCTTTCAAGACCTGCGATTGTATAATAACAAAGAGAAACTAAAAAACTCTTGGTTGAAAGGTCATCTAGGCAAAATGATGGGGGCTTATATTTCTGCTACTACGGCCTTTGTTGTTGTGAATCAGCTATTGCCAGGTGTTTGGGGCTGGTTTGCACCAAGTATTCCGGGAACATTTTATATTGTTTATTGGATGAGAAAAGTGGAGGGAATTATAATTAAAAATTAGTTATGATTTTAATTGATTAATCCATATTCCTTCAAAACCCATCAAAAAGTCCAAATGTCCAATAATCAAACAATCGAACAGTATAAAGCTCTCCATATTCTCTTTGAAAACGATGATTTGATTGCCATTAATAAGCCTCATGGTTTGTTGGTACATTGGACTAAATTAGACAAACATGCAAACGAATTTGCCCTGCAAATATTAAGAGATCAAATAGGGCAGGAGGTGCATCCTTGTCATCGTTTGGATAGAAAAACATCCGGTGTTCTTTTATTTGCTAAATCGAAAGAAGCTCTAGTTGAAGTTCGAAAAGAATTTGAAGCTAATCGGGTTCGTAAAGTTTATCACGCTATCGTTCGTGGACATACACCCGAAAATCTAGAGATTGATTATCCTTTAACTGAAAATGACAAAACCCAGGAAGCATGCTCGAATCTCAAAACAATTCAGCGATTTGAAATTGATTTGCCTTCCGGGAAATTTATCACCTCGCGCTATTCTCTGGTTGAACTAAGTCCTAAAACTGGTCGATATCACCAACTAAGAAAACACATGGCTCATATTTTTCACCCAATTTTGGGCGATCGTCCACATGGGTGTAACAAACAGAATAAATTGTGGAAGGAGAATTATCAAATGACTACAATGATGCTGTGTGCCCTAGAGCTTACATTCACTTTCAGAGGAACCCATATTCATATAAAAGCACCGCATTCAAATTCATTTCAGAAGGTTCTTGAAATTCTCGAAAATAAATCCTAGTTGAACAAAGGTACCCACTTAATCAGACAAAAATGTATCTTTATATTCCTTTGATTTAGAATATTTTATTGATGATCCATTTTTTTAAATTTTTTAAAATTCGCTTTTGTTTCCAATGGACTCTAAGTTGTATCGTAACGGTGTGTCTCCTCAATTCCTATGCTGTTTTCGGGCAAACGGAGGCTGACTCTTTGTATACCGTTTGGAAGAATGAAGCTTATTCGGATTCCGCGCGAGCTAAGGCGCTCGAGACGATGATTTCGAAAAGTAGATTGCTTTATACAAATCCGGACAGTATTCGATTCCACATTGATGCTTTAGCTGATTTTTCTAAAAATTCCAATCAGCCAAAAATTTATGCAAACTCAATCAATTACAGAGGACAAGCCTATCTGAATAAGGGAGAATTTCAATTGGCTTTGGAACAATTTAAAACCTACACTGATTATTGTATTGAAATCAATTTTAAGTCAGCAATTCCAGTTGGATATCGGAATTGTGCAGTAATCTACAGTAAATGGGGGAAATTAGAAGAAGCCAGAGAATATAATTTGAAATCATTAACTTATTCAGAAGAACAAGGTGATTCAAATGGGATGGCTGGGGTTTTATACAATATGGGCATTAACTCTTTAACCTTGTCTAAACATGAGGATGCACTGGAGAAGATACATAGAGCACAAAATATTTTTAATTTGAGGAATATTCATCGTTTTGATGCGCAGATCAACAATACTTTATCCAACATATACAGAGATCTGGGTGATTTTGCAAAAGCCCAGGAACATGTAGAATTAAGTTTGGCCCAAAGTAGGGAAAAAGAGAATAAAACCAGTGCTATTTACGCCTTAATTAATTACGCCCTGATTTTAAGTGAATATGGTTCGGTAAAGGAATCTTATGAGTTGTATTTGGAAGCTGAAAAATTGCTTGAATTCCAACCAAATAAAAATTTGCAAAGCTATTTGTATGGTTTGCTTGGGAATTATCATAACGGACAGGGAAATTATAATCAAAGTATTGCTTATTACCGAAGAGAGTTGGATTTATTGAAGGAATTGGGAATGAACAATTTCACAACGATCAATTACACCAATATGGGCCTTGTTTATGATCGCTTAAACCAAGCCGATAGTGCACTTTATTATTTTGAACTGGCTAGAAACTTTGCATTGAATGAAAATGATGGTAGAGATTTGGAAATGACTCAAAATTCTTTAGGCTACTGCTACTTTGAGTCCAAGGATTACGAAAAAGGATTGAAAATGAAGAAAGCAGCTCTGGATTTGGCAATTGCAAATTCAAATAGTTTAGAAACCTATGTGGCACGGAGAGATCTAGTAAAGATGTACAACTATCTCGATTCAACTCGTAATTCGGATCCAATTTTAGCTCAGTTCACTTTGGATATGGATCAAAAAATTAAATTGAATTCTCCCATTTTAACTGAATTTCAGAAGGAAAAATACCTTCGAAAACAGCTAGACAACATTGATTTGATCTATGATCAAACATTTCACTTCAATACCAACGGAAAGCAACTCGGGAATGTCTATAATTTGTGCTTGACTACAAAAGGACTTTTATTGAAATCGACCACCGCCATGCGTGCGACAATATTATCCTCCGGCGACTCCATTTTACTCAAACAGTATGATGAATGGATCTCAATAAAGAGGAGAATTGTTTCGGCTTTTTCAGAAGGGAAAGCTATTGAGGAACTTGAAATGAAGGCAAATGCGATTGAAAAGCAACTTGTGAAAGCTTCTCTTGAATTTTCTAACACAAGAAATTCAGAAAAAGTGGATTGGGAAAAAATAAAATCTTCCTTGAAAGATGATGAGGCTGCCATTGAATTTATAAGATATGAGCACCAAAACAATTATTTTGATGATTCGATTAAAACAATCTTATACGCGGCTTTACTTTTAAAGAAAGAGTATGACTACCCTAAAATGATTCAACTTTTTAACGAAAAGGAATTAGAAAAGATTCTAGGTAGTTTTCCAGGTAACAATGTGACTTACATTGAACAGGTTTATGGTAAAAAGAAAAACACAAAATCGAATCTGTATAATTTGATCTGGAAACCTATGGAAAGCGAGTTGGAAAAAACTAACAAAGTATATATCTCGCCGGTAGGGCTACTACACAAAATCTCGTTCTCTGCATTGTCAAAAAAAGCCGATGTTTTCCTTTGCGACAATTACGAAATTGAAATGAAAAGTTCAACCGCACAAATACTAGCCAAAAGTAAGGAAGAGATGGATCCAAATGGCATGACAACTTTATTCGGAGGCATAGAATATGATACAAATCCTAATGATCAAAAGGTCTGGTCATATTTGGATGGATCACTTTCTGAAGTGGAGCAGATTGCAGCGATTTTAAATAGAAATAAGAGACGTTATAAAAGTTTTACCAAGACGAATGGATCGGAAGAAATTTTCAAATTAAATGCACCTGAATCCAATATTTTGCACATCGCCACACACGGATTTTTCTACATGGAAAATACAATGGTGGAGGAAATTAAAGATTCATTTTCCATCGAAGAAGAGGATCTTGTGTTTAGAGGAGGAACCAAAAGTATAGGCTTCAAAAATTTTGTCCAAAATAAGGATCCACTCATGCGCTCAGGAATCATTTTTGCTGGCGCAAACAGTGTTTGGGGAGAGGGACAGAATGGTAAAGAAGATGGGGTGTTAACGGCTAAAGAAGTAGTGACCCTGGATCTTCGTTCAACTGATTTGGTCGTGCTTTCGGCTTGTGAAACGGGTTTGGGAGATATCAAAGGCTCTGAAGGAGTTTATGGATTGCAAAGAGCGTTTAAAATGGCTGGAGCAAAATCCTTGATTATGTCTTTATGGCAAGTACCAGATAAAGAAACGATGGAGTTCATGACACTTTTTTACAAAAATCTGACAGCGAATAATAGAATTCAGGAAAGCTTTAAAATTGCTCAGAAAGAGATGAGAAAGAAGTACGACCCTTATTTTTGGGCTGCATTTGTTCTAATTGAATGATTTGGACCTGAGATAAATATAGAATTGTGAATCTATTTCGCGAATACCATTTACTTGTTAAAAGGTGTGAAAAATGATCTTTTCAACTGTAATTTCTGAATATTATCACTTGCCTTCCAACTGCGAAATCTTACTTTTATACAAAACTTATTTCCATGAATAAATCTTTTCTATTCATCACTTTCTTATCTATTTTAATCGGGATAGTTTCTTGTGGGGAAGATCAGCAAGCTATCCATCCTGAGAAAGGCGAATTGACGGAATCTGTCTATGCCTCTGTTGAGGTATTTCCTGAAGATATGGTTTCTGTCTATCCTGCGCGTCCAGGGATTTTAGAAGCCATTTTTATCGATGAAGGAGATTCTGTATTTAACGGACAAACTATGGCTTCGATCGTTTCAGAGAATGTGAAAATCAATAAAGAAAATGCACGTATTGGTCTTAATCTGGCAGAAGAAAAACTGAAAGGGAAAGATGCAGTTTTGGCAGCCATGAGAAATGAAATTCGCATTAAAGAGGAACAAGTATTGCTCGACTCGGTAAACTTTTTTCGTCAAAAAAGACTGATTGATAAAAAGATAGGTTCGCAAATGGAATTGGAACAAAGGAAAATGAATTATGATCTTTCTCGCTCCCAATTGCAAAGCTTGAAGATCAATTACAAACAAACACAACTCGAATTACAATCTACTTACCAACAAAATGCCAATGCCGTCGTCTCGGCACAGAATGAATTAGAAGATTATGCTGTCAGGTCGGTTTTGAATGGTAAAGTTTACCAGGTTTTTAAGAAAGAAGGTGAGTTTATATCTACCCAACAACCTCTGGCAACTATTGGTAAGGCAGAAGCTTTCATTCTTGAATTAATGGTGGATGAGGTGGATGTAGCTAAAATTCGAATAGGCCAGCAAGGTTTGGTAAGTCTAGAAGCCTATCCAGATACTGTTTTCGAGGTGATGGTCACCAAAATCTACCCGTATAAAGATGAAAAAACGCAATCATTTAAGATTGAGGCTAAATTTGTGAATCCACCCGAAGTTCTGCTACCTGGCATGTCGGGAGAAGCGAATATTATCATTCAAAAGAAAAAAGAGGTCTTGTCTATCCCTTTGGAGTATTTATATGACAACAACAAAGTGCTGACAAAAAAAGGAGAAGTCGAGGTTAATACAGGATTGCGTAATCTTGAACGTGTGGAGATTCTTTCGGGTTTGACAGAGGATGACGAAATCTTAAAACCGAAAGAGGGTGAGTAGAACCAAAATCATACTGGATATTACAAAAACACATTTAATTTCTCGTTACAAACAAACGCTTGTAGCAGCTTTTGGGGTGACCTTTGGAATTGGAGCGTACATTATTTTGATGGGTTTCATGACGGGATTGAACAATCTTTTGGACGGACTTATTCTTAACCGAACTCCGCATATTCGTCTTTACAATGAATTAGAGCCCAGCGAGCATCAGCCGATTGATAAAACAGCCAAATACGAAGATTATTTTAATGTGGTAAGCTCGGTCAAGCCAAGAAACGTCAAGTCCAATATTCACAACGCATTGCCAATCATTGAGAATTTAAGAAAAGATGATCGGGTTAAAAGCGTAACGCCTCAGGTTGCCGTGAAGGTTTTCTACATGGCGGGGAAGATTGATTTGAACGGAATGATGACGGGTATCGAGGTAAAAGAGGAAGTTCGATCCTATAATTTTGATGATTATATCGTGGAAGGTGATCCTTTGGCTTTAGATCGGGATCCAAAAGGTATTTTTCTAGGTGTTGGAATTGCCAAAAAATTGTCTGTTTCCATTGGAGATTTGGTTCAGGTAGGGACCATTACAGGAGGGAAGTTTACACTGAAAGTAATCGGAATGTATCAAAGTGGAATTGCTGATGTGGATGATATGCAAAGTTTTGTTAGTATCAAAACAGCCCAAAAGATAATGGGTGAAAGCAATTCCTATTTTACAGATATCAATATTAAATTATGGGACAAAGTAGAAGCAGCACCAATGTCCGAAGAACTGAAATCACAGTACGATCTTTCGGCGATTGATATAGATACGGCTAATGCACAATTCGATACGGGAAGTAGTATTCGAAGTTTAATTAGCTACGCAGTTTCCATAACTCTTCTTATCGTTGCTGGATTTGGGATTTACAATATCCTAAACATGCTGATTTACGAAAAAATGGATGATATCGCTATTCTGAAAGCAACCGGATTTTCCGGAAAAGATGTGTCCAGAATATTTATTAGTCAGGCCTTGTTGATCGGGTTTATTGGGGGAGTCCTTGGACTCATTGTAGGCTATTTTGGCTGTCTGGCCATTAGTCACACACCATTCGAAACCGAGGCCCTACCTACAGTCAAGTTTTTTCCAATTTACTGGGATCCGATGACCTATGTGATCGGAATAATTTTTGCGTTGATTTCTACTTTTTTTGCAGGATTTTTCCCTTCTAGAAAGGCAAGTAAGATTGATCCCGTTGAAATAATTCGAGGTAAATAGTGATTTTAGAAGCTCAAAATATCAACAAATATTTCCGCAATGCGAATAACTTCCATGCATTGAAGGATATTTCTTTTCAGATTGAGGAGGGAGAGTTTGTCTCAATTATGGGCAAGTCGGGATGTGGGAAATCTACTTTGCTTTACATCCTCTCAACCATGGATACAGATTATGAGGGTAAGTTATTTTTAAATGATGAACTGATATCTGGGAAAAACCACAGTACACTAGCTCAAATTCGGAATGAACACATCGGATTTGTCTTTCAATTTCATTATTTATTACCTGAGTTTTCAGTTTTGGATAATGTAATTATGCCTGCACGAAAATTGGGTAGAAAGTCCATTTCTGAAATTCGAAAAGATGGATATGAGAAGTTAGAATTACTCGGAATCGAAGGTCAGGCAGATAAAAAAGCCAACATGCTGTCTGGAGGACAAAAACAGAGAGTCGCCATTGCACGCGCGCTTATCAATAACCCTAAAATTATCATGGGTGACGAACCAACCGGAAACCTCGATTCCAAAAATTCTGAGAACGTTTTCAATATTTTTAAGGAACTAAATGAAGTGGAGAAATTGAGTTTGTTGATTGTGACACATGATCCAGATTTCGCAGCAAAAACACATCGAACCATTCACATGGAAGATGGAAGGATTGTGGATCATGGAAAGTGATTGATAGCTGGTTCGGAGTTCCTCTTTTTCTTTGAAATAAACGGTAGAAAATTAATAGGACGTTATACTTCAAAAACTCTAAAAATTGAAGCGTACAGAAGACATAAATTAGTTCCTTTTGTCAATGATCAGATTGTTGAATCTTACGGTTTGATAGCCGGAAACGAGCATTCCAAAATGAGTGAAGTCAGGTAGTTTCAATTTTAGATCTGTAAAAATAACTGTATGATTAATTGCGAGGAAAATTCCTTTGGTTTTGTACAAATCACTTCGATAACCTAAGGTGATTCGATAACTATTTTTGGAATTCACTTCAAATGAAAATTTTTCTTGCAATTCAAAACCGGAAATAGAAGTGTCCATTCGAAGCTCTCCTGATCCGTCTTGTTTGATATAACAGTAGAGTCTTTCTAGAATTTCATCTCCTTTGTATTTCTCTAAAACAATACCAAACCATTCCGTTTCCCCCTCCAACTGGGTCGTCTCGATCTGAATATCCCATGATTTTTTAAGAGTAACCTCACGCTTCGACCAATAATTATAGTCTTCTCTATTTGTTTGAACCAAATAACCTTCTGGAGTCATTTTCTTAAGGTAATTAAAGGAGTCTCTTTCATTTACTGGAAATTTATTTTGTCCTAGCATAAATTTTTCCTTGAATAAAACTTCCTCCCTGAAATTCTTAATACGAAGACTTTCAAATACCACAGTTTGATCCCCGCATGAACGGATTGAAAAATATGTGGGCGGACCCAATTCTTGCGTAAACGTTTCAATCAATTTGTCATTCACCCAATACGTAAACTGGTGGCCCTCTTTTTGTACTTTTAATGAATTGAAGCTTCGAGTTCTTCCACTTGGTAGAATATCTCTTTTCCAAGAGAAATTATCAATAAAGTCCTTTTTCTTTGTATCGTAAATGCAGGGACAGGCACTTCCTTTCCCTGTTACGATAAATCTAATGTTGATGTCGTTTTCAAATCCGATCATTAATCCATATTCATCATATTCTCCTGATTCCCACCTACAGTTTAATTCAGCTATAAAATTGCCTTTTACGTCTGGAGTATATTTATCTGAATAGCATTTACCAAAACTTTGAAAATAATATCCATCAGTTTTTAAACAAGAATAAACTTTTCGATCTTCATTTTGACTCCAACGATATCCTGATCCGTCAAGTGGATCGATAATGATCTGTCTTTGATAGGATTTAATGATGATTCTTGCAATAACTGCAGTCAGAATTAACCCAAAGGCGTAAAGACTGTGCCAAGGGCCAAATATAAAAACACCAACCAGAAGATAGATGATTCCAAGAATTAAAAGAAAATGAGAAACTGACCACCATAGGTTAAATTCCTTTTTTTTCTGTTTTTCGAGAACCAACTTTTTGGTTTCGAGCAATATTTTCCTAATCTCAATCTCATTGAATTGAGTCATCTCAGAAAGCGCTTGAATTTGACTGTCTTCCCAGTTCTGCTCGTCCTTTCGTTCCAGCAACTGAAAATCCCGCTTTAACGTTTCTTCTACTAGTTTTTCAAGTATTTCTTGATGATTCACCTTTGTAATTAAGAATTAAGAATGAAAAATTAACAATTAAAGATTAGAAATTGGGATATAACTTGTGTTACATGTTTTTTTTCAATTCTCTCGAACTTCAAAGTTTTCTGATTTCTTGTCCTTGATCCGCTTAAAAATCAAATAGATCAATAAAACGAGAGCTGCCGCTATTCCCAGACCATAAAGCCAAACAATGACTGTTGCAACGGTGTCCATTATTTATATTTAACGGCTGTTCCGTAGGCTAAAATTTCAGAAGCTCCTTGCATGATCATCGAAGTCGAAAATCGAATATTGATAACCGCATCTGCGCCCATTTTTTCCGCATCATCTTTCATTCTTTGTAAAGCTTGCTCTCGCGATTGCGCCTGAAGTTTGGTGTATTCATTGATCTCACCGCCCACAATATTCTTCAATCCCGCGAAAATATCTCTTCCCACGTTTCTTGCTCTAACGGTAGAACCTCTAGCAATACCAATGACCTCAATAATCTCTTTTCCGGGTATAAAATCTGTTGTTGAAATTTCCATTTTAATGTGTTTTTTAAAGAACTAAAGATAGGGAAATTTGAGTTAGGTTTTTTCACAAAGATGCACAAAGAAAGCACAAAGATGCACAAAGGATTTTGAGGAAATTCTTAGCGTAACTTTGTGTCTCAGCGACGAAAGGAGCGACTTCGTGAAACTTTGTGTAACAATAAATAGTGCGAGTGTGAAGTGCGATTGATCAAAACAAATCCACTGTTAACTTAAACTATGCACTTCAACTCAATAGTTTTCAATTCTATTAAAATGTGAATAGCCAGAAACCAGTATATCGTTGCGTTACTTTCTCAAAGTAAACCTTTATTACTAAATTTACGTTTAGGCATTGTAGTTATGAAAAACACGCTTCTTTTACTTTTTTTTATTGTCACTTTGACTTATGGTCAAGGTTCTGGAAATTGTCTAGATTTCGATAGTGGAAACGATGTTGTTGAAGTACCAGGTTTTCCAAATCAAGGGAATAGTACGTTTACCATTTGTGCCTGGGTATACACTAAAAATAGAAATGAAACGGGACAGCGTGTGTTTTGCGATGATCAAAGCAATCAGTCTGGAGGCTATGCAGTTTCAATTGGTGATCCAGGCGCAGGAAGAATAAGATTTTACACTAGGTCAACTAACCCTGTAAGTTTAGATTCTCCAAATAGTGCTCAGTATCTTCTTAGCAATAATACATGGTATCATGTGGCTGCTGTTCATGATGCTTCAGCAAAGCAAAAGCGACTGTATATTAATGGACAATTATGTGCTTCTGTGACATATACAGGTACATTGAACAATGAAACAGGAGCGGCATCGATTGGTGGCGAAAACTCTTCTTCAACTGAACCCGGAAATCGCTTCAATGGTAGGATTGATGAAGTTAGTTTTTGGAGTAGGGCACTATCTACTACTGAAATCAGAGACTTGATGTGCCAATCTTTAACAGGATCTGAAGCCAACCTTACAGCATACTGGAATTTTGATCATCCTTCTGGAACAACTGTTCTTTCAGATCTCTCACCTAATGGTTATGATGGTAACCTAACTAATATGAATCCCGCTACCGATTGGGTTCTTTCGGGAGCGGCAATTGGAGATCAATCCACATATATTTATACAAATTCCTGGGGGGGACAAAGTATTACGTTGAATTCAACGGCGAATGGGAATGTGACGGTAGACAATGTTGCTTACAGCATCCAACCTCAAGGAATTCACCTGTACAGAGTTGATGCTTATCCAAACTCTCAAAGTGGAATTACGCAAGGATTAGGAAGTAATAATGTCTATTATGGAACTTTCGTGGCGGATCCTAGAAATTATTCTTACGATCTGAACTATGATTATACCAATTATCCGGATGCTGTCGCGGAATGGACGAATGTAACACTCTATAACCGTGATGATAATTCGGATGCGACATGGATAGATATGGGCTCTACCAATATGATGTTCAATGTCGATGAAACAGGAATTACTGATAGAGGAGAATTCGTAATTGCTAGTACAATCATTACACTACCTGTTGAAATGACAATTTTCGATATTTATTCTCAGGATCATCAAGCCATTCTTTTTTGGGAAACAGAATCGGAAATTAATAATTCGCATTTTGAAATTTTACGTTCTTCGAATGGGCAAATTTGGGAATTTATTGGAAGCGTAGAAGGAAAAGGTAATTCTACGGAGAAAACCGAATATCAATACATTGATTCCAATCCATTGCCGGATATTTCTTATTACAGATTGAAGCAAGTTGATTTTGATGGTCAGCATAAACTTTCCGATATACGCTCTTTTCAAATGACTGATCTTTCCATTCAATTATACCCCAATCCCACTAAAGATATATTAACAATAGTTGGAGTAAAAGACTATTCAAGCATTTTTGTTTATGATATTTTCGGAAGAAAAATCTCGATTTTAATTGAAAAAAATGGGCAAAATAAGATGTTGTCTTTTAAAAATTTCCCAAAAGGAGTTTATTTCATTCATATCCAAACAGGAGGTCAAATAGAAGTCCACAGAATAGTCTCTCACTAATCAAAGTGAAACACACCCTTCACTCTAAATCAAAAGTGAATAATTACGCAAAGAACCGCAAAGAAGACGCTAAGTTTCGCAATTTTTTTTTGAATTACGAATTCCGAACCGAGCGATAGGGAGCCCATCGACCGAAAGGGAGATAATTAATAATGAAAAATGAAAAATGAATAATTTGGGCTTATCAAAGGCTGTAGGGAGGATTTCAATCCTCAAGCTAAAGGTGATCAATTCTCTATGCCAAAGTCTAGGGTGGAGGTAATTCCCATTTGAGATTCACTAATCAAAAAATGATAGTCACCACGAAAAAGCCATTTTGTAACCCTGTGACTTCAGTCCGGGGTACAAAAACGGAAAGTGAATTCAGAACCCTGCGATAGCGAGCTCATCGACCGACAGGGAGATAATTAAAAATTACGAATTACGAATTACGAATTACAAATTAAGAATTCCCTTTCTCCTCATTCCAATACAATGCCGCAGCTCCGAAAATAGCCGAATTTTCAGCTAATAGACTCGAACAAACGATTTGCACTTTGCTTTTGAAGTCTTCCATTAAGTTTTCGTCCATGTAGCGTTTGGTAGGTTCGGTGATGATCCTTTTAGCTTTGGCTAAACCCCCTGCGAATACAAAAGCTTCCAAATCTAGTACTGTTGTGATGTTTGCTAAAGCTTTTCCAAGAATTTTGCTGGTGTCGTCAAACAATTCCAAGGCAAGCGGATCTCCTTTTTTAGCTGCAATCGTTATATTTTTGGCAGTGATATCACTAGGTGCGATTTTGGATAAAGAACTTGAGCCTTTGTAAAACTCAATCTTTTCTCTGGCCGATAACGCTATTCCAGTGGCAGAGGCATATCTTTCCAAACAGCCCAGTCTACCACATCCACATTCCCTTCCAAGTGGATCAATGGTTATATGTCCCATTTCCCCGGCATTTCCGTGGGAGCCGTGTTGTAATTGACCATTCATGAAAAATCCGGTTCCAATTCCAGTTCCCAAGGTAATCACCATGAAATTCTTCATTTCTTTGGCTACTCCGTACATTTTTTCCCCATAGGCGGCAGCATTAGCGTCGTTGGTTAAGATTGTAGCTACACCAAAAACCTCTTCAAAGATGGGATTGATTTCTACAACACCTTTCCAAGGTAAATTCGCTGCAAACTCAATACATCCAGTCAAGTAATTCCCTTTTGGAGCTCCAATTCCGATTCCATGAAGTTTGTACTTTTCTTTTTTCAGAATGGGGGAGATCTCCTCTTTTAGATTCTTTGCCAGTTCTTCTATGGATTCTATGGATTCGGTTTTCAGGAAAGAAGAATATAAGTTTTCTCCTTCTTTGGTGATCAAACCATATTCAATATTGGTTCCGCCAATGTCGATTCCAAGTACAACTGAAGCCATAGATGCAAAGATTTTTTGAGATGTCGAATATAGTAAAAATGTCGGTGAACCAAAATTTTAATTGGCCTCCCATTCAGCATAAAACTGATCCAGAAAATTTTGCATGAAATCGTGGCGTTCTTGAGCGATTTTTTTCCCGGTTTCGGTATTCATTTTATCCTTCAGGAGCAACAATTTTTCATAGAAGTGATTAATTGTATGTCCTTCGTCATTCTTGTAGGCATCAAAACTCTCGTGCATGGTTGGTTTTTGCGTAGGCAGATATATCGCTCTGTTTTTATTACCTCCATAAGCGAAAGCCCTAGCAATTCCAATGGCTCCAATGGCATCCAATCGGTCGGCATCCTGAACGATTTTGCCTTCAAGACTAGTGATTTTGTTGGCTACATTCGCTCCCTTGTAAGAAATATTGTGGGCAATGTGTAAGACTTCATCTACAATCGATTGGGAAATATTTTCACGACCTAAAATCTCACGAATTCTCTTATCTGTTTCACTTTCATGATCTTCAACGAATTTATGATCGGCAATATCATGCAGTAATGCAGCGTAAGCAATGATTTCTGGATTTCCTCCTTCCAACTCATGAATCTTTAAAGCATTTTTGTACACTCTTTCAATATGATACCAATCATGACCCGTCGCTTCTCCAAAAAATTCTTCTTGGATTTGTTTTTTGATCTTAAGAATGGACGGGTAGGTATTTTCAATCTTAGTAACCATCATCTTCAGAGTTTTGTCTTTTCTTCTGATTGAAGTTGTTGAATCGATAACTCAAACTGATGGTAAATTGAGGCGCTCTGCTAAATCGATATTGATAGCTATAGAATGTGGGATCTTCAGAAATACTAATTCTTCTTCCCGTGGCGAATAAATCACGAACATTGGCAGTCACGTTCAAGGTATTCTTTAAGAAACTACTTCTGATTCCGAAATTCACCACAAAATAATCTTCATCTCTTCCTTGAGTCGTAACTCCAGCTGAAGTGTAATTTCCGTCAATCTGGAATCTCAACATTTTATTTACTTTAAACGTCATGCTGAGTAAGGCGGTCCAGTTAAAAGACTGCGTAAAAATATCTTCTCCATTGGCGAATCCTTCAATTCTATAAAAGAATCCGTTTCCACTCAAACTCAATTCCCACCATTTGAAAATGGTAAAATTGGCCATGGCTTCCATACCAAGAGAATGACTCTTTCCAACGTTTTCATATTTAGTCAATATCACCCCATCTGAATAAGCCGATTGAATTCTATTGATTCGATTGTTGGTTAATCGGTAATAGGTTTCAAAAGACAATCTCACTTTCTTCCAGGTTTTCACCATGTTTAATTCGAATGACTCAATGTATTCAGGCAAAAGCTCCGGATTTCCTTGTCGCACATTGAATAAATCTGTCCAAGTGATAAAGGGCTCCAAATTCCAACCTTTTGGTCTGTTAATCCTTCTAGTATAAGAAGCCATGATTTGAAACTCCTTTTTGAAATTATACGACAAATGCACACTTGGAAAGAAATCCAGTCTGCGCACCGAAACTGTGGAGTCTTGAGTAATGGAATAAACATCTCGGTGGGTGTATTCTGATCTTACTCCTGCTTGGAAACCAAAGTTTTTAAATTCTCCTTTAATGATAAAGTAAGCTCCGGGAACATAGCGCGTATAGTTGATATTGTTGCTTTTACTTGAATCCACAACCATGTCATTTATAGTCGTGTCGTAATCGGAAATATCTACATCGTCTGCACTGAAATTGTATCGAAACTGCAATCCCATGTCGATTCCAAATGTTTTGGCAAAAGGAACTGAATAATCCAATCGGGTATCCACGGAGTGCGAAGGACCTACTTCATCTAATCTTGAGGCCTGATAAACAGGTCCGTTTCGGAAAGGGTAGAGGTAGGTTTCATTGAATTCTGCATTATTTCTATTTCCGTAGGTTCCCTGAATTGAGATTTCGTGTTTTGGTTTTTTGAACTTATGAATATAGTTGATGCTCGTATTGTAATACAAACCACCATATTTGGAAAGCCCAGTTACATATTGATTCAAGTTGGTGTCTGCAGGATTTGTATAAGTAGCATAGTCCGACTCCCGATCGTGTTTCATACTCCAAACGCCGACTCTACCTTCGATGGTAAGCAAATCATTTTCGGTAAAATCTACGTCCAATCCAATTCTTCCGGATCCTCCACCTCTTTGTCGACCCGAGTAGCCCTCAGATGTTTGAAATGTTGTAGTGTCCAGAAGAATGGTTTCTCTTCTGTCTTCTACGTCTGTTATTCCTTTATTCTGATTGTAATCTCCTCCAAAAGTAAAGGTGATTTTGTTTTTCTTGTAATTGAATAGGGCATCTGCTCCGTAAGTTCCAAAAGAACCCACATTTCCATTCAAATTTCCGCTGAAACCATTTGCTCTGTTCTTTTTAAGGATGATATTGATGATTCCTCCCACACCATCTGGAACATATTTAGAAGAAGGATTGGTAATTAATTCAATGCGTTGAATGGAAGAGGCTGGAATTTGTCTTAAGGCATCTGTAGGATCTAAAACGGATGGTTTTCCATTGATCAGCACAAGAAATCCAGTACTACCTCGTAAAGAAACATTCCCGTCAATATCAACTTTCACAGAAGGTAGGTTTTCTAGAACTTCCACCGCAGAACCTCCTTGGGCAGTAATTTGGTTGTCTACATTTACTACCTTTTTATCCAAATGGTATTCTACATTATTATAGGCTGATTCCACTACCACTTCCTCCAGCATTTCTTCATCCAAAGCCAGCTCAATGGTTCCTAAATCTACCACTTTGGATTGCTCAAAATTGATATTGCCAATGGATTTTTCTTTAAAACCTAGAAAGTTGATCAAAGCATAAAAATCTCCCTTGTTTTCAAGATCAATTTTAAAATGCCCCGTGCTATCGGTCACACCTCCAGTCACCATCGAACTGTCAGCCACATTATAAATTCGAATTGTAGCATATTCAATGGCTTTACTGTCTTTTTTGTTGATGACTTTTCCTTTAATCAAGAACTTTCCGGGTAACACAACTTCACTTGTAAAACCGTAAGCAATTGAAAAAAGAGTAAAAAGTAAAAACAGACCTCTGAGCATACTTGAATTTTTTGACAAATTTGGCAATAATTGTTTAAACGAAGAAAGAATTAACAAAATTAAGGTCGCTTCGCGAAGGGAAGAGTCAAAATCTTATCAATTAACTATATTTGCACCATGTTTAAGGAGGTGAGTCTTCTGGTAAGAAAGGAAATTGTATCTGAACTAAGAAACAAAACGGTTCTGAGTAGCATTGTTTTGTACTCATTAGTGGTTGTTTTTGTCGTGTTTCAGATGTTCAAAACCATTTCTGATCCCATCGTTTGGAATGCCCTTCTTTGGGTGATCGTATTATTCACTTCGATCAATTCTGTAACAAAAAGCTTTATCTCAGAATCCAAGCCGGTTCAGTTTTACATGTACCAGTTGGCTAGCCCAGGAGCCATTATTTTATCCAAGATTATTTACAATTTGATCTTCGTTTTAGTCATTACCGGTTTAACCTTCTTGATTTATGGAGTTTTTCTAGGGTTTGCTCCGATTCAAAAAGTGGATATTAGTTTATATCTCACTTTATTTTTCATGGGATGCAGTGGGTTTGCCATTGTCTTCACAACGATTTCAGCAATTGCGTCTCGAACGAATAATAATTTTGGATTGATGGCGGTGATGTCCTTGCCAATCATCTTACCCTTTATCTATCAGTTAGTTGAAGTTTCGGGCTTCATTATGGATGGAAAAGGATGGGAAGATGCATGGCGATTTTTACTTGTGATTTTCAGTCTAAATGTAGCAACTGTCACGCTCTCTTATTTATTATTTTCTTACCTTTGGCGCGATTAATTTGAGGGGATGAAAAAGAATTGGTGGAAAATACTTGCAGTGGTCCTTTTGACGTACACCATCGTCATGGGATTTTTGGGTGAAGTTCCGGCCATGTTCATTCTAAGAGAAACCATCCGAAACCTTTATTTTCACGTGACCATGTGGTTTGCCATGCAGACACTCATATTAATCTCTATCATTTTTGCGATAAGATATCTTGTGGTTCAAGGAAAGGTAGACAAAGGAATGGATGCGGATGGAAAAATGAAATTAGAAGCCACAAAATTTGATATTATTTCCAAGGAATCAATCAATGTTGCTTTGGTTTTCGGAGCAATTGGATTGGCAACGGGATCTGTCTGGGCCAAATCTACCTGGGGAACATATTGGGCAGTAGACGATCCAAAATTGAATGGTGCAGCCCTGGGCTTTCTGATGTATTTGATTTACAATGTGCTAAGAAATTCCATTAAAGACGAGGATAAAAGAGCTCGAATTGCGGCTGTTTTTAATACGTTTGCTTTCATGATGTTCATGGTTTTTGTGAATGTTATTCCAAGAATGAAGGATTCGCTTCACCCAGGAAATGGAGGGAACCCAGGGTTTAGTGCTTACGATTTGGACAGTGATTTGAGATTGGTGTTTTATCCTGCTGTTTTAGGATGGATCTTATTAAGTGTTTGGATCTTACAAATCCGAATCAGAATGCAGAAAATAATTAGAATAAAAGAGTACAATGAATATTTGGACTAAGATTTTACTATTGTCAATGGCGATTTTGAGCGGAGGAATGTCTTTCGCTCAAGAAGCTGAAAAGCCTGAAATGGCCACCGGTTTGAAGTCAAACGGAATGATTTACATCGTTGTAATCGTACTTTTAATCGTTTTCGCAGGAATCGTTTTTTACCTAATTACCATCGATCGCAAACTAAACCGCATCGAAAAAGAGTTGAAAAAATAAATTATGAAGAAATCACACATCATACTTTTAATCCTTTTGGTAGTTGCTTTGGGAGTTGTTTTAAGTCTGGTTTTGAATACAGCGAATTACGAGACCTTCAAAACGGCATTTGAGAAAACGGGGGAAAAAGTGACAGTAATTGGTCGGTTAAACTTGAATAAAAAAGTAGATGAGTCCATTCCGAATCAGTTGACTTTCTACATGACAGACAAAGATGGAGTGGAAAAAAAAGTGATCCTTTCAGAATCTAAACCACAAGACTTCGAAAAGTCTGAAGAATTAGTAATTACAGGAATTGCAGACAAAGACTCTGACACATTCATGGCCACGCACATGCTAATGAAATGTCCTTCTAAGTACAAAGACAATCAGGAGGTGGGATCCAAATAGATGAATTACGTTGGTGAACATACTTTCATAGGTCAGTTAGGAGAAGCTTTCGTTATACTGGCTTTGACTTCAGCTTTATTGGCCGGAGTAGCTTATTTGATGGCCTTCCGTTTAGAAAAAACTCCAGAAGAAAATTCTTGGAAGAAAATTGGAAATTGGTCTTTTACCGTCCACACAGCTGCAGTACTCGGAATTGTCTCCTGTATTTTTATCATGCTGGTTGGCAACTATATTGAATATGATTATATCCAAAAACATTCCAGCAAAGACATGCCTTTCAAATACATTCTGGTCGCCTTTTGGGGTGGACAAGAAGGGAGTTTGACCTTATGGGCATTTTGTCATGTACTGGTAGCAAGTGTTTTCAGATTTACCAATCGAAAAAGTGAATATAAAATCCCCGTAATGGCTGTAATTTCAATTGTGCAAGTCTTTGTGACAGCTGTACTTTTAGGAATAGAGTTTGGAGATTACAAATTAGGAGTCAGTCCATTTCATTTGCTAAGAATGGAAGACGGTTTAGGAGAGCTTTGGGCTTCTATTCCGAACTACTTAGAGATTGATCCCAATTTTAAAGATGGGGCCGGATTAACGCCTGCTTTGCAAAATTATTGGATGATTATCCACCCACCGACATTGTTTACAGGTTTTGCATTGACTCTCATTCCTTTTGCTTTTGCGATTGCGGGGATGTGGAAGAAAGATTATTATGGGTGGATCAAGCCTGCCTTACCATGGACCTATTTTGGTGTAGCCATTTTAGGAACAGGGATTTTAATGGGAGGAGCTTGGGCATATGAATCTTTGAACTTTGGAGGATTTTGGGCTTGGGATCCTGTGGAAAATGCTTCTTTGGTTCCATGGATTTTTCTTGTGGCCGGAGCGCATGTCATGTTGATCAGTAAAAACAGAAAAAAATCAGCTTATTCCTCGATTTTGCTGACTGCTTTTTCATTCATTTTTGTCATTTATTCTTCTTTCCTGACAAGATCTGGAGTCCTTGGAGATTCTTCTGTACACTCTTTTACAGGAGACGGTATGACAGAAGAGTTTGTGATCATGTTGGCCTCTTTCACCATCTTGATTTTATGGTCCATGCTAAGTTCGAAGAATCTTAGATATATTCTGGTTTTTTCTTCATTAGCCGTTTTAGTTCTAGCCGCTTTCACGAATATTTCAGAGACGAAAGTCATCGTTTTTAGTTTGTCCATGCTGATCCTAGTGGCTTTCCTGGTTTTAGGAAACTTATATGGTATTCCAAGAGACAATGTTGAAGATTCCATTCTATCGAGGGAATTCTGGATGTTTATTGGGGCCTTACTTTTGCTGGTTTCGGCATTTCATATTGCTTTGACCACTAGTTTACCGGCCTTTGGGTTGGTTTTCGATACTGAGTGGAAATTATATGGAGATAATGTAGATAGAAATCAATTTTACAATAAATGGCAGTCGCTTTTTGCCATTTTCATTGTGCTTTTAGTTGCCATTAATCAGTATTTCAAATGGAAAAAGACCGACGGACAGAAGTTCATCAAACAAATTGGAGTACCTTTTTTACTTTCTCTGTTTATCGGAATTCCCATTGTAATCTATTATGAATTCAACGCTACTGAGGTTCATTTGAGTATTCTTTTAATTGCTTCCATTTTTGCCATTTTCGCCAATTTGGATTATTGGTTGCGCATCCTCAAAGGTAAAATGAATCATGCTGGTGCTTCCATTGCACATTTTGGATTTGCCATGCTGATTGTAGGAGCAGTAATTTCCATGGCTAAACAAGAAGTCATCTCGAGAAATACGACGCATTACATGATGCAGGGTATCGACAAAAACCTGAAAGAAAATGAAGACATGCTCATCTTTAGAGGTGATACGGTGGAGATGAATGATTTCTATGTGTATTACGGGAATGAATATATTGAAGAGGAATACATTTATTACTACGATATTGAATACTTTGATAAAGTAAAAAGAAGATACGGAAAAGGGGATACGGTAAGATACAAAGGGGTAGTGTATGTAGCAAATGAGGATCATGAAGCTTCAGATAATTTTCTTGCTGATTTGGAAGCCAAGAAATGGACCTTTGGAGGACAGCACGAAGACAATGCCTATTTCAGTTTTAGAAAATGGAACCCAACCATGCCAGGAGCATTTCAGTTTAGAAATAATCCGAGAGTTTTACTGGATCTAAAGAATTTCAGATCGAATTTTCCAGAACCAGGTACCAGACACTATTTGAGCTACGATATTTTTACTCACGTAAGACTTGCAAAGCTGGATAAGCAAAAGTATTTGGAAGTAAGCGGAGCAACAGATGAAATCAATGGATATTTTCAAGGATTTTCTTTAGAAGGAGCAATTGGTGATACCATGTACATTCCTGGTCATATGGTCATCTTGGATTCAATTTATCCTTTACCTCCTGAAAGCAAGGCTAAGCACGAATTACTTGCAAATGATGTTGCCATTGGAGCTAGATTGAAATTTAGAGAATTCAAGGAAGAATCCAATCGTACCTATACTTTGGAAATCGTAAAGGCTTTCAGAGATGATATTGAGTTACCAATGGTATCCAAAGTTGCGCCATTGCGAATGGCTTTTAAATTGGAAAGCATCGACTTTGGGAAGAAGGAAGAAGAAGTTGAACCAGGTCACGAAGGACATGATCATGGACCAGGAGAACATGGAGTTAGTCAGGATGAAAATGAGAAAGAGAATGAACTTGCACACAATCATGAGCACGATAGCACACATATTCAGGAGCTTACACCTGAAGATAGTGCAATGATTCAAACAATTCTTTCTCATCCAACGATGGTTGATAGTATAGCACAAAGAGTACAAACAAATCCATATCTCGAAGCACGAATTAAAATCGATGCAATGGAAGAAGAGTACTTAATTATGAAAGCGATTATCTTCCCTTGGATTAATCTTCTGTGGTTAGGGATTGTTATCATGATGATAGGAACAATTATGGCAGTCATTTACCGTGTAAAATCGAATAATAGGGGCAATGGCAATTAGTTCGGTTTGTATCATCGGAACCGGAAATATGGCAGAAAACCTTATTCGGGCTTTTAAGACAGCCGGTATTTCGGTAGAAGGCTTATACGGTCGTAATCAGGAAAAAAGAAATTCCCTTTGTTTAATCTACCAATTGAATCCTATTGAAAACTTTAAAGACATTCCAAAAGAGAGCCTTGTGGTTTTGGCTGTTTCAGATCAAGCAATTCAGGAGGTGTCTGCCAACCTCAATAAAAACCTGAAAGTCGTTCATACTAGTGGGTCGGTTGCGATAGATGCTATTAAGGTAGAGCAAAGAGGTGTTTTTTATCCTCTGCAAACAATGACATCCAATAGGAAAATCGATTTTTTTCAAGTTCCTGTTTTGATTGAAGCACAGCATCAGGATTTTCTTCTAGAATTGAAGATGTTGGGGATTCGCATGACAGATAAGGTTCGTGAAGTATCCTCCGAACAAAGAAAAAAAATTCACTTGGCAGCTGTGATCCTGAACAATTTTATGACAGAACTAGTTAAATTATCAGGAGATTATATGCAAAAAATTGGAGAAGATAACTCCCTACTAACCCCACTTTTAAAAGAAACCGTTGGGAAAATTGAGGAAATAGGAGCAGATAATGCACTTACGGGGCCTGCGAAAAGAGGAGACATAAATACAATAACTTCTCATTTGGAAATGTTGGAAGGTGATTTAAAGGAGGTTTATCAACTAATGTCAAACATCATTTTAAAGGAAAATGGAAAACTATAAAATCGGATTAAATCGAATTAAATGTTTGATTTTTGATGTAGATGGAGTTTTTACAGATGGATCGGTTTATTTATTTAAAGACGAAACAGTTCGGATTTTAAATTCAAGAGACCGATTGGCAGTTCAGTTTGCAGTGGAAGCAGGTTTAAAAGTCTTTGTGATTACTGGTGGTTATTCCGATGCTGTCAAATTAGATCTCGAAAAATTCGGTGTTACAAATGTCTATTTGAGAGTTCAGGATAAGCTCAAAATCTATGAGCAAATTCTCTCCGAGAACAATTTTATGGATGAAGAATGCCTTTTTATGGGAGATGATTTACCTGATTTAGAAGTTCTTAAAAGAGCAGGTGTGAGTGCTTGTCCAGCAAATGCCGCTTCGGATATCAAAGAAATTGTTGATTATGTTTCCAAATATGAAGGCGGTAAATTTGCCGTACGCGATATTATCGAGCAAACACTGAGAGTGCAAGGAAGATGGTTAGTTGGTTAGTTAGTTAGTTAGTTAGTTAGTTAGTTAGTTAGTTAGTTAGTTAGTTAGTTAGTTAGTTAGTTAGTTAGTTAGTTAGTTAGTTAGTTAGTTAGTTAGTTAGTTTTTAACTAGTTTCTATTCTTAAATCAATTAATTCCTTGTTCTGTAATAGCAGAGGTGTAAACAATTAGAAAATTAATTGCGATGTAGTGCAGTGGGTCCAAATTTGCATAATCGTTTTTACCGTAAATATTCCAATTATCAAAATCATTTGAGAAACTGGTACTCATTTCAAAATAGCTAGCGCTACCTTCATAAGAATACCAAGAATCAAAATCATTGGAGAAATAGGTCTTAACATAGATTGTGTGCCCATTTTCCTGAATATACCAATTGTCCCAATCATTTGAAAAATTTGTTTTGATTTTGATCGTTCTACCATTTGAAATCAACTGCCAATTGTCCCAATCTTCTGAGAATACTGTGCGGATGGTTCCAGAATGACCAGAAATGGTAAATTCCCAATTATCCCAATCATTAGAGAATGCAGTACGGTAGTAGCCACTATAATTTTGTGTATTAAGTTGCCAGTTGTCCCAATCATTTGAAAAATAGGTTTTTAGAGTGCCTAAATAAGTTTTCGTTTGATCGTAATTATAGGTGTTTGATGACGTATCAATACAAGATTGTAATAAGAAAGCAAAGAACAATAAAAAGGTTACTGATTTCATAAAATGAATTTTACTCAAAGATACAAAAATGTCGATCTATTTCATAGTTGTTTGAAGCAACTAATTTATAAACAGTAGGTTAGAGTTGATGAATGGAATAAAGGAAGATATAATTCGAATAAAGATTATCTCGTCATTTTGATTGTATTTTACAGTGAATTTCAGTAAATTGCATGGTTTAACTCACTTACAAAACCAAAATTGACCTCAAAAAGCCAAAACAGAAGACAATTTAGGTAGTAGGAAATACATCAGGAAAGATGGCCATTTGAATTTGAATTGAATTGAAACTATGAAGAGAATTGTTGTTTTGTTTACGATTTTAATTTCTGGAGCTAGCTTAAAAGCACAGGACATTCACTTTTCACAAATTTACAATGCGGCTTTACACATGAATCCGGCCTTAACGGGGAATTTTGATGGGAATTTACGTGTAAACTTAAATTGGAAAGACCAATGGCGAAGTGTAGGAAAGGCTTTTCAAACCTATGCAGCTTCGTTTGATCAGAATGTAATGAAAACCAAGGTAGGTAAAGCATATTTTGCATATGGGATTTCGTTTTATCAGGATATTGCCGGAGAAGTAAAATTGGGTACAACACGGGTTCAAGGATCTCTGGCCGCTTATTTATGGGCAGGAAAGAAAGGAAGAATATCACTTGGATTGCAAGCGGGATGGGGAAGAGTAGGAGTAGATCCAACAGCTATGAGATGGGGAAATCAGTATGATGGATTACAGTATAATCCTTACCTTCCAAGTGGAGAGACCAATCAATTCAATCCTTTCAGCTTTGCAGATGTAAGTGCAGGAATTGTGTATTGGTTTGCAGATGAGGGAAATCGAACTACTTATGACAATACCAAGGACTGGAAGATCGGATTTGCCGTACACCATTTGAATCGCCCAAGAAATGCGTATTATTCGGATGAGCGTTTACCCATGGAGTTTGTCGCCCATTTCAATGGATATTTTGGAGTAAAAAATTCTACCTGGGGATTTTGGCCAAGTGCTTCATTCTTGTACCAAAAGCCACATTGGGAGTTTATGGCAGGAATGCTTTTTAGAACCACAATCAATGGAAGAGCAAGAGTAACAGGATTTAGAAAAGAAATGGCGATTTCATTTGGAGGGCATTTCAGACTGGCTTCCCCTTTTGATGCATTTATTCCGGAGATTTTCTTCGAGGTATCAGGATTTGGAGTGGGAGTTACTTATGATGTCAATATTTCAGAATTGTCTTCAGCAACCAATTTAAATGGAGGTTTGGAAATGAGTTTGAGATACATTTTGGATGATAAATATTATTACCAAAGACCAACGAGAAGGGTGCCTTCTTTTTAATTCGGAATTCGGAATAAGATGTCGTGAATTCAATTCAACTAAAAAAAAAACTTGGTACCCTTCGGCTGTCGCTCAGGGCATCGCTTGGAACTGAGTACTTAGAACTAAAAAAAGATACATCAATCATCAAGAATAAAAATGGGCGCTCCGTTAAGGGGCGCTTTTTTTGTGATTATATTTTTACTTTAATTCTAATGTAAATAACGTGATTCGGAAAATTGAAAAATTAGTTTTTGAATTGATAATTCTATTATTGTCAATTATTAGCTCTATATGGATGTATTCCCTAAATCCATTTGTTGGCCTTTATGGAATGTATATAGTCTTTGTGTTAGGAATATTTTGGATAAGTGTGCTAATAACCTTTATTGTACTTCACTACATAAGTCCAAAGAAATCAACAGTAAAAGATCAAATTTATAGAGTAAGAGGATTCTTAGTTATATCAGCTTGCATGATATTTTTCTTTGCAGTTTATTTAGCAAATTTAAGATAGTATTACCACTTATTACTTTGGACTTAATCCTCCCCTAAAAAGAAGTATAGATGAATGCAACATATTCAGCACTGTAGGATTGATAGCAAATGAAGGTAATGATAATAGCAGCTAGTCCCTTCACCCAAATAGGAGACTCAATAAATCTCCCTTGAATCCAACCTTTAGCTTTCGTGGGAGTCCAGTGCAAAGCGTAGCCTAATAGAATGACCGATGCAGGCCATTTAAAATACTCCCAAAGAACTTCAATAGAATGCCAGCTAAACTTGAGATTATTAACTACCTGATCATACCATACAAGTGTGGAATCAATATCAGGCATTCTAAAATACAGTCGGGTGTAGGTGATAAATAACCAGGTAATCATAATTTTAAATCCAATTACTGCCCAATGTGTGAGTTTTTCATAGGGGCTAATCTTAGACCAATATTTGTAAACCAATATTCCGATTCCGTTCAATCCTCCCCAGATCACAAAATTCCAGCTTGCTCCATGCCACAATCCTCCTATGAGCATGGTCAGCATTAAGTTGATGTTTCTATTGAAATGAAATCGGAAGGGTTCGTATACGATTAATAAGAAAAACATGAAAATAAATGATCCCATCAATACGGCAAGAACAATATGGTTTTCAATGGCAAACATGCAGAAGATCAAACTTAATCCAACGATAATCCATGAACCCCAACTCCCAGTTCTATTTCCTCCAAGCGGAATGTAGATGAAGTCTTTTAACCATGAGGAAAGGGTAATATGCCATCTTTTCCAAAAATCACCGCATGAAACGGCTTTGTATGGCTCATTAAAATTGTCTTTTAATTTGTATCCCATCAGGAGCGCAACACCAATAGCCATGTCTGTATATCCAGCAAAATCTGCATAAACTTGTAGGGAGTAGCCCATCAACGCAAAAATATTGGTCATACCAGAATAGGTTCCAGGATCTTCGAATACTTTGTTTAGAAAATGTACTGCAATAAAATCCGCAAGAACCATTTTTTTTACCAATCCTTTGAGGAACAAATACGCGGCCAAACCAAATTCTTCCTTGCTTAATTTTAATTGTGCATTGATTTGTGGAATGAAATCTTTTCCTCGCATTATTGGTCCTTGGATAAGGGAAGGGAAGAAGGTTACGAAAAAGGTAAAATCGGTTAGGCTACGAACAGCGGCAATTTCTCCCTTTTTCACTTCTACCAAATAGGCTATCGTTTTAAATGTGTAAAAAGAGATTCCTACGGGCATAATGATTTTGTCTACGCTGAAATAGCCGTAATCAGAGAAACCATTACCTGCGTATGCAAGGAAATTAAAGACATGGGCATCACCATCAAACAGACCATTATAAATGTCGGTGAAAAAGTACATGTATTTGAAATAGCACAAAATCAAGACATTAATCACGATTCCAACTACCATCCAAACTTTTGCCTTATTGGGTTCTTCTTTAACATGCCTTGAGATTTTAAGCCCGAGGAAGTAGTTGTAGAGCGTAGCAAAAAGGAGTACACCTACAAAGAACCCTGAAGATTTGTAATAAAAGAACAAAGAAGCCAAGATAATATAGGCAGAACGCATTCGTGTTCTTTTGTAGATCAATGTGTAGATGAAAAAGAAAACTGCGAAAAAGATCCAGAAATTGGCTTGTGCCATGGTAATCATACCCTTCGGATCAAAATTAATCAGGTCGAATAATCTGTTCATTTAGTTCTTTTCTGAGTGTAAATCATCTTGATCAGGAAGGTGGTTCTCTGACCTTTGTTCGTCTTTCCTTTTTAAATAATCTATTCTATATTTTTCAAAAGCTTCAATAAATAAATTGGCTTTAATCCTATATCCTTGACGAGTGAAGTGAATCCGGTCATAGGGCATCAGTTTATTCTCATACCATTTTTGTGCAGATCCAAGCCCACCCATAATTTCGAAAAAGTCCCATACCACGCTATTGTACTTTTCTGCTATTGCCAATATTGCTTTTTCCTGTTGAATGGTATTTGGGTTTTTATACTTTCTTCTATAATATGAGTCATTTGGAACAGTCAGAATAAAAGCGCAGCTAGGATTAATGAGCAAAATAGAATCCATCATATTCGTAAGATTCGTAGCGTATTTAAGGGAATCATATTTACTTGGTTTCATGTAAGCATCATTTGTTCCTACCGACATGATAAAAACATCTGGAGGCATGCGTTGTAGCATCGGGTAAAACAATTCACATCTTGTGTAACTGGTGAAGGATGCTCCGTTGGCCCCAATAGAATTATACGTAACACCAGGAGCCCCTGAAGTAAATTCGAATCCTAATACTTGAATGGGGCGATAGGTGCCTGTATCATGTTTAATTACCTCTAAATCAATTAGTTCTTTTGGTTCTTCTGATCCGAAAATTAAGGTTTCAAAATCTCCTCGGATGTATTCTACAATTTTAAAGTTGGAATCTTTAGATCTCCATGTATAAACTGAATCCCAATCTTTATAATAGATTTTGACTGTGTCACTCTCAAAATGATAGATATCTTTTCGATCCAGATCGAACTCAATTCCGGCAATGGAGTCTTTTGTTCCACCTGTTACTCCCGATAATCCCCAGAGTAAAGTGTCTTTAAATACGGAACATCTTCCACCTTCCCATTCTCCCAAAGGTGTAGCCTTATAATTGAAAGGATTGTTTGTGTTGGCCGTTTTATAAGGAAAAACAAAACCTCTATTTCCTCCACATCCAGGGTAAACATTTAATAAGTAGCTCCGGATAAAATTACTATAGACATCTGCTTGAATATGGCTTCCTCCAATATGATAGAAATTTAAATGAAGCGATTCACCCGATTGGATGCGCTCTAACTTTTCAATAATTGGATCTAAGGTTGTACTTTCTTTGAATTTCTTAAACTGAACCGTGTCACCCCAACGAATAAAATCGTATTTCGAAATCCATGCAGTATCAATTTCCCATTCGTCAAATTGCTGACTAAAAGTGAGCGTTGAAAGTGTGCAGAATATGTAAAAAACTAATTTTCTCATGGATTTTTACTATTCATTAATGCCTTGAACAATAATTCAGAGACAATTCTTGTGCCAGCTGGAGCAAAGTGGGTGTAATCTGAAGCCGCATAGCCTTTTTCTACCCATGTCGGCATCGAATTCAATCCTCCCATCGTAGCACATAAATCGAAGTAAGCCACATTTTGTTTGATACACATAGCTTTCAAGGCTTCAATCATGTCTCCAAGATAAGGGTAGGACTGGTATTGCTCTTCAATTAAGGTGCTCATATCGGAAGGTCCAATAAATAAAATACAAGCATTCGGACAAGCTCTTTTGATTCGGTTAATCTGAGAAACCATCCAATTAGCATAACTGTAAGCACCTTTAGGACTGTCGAGATGAGGAACCGAATTCCCTCCAAATTGCATAATGACTAATGCAGGATTTCTTTTGGCACCCATTTGTGACAAAAGATTGCCATTCATTTTTGTGAATATGGTTCCGCTGGACCCTCGCATAGCCACATTGTCCATATATAATCCAGGACCATTTTCAAATGTGAATCCAAAGAGTTTTGCATTTCCCTTACCTTTAAAATTGACCACAATGTCTGAGGTATTCGTGAAATTAACTCTAAGTTCCTTGTAATAGTTTCCGGTATCCAATTTAGCACTATGAATAGGAGCTCCGGCCTGAGTAATCTCTATAGTAAGATCACCTTCAACATCTCCGTAGTGCAGACTTAACTCTGAAAAAGTACGGGCATGAGCAAAAGCACGCCCCGAGGCAGAAATCAAGACTTTGAATTCTGCACCATCCGTTAAAAGAGTTGAATCTTTTAAGGAATCGGGAAGAACCACTTTATTCATGGTGGTATAGGAGCACCACAAACCATATCTTTTGTCTTCAATCATCTTTTGTGTTTGATCAAAAATGGCTTCTCTTCTCCAGTCACCAATATTTTCAATTTTAACAGCTATTTGATTGTAAACAGGCATTACTGGAACGAATCCAGGACCATTTCCTCCATAGGTTGATTGAAATTTTTCACGCAAATAACCGGTAATCCGGTCTCCCTCTAATTGCGAATCTCCATAATGAATGACTCTTACTTTTTCACCTTTAGCATTGGCAAATTTTTCGAACATTGCATTCCATTGACCCTTTAATCCATCGGGAACAATGATCGGGACTTGCACTGGTTCTTTTGCAAACTCTTCTGGCTCAGTCTCGATTACAGTGTACTGACCACCTGCACAAGTGTCACAAATAGTGTTTACTTCCAACTGTTTATCGTCGAACTGCTTCTCGACTTTGGAAATGTCTTTATGAACTACTTTCTTTTTATTCCAAAACTTTTCAAATGAAGGGTATTTTATATCGTATCCCGCAATTACAATTTTGTCTTGAGGAAAGAGAAATGTTATGCCCATAAGTACAAGCAGTACTGAGAAAATGAAAAGATTAATTTTTTTAAAACTCATAATTATGGTTATAACCCGTAAAAATAGGGTAAAAATCTACTGTCCATAGTTAGTAAGAAGGAACTTAATAACAATCCATTTTTAAAAGCGAGAATTGGATAGGATTGAAGCTTGAATTATTTTTTATTCATACAATCAATAATCTCTTTGGTCATTTCTTCTTTGCGTGTCGCATCAGAAAGCTCAAATTCTTTTTCCCAACTTTTTCTCAATTCAAAGCACTCGTCCGGAGCCTCGTTTTCTTTCATTTTTGCACAATCACAAGCCGTAAGAGGGGCATTATTATCTGATTTTTCTGTAGCCTCTGGTTTTTCCTCTTCCGCGCAGGAATTAAAGATTAAAGTGACAATAAACAAAAGTGAAAAAATGTTCTTCATGAGTTATATTTTGGTTTGCGAAAATAATTAAAATTCGCCATCGATTAGAATGTTAATCGATACATTTTTTGGCTTGATCCTCTAATCTTTTTATCTCTTCGTCAGACAACCCTTCTATAAGTTTAGAGCAGATTTGACGTGGCTTTTCAAAGGTTAGTTGAATGTTTTTTCGTCGATTGATATTTCTGCCTTTCGTTTCTAATAGCGACTTTTCCAGTTGCATGATTTCAATGCACGAACATACTTCTATAACATTATTATGTTTTTCCAGAATTTTATTGATGCCTATGGTAGCAGTGAGTTGATCGTAAAATATATGCGTAGAATCCGAAAAGAATTTCCCTAATTGATCACAAGTTGCCGCTCTTTCAATGGTTTCAATAGTTCCAATTCTAATCCCTCGCATTACAAATAAACATTTGTTTTTATCTGTTTTGTTGATTTTATCATATTGTTCAATCTTTTTAAGGTCAGGTTGGTCCTCAGTTTCTAATTTAATTTTTCCTCCATAGTATTCCATGCAATCACAAAATAACTCATCAGAAACTTGGCTCAATTCGTTATCCTTTGCAGGTAAATCCCTTGTGTTTTCAATACCGCAATCAAGAATTTCTTGTTTCATATCTTTTTGGGTTTCTACATCTGCTTTTTTATAGGTTTTATCCCACTCTTTTTTTAGTTTTTTACAGTTATTGTTCCATAGTTTTGGGTCTATAGTCGCACAAAGACATACGGAAGGGTTCTTATCCATTTCGGCAAGTCGTTGGCACTCTCTGTATTCAGCTACCATTTGACCTTTTAAGTCTGCGGAAGCACCTTCGAATTGTTGCTTCCATTCCTGCTTAATGGATTCACATTCTTGAGTCATTTTACTTTGATCCATATTAATGCATTCGCAAAGTGTTGTTTTTTTCTGACTCAACAGTGATAGAGGTACAAAGAAGAAAATAAGGATGAATTTATTCATGAGCTGAATTTTGATAAAGGTATAAAAAATGGAAAATAAAAAAGGCGAATCCAAAGATCCGCCTTTTAAAAATCATATTAGATTCAGCTTATTTTTTACATTTTTCAGCTTCTTCCATCAATTTTTTCTTCTCTTCGTCAGATTTTCCTTCTTCAAGTTTCTTACAAGCTTCGATATCTCCCTTGTATTTTTCCTCGATTTCTTTCATTTTATCTGCATCTCCACCTGCTTCTTGCATTTCTTTTCCCATTTTTTCGAAAGTATCCATACAATCACATACATCTGGTCCACAAGATGCTAACAAAAACGAAGCTGCAACAGCTGACAAAATAACTTTTTTCATAATTTCTTAATTTTTTTGGTAAATAACTGCGTCAAAAGTAAGTTATAAATTCTATTTGGATACAATTTGTTTAGGGAACTCAGTCTTTTTTTTAGGGGTTGCGAAAAATATTGGGTGAAAAGGGAAAAAAGGGCAGTAAATAAAATATCTATTTGGATTGGAATATCAATTTAAGTTTTGAGTCAAAAAAAAAGCGAATCCTAAGATCCGCTTTTCAAAGTTTTAAGAGAAGTGAATTACTTTCCGCATTTTTCAGCTTCTTCCATCATTTTCTTTTTCTCTTCGTCAGATTTTCCTTCACCTAACTTTTTACATTGCTCTTTAAGGTCATCATATTCTTCCTTAATAGCTTTAATTTTGTCTTCGTCTCCGTCAGCTTCTTTGATTTTTTCTCTCATTTCTTTTCTTCCTTCAACACAATCACAGATATCTGGACCACAAGATGCTAACAAAAATGTAGCTGCAACAGCTGAGAACAATACTTTTTTCATAATTTCTTAGTTTTATTGGTAAATAATCAACTCGAAAATAAAGAATTAAATCTTCCTCGAGATATTTGTTTAGGGAACACCCCAATTTTTTGAGTAAATCTGAATCTACTGCAAAAGAAAAGGGTTGATCTAACAGATCAACCCTTTTAAAATAGTAGTAAAATTAATTATTTTCCATATTTCTTAGTATACCATTTCTTGTACTTACCATCCTTAATAATTCCTTTTCCTTGCTCAGGAGTTGGGAATTTGAAAAAGGATTTGCAAGCTTTTTTCTCTCCATATTTGTCGTAAGGTACAGTATTAAAAAGGGGAGAAGCTGATTTTTCTCCTGGGTTGTACGTCCAAGTGTAGTTCATTGAAATGGTATATACATCAATTTCCTTTTTGTTCGAAGTCATCGCAGTTAAATCTGGACCTGATGCATTGTAAGGTAAATGCGCAAGAACGATTACGTCTACTGTAACACTGAAAGATTCTGGTTCCCATGCACAAGGCTTAATCTCTGTACTTGTAACTTTAAGTAATCTTACTTTGGCTGCATACGTTCCTTCGTGATCGCAACAATCGCAATAATCGAATATGTAAGGGTTTTCTTCTAATTCTTTGACAACGGCTTCGGCTTGTTCTTTTGTTAAATTATCCCATGAGTCAGCAAGTGTATAATGGGTAGTAAGTACAAATAGAAGTGCAATAAATAGATTTTTCATAAGTTACTTGTTTTAATTTTTAAAGTGTTATTGTAAAAGCAATTCAAATATAATCTTATTTTCAATTTGTTTAATAAAACATCCCGCTACTGTTTCAGAAATAATAATTTCATGTTCGGATCGAAATCAAGTTTCAGAATTTTAAATTTAGTTTTGTAAGTCAGTGTAGTAACTTTCTTTTCAATATTAGAGATAGAGAATACTTCAGCATCTTCTTTTCCGATTATTCCTATATCTAAATCAAAATGAAAAAGTTCATTCTGCAGTTGCTCGACAATAATTTCAAAAGACTTTCCTTTAATCTTTGTTGTAATTTTTAGTTCAGGTATTTGAGCTGAATGCAGCCATTGTTTTTTGAACTGATCCATTTTCTTTCCGGAAACTTCTTCCACAACCTGAAAGAAATCTTCCGTATCGGCGTTGGAATAAGCAAAGCGATTGTAATAATTTTGAAGAATTTCCCAAAATATAACGGATCCCACTTTTTCTCTAAGCATGTGGAGTACCCAAGCTCCTTTTTGATAGGAATTAGCATTGAGCATTGACATCAAATCACTTGTTGTATTTACAATTGGAGAAGGTGATTTCTTATAAAAACTTATTACTTTATTGCGTTCCTGTTGCATTCGCTTTTCAAATTCAACAGTTCCATATTTTTCAAGTATATATAAGTCTGTCAAATAGGTCGCAAATCCCTCACTTAGCCAAATATGCTGCCAATCTTTTTCACTTGCCGAATTTCCAAACCACTGGTGTGCGATTTCATGAGCGAGTAAGTCTTCGTGGTTTCGCTTTCCTGTGACAGAATTTTCAAAATAAAAAATACAACCTGCATTTTCCATTCCGCCAAATATGGTTTTGGATTGTACATTGGCTAATTTTTCAAAAGGGTAGGGAGTAATTTTTTTTACGAACCAGTCCAGCACTTCAACTGCTTGGGCATAATCATGAAATCCTTTTTCTTCATTTTCTAGAAATCCAACTGGTAACTGGAATTTTTCCAGAAAAGTCGCAGAGTCTATATGTATCCACTCCAACTACCACTACTTTTGTGGGGAGTTCATATTGCGTTTTGTAATTCACCGCAGCTGAATAGAATCAGTTTTTACGCTATCGTAAATCAAACTTCCATTGGAAACAACTTTGTACTTTGCTGGGGTAGTAACGGTGACTTCCCAAAGTGCTTTATCGGAAGGATGATCATTACTGATAAGCCAATGATGTCCTCTATTCGGCCAATTATCAGCAAATATGGTGGGGTGTAGAAATTTATTTTTACTGATGATCAATCCATCTTTAGGCTGACCCGAATAGGTTACTTCCAAAGTTGTTTCATAGTCTTTTTTGAATCGAATGGAGCGAATACGAACTTCATCCTCTTTGTGTTCGAAATTTAAGGTATCATCGTATTTTAAATCCACCACCTTTAAAATTTGCATTCCTTTTCCATTCTTTCCTTCTTTGGAATGCAGGTCTAGATAGAGGGTTTCCAAATCTGATTTGAATAAAATCTGAAGTTTTGCGACAACGGTAATTTCTGAATCTGTCGGATTGGCTTGTAAGTCTACTGTGTATTTCTTTACATCATACTCCTCCAGTCTATAATTGCTCTTTTGCGACAATGCAATCAAGTGGAATAAAATGAAAAGTATGCTGATCAGTTGTTTCATGAATGCAATATTAGGAAAACAAAAAAAGGCCGACAATATGCCGACCTTTTTTCTTCCTATAAAACTCAAAGTTTATTTTCCTTTTTCAGATTTTTCCATCTGATCTTTCAATGCAGATAAAGCATCAATATCACCAAGAGTTGATTTTTCAGCCGAATCGTTTACTGCTTGAACAGCTTTATCGTTTCCAACTTTCTTCTTTCCTTTAGCAGCAGGCTTAGCCTCATCTCCTTCTTCGAAAGTTCTTGTGTGTGATACAATAATCTTCTTAGAGTCTTTGTTGAATTCGATCACTTTGAAATCTGCTTGTTCGTCAACTTTCAAGTTAGATCCATCTTCTTTTCTTAAGTGTTTGTTTGGACAGAATCCTTCAACACCATAAGGAAGAGCGATAATTCCAGCTCTATCTTTCATGTTAACAACAGTTCCTTTGTGTACTGAACCTTCGGTGAGAATTCATATTTTCGAATACATCCAAGGATTTTCTTCCAATTGCTCTTGTGTCCTAAATGAAAGTCTTCGTTAGTCTTCATCTTGTTCAAGAACGATAACTTCCGATTTCGTCACCAACTTTGTAATCTTGATGGGTGTTTGATTTTTCAGATCAAGAAAGATCTTGAAATGTGAATCAATCCAATAACACCTTCTTCCAACTCAAATAGTCACACCGAAGTTAGTGAAGCTTCTCACTTTGCAGTGCAAGCCAGAGTCAACAGGGTATTTTTGCTCATCTCTTCTATGGATCTGGCAATTAATTGTTTGATACCTAAAGACATTTTTTCTTCTTCTCTATCAAGAGTTAAAATTACTGCCTCAACTTCGTCACCAACAAGTTTAAGAAATCCTGAGCAGATCTTAGGTGCTGAGACCAAGACATTTCAGGAAACGCATCAATCTTCAATTCCCAGGAGCGATTTGACGAACGCACCATAGTCAGCAAGAACAACCACTTTTCCTTTAACTTTATCTCCAACTTGAAGTTTTTCATCCAATGCATCCCAAGGATGAGCTTGAAGTTGTTTCAATCCAAGAGCAATTTCTTTCGAATCATCGAAGTCAAGAACTACATTGATTTTTTGATCCAATTCAACAATTTCTTCAGGATGATTAACTTCTTCCCCAAGGAAAGGTCAGTAATTGAATCAATCCATTCACCACCAAGGTCGATGAAGACACCGTAAGAAGTGATGTTCTTAACAGTTCCTTCCAATACTTGACCTTTTTCAAGAGTTTGGATGATTTGTTTTTTCTGCTCTTCCAATTCACTCGATAAGCGCTTTGTGAGAAACAAATCACGAATTCAAGGTTAATTTTAACCACTTTGAATTCCATGTTTTTCCCAACATACTGATCGTAGTCTCTAATTGGTTTCACATCGATTTGAGAACCTGGTAAGAAGGCTTCGATTCCGAATACGTCAACGATTAATCCTCCTTTAGTTCTACATTTTACAAAACCGGTAATCACTTCACCTGTGTCCAGCACATGGTTAACTCTTTCCCATGCTCTGTGTGTTCTTGCGGTTCTGTGAGAGATAACCAACTGACCTTGTTTGTCTTCTTGAGATTCAACATAAACCTCAACAGAATCACCAATTTTAAGATCAGGGTTGTATCTGAATTCGTTAATAGGAACGATACCTTCAGATTTATATCCAACGTTGATTACAACTTCCTTCTTAGTAATAGCTACAACCGTTCCGTCAACTACTTCTTTTTCAGCAATTGATGAAAGTGTTTGGTCGTAGATGTCAGACAACTCAGCTTTTTGAGCTTTAGTGTATCCGTCATTCTCCAACTCTTCCCACGAAAATTCAGCAGGAACAGCTACTTCTTCTTTTTTAGCAGCTTTCTTTGCAGGAGCTTTTTGCTCTTCAGCAACAGGTGCTTCTTCTTTCACTTCTGCAACTTCTTCTACTTTTTCCGCAACGGGTTCAGCAGGAGCTTCTTCTTTTTTAGCAGCTGGCTTCTTTGCAGCTGGCTTTTTAGCAGCAGTTTTCTTTTCTGCGGCTTCATCAGCAGGAGCTTCTTCTTTTTTTGTTGTGGCTTTTTTAGCTGTGGTAGCTTTTTTTGCAGCTGGTTTTTTCACTGCTTCTTTTTTCTCCTCAGATTTTGGAGCTTCGTCTTTATTTTCAGCCATTATGACTTAAAATTTGTATTCAAACTGGAGGCGGCGCCTGTTCGAAGATGTTAATAAAAGCACATATTACCGCCTGTGTGCCTTAAATGAGGGCGCAAAGATAGGCCTTTTCTTTAAAACACTGAAATTTTTTCATTGAATTCCTTGATATATGTATATCTTTGCCGAAAATTTTAAAAAAATCGCATAAGAAATGGCAACAAACAGAACGTTTACAATGATTAAGCCTGATGCAGTTGAGAACGGGCACATGGGAAAAATTATCGATATGATTATCCAGGCTGGATTTGATATCAAAGCAATGAAATACACTAGACTTTCAGAGGATAAAGCAAAAGAATTTTATGCTGTTCATGCTGAGAGACCATTCTACGGAGAATTGGTAGAGTATATGTCATCAGGACCAATCGTTGCAGCTATTTTGGAAAAAGAAAATGCGGTAGAAGATTTTAGAAAATTGATCGGAGCTACAGATCCTGCAGAAGCAGCTGAAGGAACAATCAGAGCAAAATACGCTGAAAACAAAGGAAGAAACGCCGTTCACGGTTCAGATTCTGACGAAAACGCAGAAATCGAAGGGAAATTCCACTTCGCTGCGAATGAAATCTTCTAAAATACGAAGTACGAATTACGAAGTGGGAATTTTGAATTTTGCACTTTGAATTTTGAATTATAAAGGCGGTCTTTGATCGCCTTTTTTGTTTTGTTATGAAAACGTAAACCCAATTCTCCTAAATCCTTAACAAGCCTTTATACTTTCTTTAATTCTCTGTAAACCCGAATTTTGGATTTGTGCTTACTCTTATTTTGTGGATTAAAACCACATTTATGGCATTGATCGGACCAGTTGCAAAGAGTACTGCTAGAGTTCAGAAAATATATAATGACCGCATTCGAGTGTATGATTATTTCAAACAGTATGCGGTTTTGAGAAAACTTATTGAGAAATCGAAAGATACGGAGTTTGGTAAAAAATATGATTTTGCCAAGATTTTGAAATCGAAGGATCCAGCCACTCTTTTTTCGGAAATGGTGCCGATTCATACTTACGATCAATTTTATGACTCCTGGTTACAAAGAACCCTGGACGGCGAACAAAATGTGTTTTGGGGCGAAAAGATCAAGTATTTTGCTTTGAGTTCAGGCACAGGAGGGGCATCTTCTAAAAAGATTCCGGTGAGTAAATCCATGATACATAATTGCAGAAAAATTGGGGTTTCTCAACTCTCTTCGATCTACAATTTGAACATGCCAAGTTCCTTTTATGAAAAAAATGTTTTAATGTTGGGCGGTTCCACGAATTTAAAGAAAGTAGGGGAGCATTTTGAAGGAGATCTTTCAGGAATTTTAGTGAGCAATACTC
>JAWKMJ010000026.1:0-46609 GCA_041392305.1 Crocinitomicaceae bacterium
AAATTATTCTTGATTTTCTTTTATGTAGCGAAGCAGCCATGCTTTAGCCATGGTCCAATCTCCTTCAACCGTTCTTTTAGAAACTTGGAGTGCTTCTGCAACCTCCTGAACTGTCATACCTGAAAAAAAACGAAGTTCGATGATGTCTGCTTGTCTTTTGTCTACTTTTTCAAGCTCCTTTATGGCATCATCAATAACCAAAACATGTTCGTCGTTATTAACTGAAATGGCTCTACCTTCATCAAGATCCACTTTAATTTTGTCTCCTCCTCGCTTCACTCTTTTCTTTGACCTTGCATGATCCACTAAAATTCTTCTCATGGCTGTTGCACCAACCGCAAAAAAATGAGTTTTCCCTTTCCAATCCACACGTTTTTGATCGACCATTTTAAAATAAGCTTCATGAACTAGATCAGTAACATCGATGGTGTTGTTTGGATTTTCTCTGGAAACATAAACTTTGGCAATGGACTTTAATTGATCGTAAACCAATGGAAATAATCTATTCGCATCTTCGTGATCTGCGGGATTAAAATGGATTAGGGCTTCTGTAAAATCTTTCTTGCTAGAGGGGAGCATATTACGACTTTTTAGATAAACTCGAATTTAAGAATAAATATCCAATAATTCCTGAGGTAAAGGATGCGACGATGATGGCAAGTTTCGCATTTTCAATGTATTCGGCTCGAACGAAAGCGAGGTCGGTAACAAAAAGCGACATAGTGAATCCCATACCACCAAGAAACCCAATTCCAATAATTTGCCTCCAATTAATATCTTCCGGAAGCTTTCCAATTCCGAGCAGGGTAAAGAGTTTGGTAAATAGAAAAATACCCAGAGGTTTGCCAAGCATCAAGCCACAAATTATACCAATGGAGACAGGGCTAGACATGATCGTTCCAATATCCCCTTGAATGGCCACTCCTGCATTGGCAATGGCAAATAAGGGAAGAATCATGAATCCCACTAAAGGGTGCAATGTCTTTTCCTCGATCTGCGACATGTTTGTAGCATTTTTAGTTAGGATCGAAAGATTTTTCAGTTTGAATATGATGGTTTCAGACATGATATCCTCATCTTTTTTAGGATGATTTTTAATATCGTCCAGAATACCTTTTGCTTGGTCCACATAATCATCATGTTTGATTCCTTGTCGCGAAGGTATCGTAAAAGCAACTAGAACTCCTGCGATGGTAGAATGTACGCCTGAGCTTAGGAAAGCCATCCATACGATGACGATTCCAATTCCATAGTACCAAAGCTTATTTCTTACTCCAAAACGATTCATTCCAAACAGAATGCCTAATCCAATCAATGCGATCAGCAAATCAATAAATTCAATACTAGGGGTGTAGAATGCTGCAATTACAATGATGGCTCCTAAATCATCTCCAATTGCTAAGGCCGTTAAAAATACTTTTAGTGCAATAGGTACACGATTGCCTAAAAGAGACAAAATAGCTAAAGAAAAAGCAATATCAGTGGCCATAGGAACTCCCCATCCATGTGCGGTTTCTTGACCCAAATTTATGACGAAATAAATGAGTGCTGGAAAAATCATTCCCCCAAGTGCAGCGCCCATCGGTAGAATCGCTTTATCAGAGCTTGAAAGTTCTCCATACAGAATTTCCCTTTTAATTTCTAGACCTGTAAAAAAGAAGAAAATCGCCATCAGAAATTCATTGATAACCTGATGAAAACTGATTTTGTAATCGGTTCCAGATATTCCATGAAATTCAATTACTGGACGATGCCAGAATTCGTGGTAAGACTCGTGTCCTAAATTAGCCCATACCAAAGCTGAAATTGCACATAAAAATAAAATGATACCACCAAAAATGGGAGAAAAAATGAAGCTTTTATGATTTGAGGATTGACTCATGCTTCAAGAATTTTTACAATTAATATGGAATAATTATCCTTTGATTTCAACTCACAGACTTTTTCGATGTTATTTTTTAGTATTTCAGACCCATCCAATTCATGAAGAATTTCTAAAAGCTCTTTCTTCTTAAATGCCTCTTTAATTCCATCCGTTAAAAGAACAAAATAGTCATTTACCTTTATATCTGATAAAACAAAGTGCTCAGGTTGAGCTGGTTTATGAGTTCCTTTAACGGCCCTCAAAATATAATGCTTGTATGGAAACTCATCTAATTTCTCCCTGTTCGTTTCTGGTTGATTCTTTAACTCCTGATACAAGGTGTGGTCAATGGATTCAAAGATGATTTTCTTATCTCGTATCTGATAAATTTTACTATCTCCAACCCAAAAACCCATGGCTTTTTTTCTGCCAAATTCGAGACAAGCAACGGTACTTGCCATACCTAATGAACTAGGGTGTTCCTCAATATATTCTGTAAGTCTTTCTTCGGCAAATCTTAGGCTTTTAGTCAAATAACTTTTAATCTGAAAAGGAATTGGATTTTTTCTATTGAGATAAAAATTAATGGACTCTGCTACAATTTTTGAGGCTATTTCACCTTGGTGGTTTCCTCCTACGCCATCGCAAACAACAAACACCCTGGAATCTGATGCAGGATCGGAAGGGAGAATAAAATCTTCGTTCTGTTCCCTTTTTCCTTTATTGCTAATTGCAATTTGTAATTGGGGGTAGAGTGCCATTTAATTATTTTCCTTCTACTGGGCGAATTGGATATTTATTCAAAATACGCTTGACGATGAGATGGACGCTTTCATCAGTACGATTGTTATTTTCACTAACATTTCCGATTGCAGCACCATGCCATACTTGTTTTTTGGAAGATTCCTCAAACATGTCAATGATTAAAGTTCCAACTAAATAGGTATATTCCTGATAAGTAGTTACTCCATAACCAAATGGGGAATAATAGCCTCCCATATATGTTGTATAAGCGTGAGTCCCTTTTCTTTCTTCAATGATGACATTGACATTTAACATCAAATCTGGGGTGTTAGAAATTGTGTATCCTCTCGCATTCATTTCCGTGTGTAGGGCCTTTAAAATCCTTTCTTTATCAATTCCATTGACATAGCGGTTATTCGCTTCATTCCATTCCATTAAGTTATAAGTCTTGTATGGAGAAAAATCTTGGCTATCGCTATAATCAGCGATATACTGCACTGTTTGACAAGAAGTGAGAATTATAACGCTCAATATGAATAAGATGCGAATTTTTAATGTCATTTTTTTTCGATTTAATTTAAGAAATATCGTATGCACTGATATAACTTGGATTTTGATTATAAATATCGGGATTCAAATTGTGTTTCACAATGATATTGGCTTCCTCTTGTTTTGAAAATCGGGAGAGAATTCCATTTTTCAGAAAAGGTTTTATGGATGATACGATTTCACATTGACTATCAGCCCAGATAAAAATGATTTTCTCATCATTCTGATTCAACACGGATTCAAAGAATTTATTGATCAAATGAGGTTGTTGGCATATTAATCCTTCCATTCCTAAAAAAGACATGATTCGGTTGGGGAAAAAGCGACTCAATAAAGGTAATTTACCTAGTATTTTCATTTTTAATTCCCCATTATTTCCAGGCAATGATTTTATTTCCCAATCTGTTGGATAAAAGGTGGCAGCTAAAATCATTTTTCCATTTTCTAAATAAGCAAAAACTTTTCCTTTATCAGTATTTACAGGATGAAAAAAATTATACTTCTGATATTGATGTTTTAGTTGAAGTTTGTAATCGTCTAATTCCGATCCCGTTAATTCTTTAATTTCCATTCTTCTTTTTGGGTTCAGCCTTGAAAAACTGGTTGTACTGAATTTCCCAATTTTCTGAAAGCCAAAAGTTTCACCCATGCTTAGGCTCTTCCAGTTTTGTTGATCTACAAAAGCATAGTAACAATACTTGTCGTTTTTCTCATAGATATCTTTGTCCAGAAGTTGGTTGAAAAGGGTTCTAATTTTAGACTTTTTATTCGAATTAGAATCGGATCTTTTTTTGGTTTGTTGAAATCCTGGATCAAATGCAAAATAGCGAATGTAATTTTCAGATACGCCTGAATTTAAGCGATTGCAGAAAGTAATATTCCCCAATACTTTCCCGCGGACTTCCAAATAATAGAAAAGTGGATGATCTAGAGATTTAAGTCTTTCTCGAGCACTAATTAATCTGTATTTGGCCCCTCGACTACCTAAAAATGAACGGTCAATTAGTTTTTCAATGCCTGTTGTAGAAGATTTTGCTGATTTCAACCAATCATTTTTCATCGTAGGTCTATTAAAGATTAGTTGATTTCAATTACGATTTCATGATGCTCTTTTCGAATCTTAGCAAGTTGTGAATTTCGGTCATCTTCAGATCTAAAACCTATTGGGCACACCAAAACAGAAGACAAGTCTAATTTATCCAACCCTAAAATTTCATCGTACTTTTTCGCATCAAATCCTTCCATGGGACAAGCATCAATCTGTTCAACTGCACAGGCCGTCATTAAGTTTCCTAAGGCAATGTATGCTTGTTTGCGTGCCCAGTTTTGATAGTCATCTTTGGACCAATCCACAATTTTCATAAGCATTTTCTTGAAAGAATCATAGCGTGGAGTTTTTGCATCTTCGTTTCTTTTTGATGCTGTCCTGTTGATAAACTGATCCACATCTTCTTCTGTAAATCTATTTTCTATACAGATTACGATTAAATCTGAAGCATCTGTCACTTGTCTTTGATTCCACGAGGCACTCACCAATTCTTCTCTAATTTCAGGGTTCACAATTCTCAGAAATTTTAATGGTTGAAGCCCGTAAGAGGTTGGAGTTAAATTCAACACTTGCAGTATACCATCCACTTGAATTGGAGTCAGTTTTTTATTTGGATCAAATTTTTTAGTAGCATATCTCCACTTCAGGGATTCGACAATTTTCATCTGTTTATTTTTTGATAAATTTACTATATATCTTGCGTTTTCATATATACACAAATTCATTATATTTGTTTTCTTTTCACGGCACCGACCGCTAATAAATGCTATAATGGGAAACGAAATCGTTAGATATTCAGATAAAGACCTTCAGGAGTTCAAGGAGATTATCAATAAGAAATTGGAAGAGGCAAAACAAGATTATGAACTTTTAAAATCTTCTTTGTCGCATAGTGATGATCATGGAACTGACGATACTGGAAGAACGTTTAACATGATGGAAGATGGATCCGAAACCTTATCTAGAGAAGAAATTGCGCAGCTCGGTGCAAGACAAGAAAAATTCATCAGAAATCTAGAGCAAGCTTTGGTTCGAATTGAGAACAAAACTTACGGAATTTGTAGAGCAACAGGGAAATTAATCCAAAAGGAAAGATTGAAACTAGTGCCACACGCTACATTAAGCATCGAAGCAAAGAATGCGCAAAACCCCAACAGTTAAGCTTTGGCAAAAAAAATAATCTTTATCATTCTCTTGATCTTAACTGTGGATCAAGTAGTTAAGATATGGGTAAAAACGCAAATGGCTCCCACGCCTGGCCAAGTTGTTTTTCATCAGCTTGAACCTGATGAGGATGGAGTGATTGCCTACAACCCGAATCATAAGCCCGAAGAATATAAACTAATACCTGGCTTTTTCGAGATGACCTACACCGAAAATCAAGGAATGGCGTTTGGAACAAAAATTTCGAATGCTTGGTGGGGGAAGTTGTTTTTAAGTGTTTTTAGATTGCTTGCGATTATTGGTATTGGCTATTATCTCTACACTTTGATTCGGGAACAGAAAGGGTTTGGTTTTATTTTATCGATCGGACTGATCTTTGCCGGAGCTTTTGGAAATTTGATCGATTCCATGTTATATGATTTTATTTTCCCATTGGAACCACAATATACGTTTAACTATACCTGCTCAGATTTCACGAATGAATGTTTGAGACCTTCAGGATTTTTATTTGGCAACGTTGTAGACATGTTCCATTTTACTGTAGAATGGCCAAGTTGGTGGCCGGGATGGCTTCGCATTGGGGATTCGGAAAGAGTTTTTCCAGCGATTTTTAATGTTGCCGACATTTCCATAACTTTTGGTGTGGGAATGATCATTTTGCGTTACAGATCCATCTTTGGGAAGAAAAAGGAGTCCGTTGAAGAGGAAACTCCAACAACAGAAGTTACGGAGTAAGGTCTACTCCTGATGATCTTTCATTAACTTTGCAATAAAACACTTTGGATCAAAATTTAAGACCCATAACGGATTGGTTACCCATAACTCAAAAGGAAGTTGAGAAAAGAGGCTGGGAACAACTGGATGTCATTATTGTTTCCGGTGACGCCTATGTGGATCATCCAGCCTTTGGAACGGCAGTTATCGGTCGAATTATTGAAGACGAAGGATTCAAAGTGGGAATCATTCCCCAACCAAATTGGAGGGATGATTTAAGAGATTTTAAAAAATTTGGAAAGCCGAAATATTTTTTCGGTGTCACTTCAGGATGTATGGATTCCATGGTGAATCACTACACAGCTGGGAAAAAAATAAGATCGGAAGATGCTTACACTCCTGGAGGATTAAGTGGTTTTCGACCAGATTATGCAACTTCAGAATACACTAAAATTTTAAAGGAATTATATCCTGATGTACCCGTTGTCATAGGAGGTATTGAGGCTAGTTTGAGAAGAGTAACTCATTATGATTATTGGTCTGATCAATTGATGCCTACTATTCTGGAAACTTCTGGAGCCGACATGCTTGTATATGGTATGGGAGATCAACCCTTGAGGGATTTACTTCGACTATTGGCAAAGGGGGTTCCATTTGATAATTTGCGAACTTTATATCAAACTGCCTTCATGGTAGCTCCAAATGAAGCATTGCCCAAGAATAAAAACTGGGAAGATGTGGAATTGAATTCTCATGAGGATTGTTTGAAGGATAAAATTAAGTATGCAGCCAATTTCAAAAGGGTTGAAGTAGAATCAAACAAATGGATGGCTGATAGAATACTTCAGAAAGTAGGGGAAAAGACTTTGGTCATCAATCCGCCCTACAAAACCATGACCGAGAAAGAGATCGATCAATCATTTGACTTACCATATACGAGATTGCCGCATCCGAAATACAAAAAAAGAGGAACAATCCCTGCTTACGAGATGATTAAATTTTCAATTAATATGCATCGGGGTTGTTTTGGAGGTTGTAGCTTTTGTACGATTTCAGCGCATCAAGGAAAGTTCATTGCAAGTAGAAGTGAAACGTCCATATTGAAGGAAGTAGACGAGGTGGTTAAACATCCTGAATTTAAAGGATATATATCGGATCTTGGCGGTCCTTCAGCCAACATGTATAAAATGAAGGGGAAAGATGAGTCCATTTGCGCGAAATGCTCAGCTCCCTCTTGTATTCATCCTGTTGTGTGCAATAATTTAGATACTAGTCACAAACCTTTGACAGAAATCTATAGAAAAGTTGACCAAAATCCTGAAGTGAAAAAAGCATTTGTTGGATCAGGGATTCGATACGATCTTTTGGTGGAAGATTATAATAAGAACGACAACGAAGACAATAATAAGACTGAGTATATGGAGGAGTTGATTCAAAATCATATCTCTGGAAGATTGAAAGTGGCTCCGGAACATACCTCCGACGCTACATTAAGAATCATGAGAAAACCTTCGTTTAAATTTTTCCATCAGTTTAAGAAGAAGTACGATCAGATCAATGATAAACTTGGAATGAGTCAGCCTTTAATTCCCTATTTCATTTCTTCACATCCTGGATGTAAAGAAGAAGACATGGCCGATCTTGCGGCGGAAACAAAAGACATGGGATTTCGATTGGAACAAGTTCAGGATTTTACTCCTACTCCAATGACCGTGGCTACAGTTATTTATTATTCAGGTGTTCATCCATACACGTTAAGACCTGTTTATGCAGTAACAACTAAGGAAGAGAAACAGAATCAGAATCGTTTTTTCTTTTGGTATAAGAAAGAAAATCGGAGCTGGATCAAGGATAAATTGCTTAAAGCAAACAGAAAAGATCTTTTGGATAGGTTGTCTTAAGTTTCAGACTTCAGTAGAGATTTAGAAACGACAAATAAAAAAGGGCTACAATTGTAGCCCTTAATTTTTTATCTAATGATGGTCAAGTGTCCATATCTTTCTACTTTACTATCATCCCTCAAGCGTTTCGTTGTGATTTTCCACACATAAACACCATCCGGCACAAGCTGTCCAAGATAAGTTCCATCCCATCCAACTTCAGAATTTCTTGATTCCCACATAACTTCTCCCCATCTGTTGTAAACAGTTACAGAGAAACTGTAAGGATCAAATCCATATCCATGAATTTGCCATGTTTGGTTGTATTCATCTCCATCAGGAGTAAATGTATTTGGAATAAAGAATTGTACTTCTTGTTCAACTGTTATAATAATCATTGTTGAATCCGTACAACCATGATCGTTAACAACAACTAATGTCACTGGATACATTCCTTCTTCAGAATCTGGGAAAGTAAACACAGGATTCTCCATATTTGAAGTTCCAAGTCCACCGAAGTTCCAGAAGCTAATCGAATCACCATCTGAAGTGTTGGTAAAGGTTACCGTAGTTTCTTCAGTAGTAGTCACTTGAGGTGAAGGAATAAATGACGCAGTTGGGTAATCCCATGCACATACATATTGCATATAGGTAGTATCCACTAAACAACCATCATTTGTTTGGACTTGTAGAGTAACATCAAAGCATCCTGGAGAATCATAAGTATTTGTTGCCGCCATATTCTGACCAAATCCTGTGGTATTTCCGTCTCCAAAAATCCAATTGTAAGTGGCAGCGTTATTCACGTTTGCGTTAAACTGACTTGTGATTGGAGCACATCCTTCTAGATTAGTCCCCGTAAAGTTCACTTGAGGTAAAGTATACCAAGTCACAGTAAAGTTATCTGTATAAGCAGGGGTCCCACAATCATCTGTAATAGTTAATGTGTAAGTAACCGAACCTGTACCAGGTGTAACAGTAATATTCGAACCTGTGTAAGTAGATCCATCACTTCCTACCCAATTATAAGTATAACCAGTTCCTGAACCTCCCGAAGCAGTTACAATTTGATTGAAATCATCTCCAGGACAAACAGACCCATCCACTAAAGCAGTTGCACTTAATGGAGGATTCAATTGTACAAGTACAGAATCCGTTGGAGAAGTACATCCATTTGCATCAGTGGCAAATACAGAATACCATGTGTCAACCATTGGCGAAACAGAATGAGGTCCATTTCCTGCAAGACCATTGTTCCATGTCAAAGTATATGGAGCAGTTCCACCTCCACCAGTTGCAGAAACTGTAGCAGCATCAGTCAAACAAATAGTAGATCCTGACCCCATTGTAATTGTTACTGGAGTTGGTTCGTTAATTGTAAATGAAGTATCTACAGAACAACCTCCTTGATCAACAATCTGCAATTGGTAGTTTCCAGCACTTAAAATTGTTACATCTGCTGTATTCACTACGTTTAAGTCTTGCTCAACAGTACTATTATCCGAAAGATCGATCCAATCCAAAGTATATGGACCAGTAGATCCAGTAATAACTACTGTAGCAGTACCATCTGCATATCCACCACAAGTAGCATCTGTTGAAGATAAACTAGCAACGTATGGTTGCAGTAGAACAGACACAGTGTCTAAGTATGCTGGTGTGGTACAATCATCTGTTAATGTCAGATAATAATAGGTAATTTGAGCTGTTGGAGTAACGGTGAAAGATGTACCTGAATAAGTATTTCCTTCAGAATCCACCCAGCTGTAATTGTATCCAGTTCCAGACCCTCCTGAAGCAGCTGCTGTAATAGTACTTGAAGAACCAGGACAAATTGAATCGTTAGGAGAAAGTACGGCAGCAAGAGGAGGATTCAATGTAATGCATACCGAGTCTGCTGCGGTTACACATCCGTTATCATCTGTAACAGTTACAACATAACAAGTATCCTGAGTAGGAGTAACTACATGAGAATTCGCATTAGCTAATCCTTGATTCCAGTTATACGTATAGCCTGGAGAACCACCTGCTGGATAAACTTCAACAGTTACGTCATCCCCAATACAAATAGTTGAATCTGCGGAAACTGTCATCGTTAATGCTGTTGGCTCACCAACATAAATAGAATCTGTTTGTGAACAAGCATTCATATCTGTAGTGGTACAGTAATACCAACCTGCAGCAACGTTTGTCAAAGTATCGAAATCAGCATTATTGGTTGTTTGAAGAATGTTTCCACCCGCATCAGTCCATTCGAAAGTCCAAGGACCATCTTGTCCAATACCTTCAGCATAAATGATTCCGTCAGTACCTGCGTTACATTGAACAGAATCCATTAATAAATCTGGCGGACCACACACAGGGTTATCAACTACAATTGTAATTTGCGCTGAATCAACACAACCAGTTGTGTTGTCAGTTACTGTAACAGTATAAGTCGTCGTTGTACATGGATCAACTTCTACAGAATCTGGTTGGATAATGTTAGTTGCTCCTGGGTTGTAAGAGAATGTATAGTTCGATGGATCAGGATCACCAGCACAATAACCAAATCTTGTAACGGGTCTCCTCATTATCGGACCATAATTAGTTGCATTTCCACAAGCAACTTGAGAATCACTATAGTAATAACATGTCGAATTAAAAGTAGTGGTAGTGTATGGAGTCGACCAGTTGTCGGTATATGATGTCGACAAATTATCATAACAAATCTCTACAATGATATTGGAAATACCATCCCAGTCATACCCTTGCGTAAATTGATGAGTATTCCAACCTAGTGCAACTGTAATGTTTGTAGGACCAAATACCTGAGTAAGGTTTGCAGTTGGTTCCCAAGCATCCAATGAAGTTAGAGGCGTACATCCAATCCAAATTTGATAAGAATTAAATGTTGAAGTTGCTCCATTGTTTAAGACTGCTTCCCAAGAGATTTCAGAAATTTTCCCACCTAGGAATCCCATTGCATTTAATTCAGCTGCAGTAAACAAGAATTGGTGTCTTGCATTACGGTACCAGTTTCCATAAGGCGCTGGCCAGTTCGTACCTGTATTTTGACCTGTAATGTTTCCAGCCCCCACATCAGCATCTGAAGTCACACCACAAGTTAGAGGTGAGGCTTGACAGAATGCAGGAATAGAAGAGTTTAAGTTTACTTCAATATCCGTGATATCTCCACAATCAATCGTATCATTTTGAGTAAATAGATCGAAATCCGGAGTAAATCCTGGGTTTACCACAACTTGAGCTGTGTCATAATCTACACATCCTTGCGGAGAAGTAATTTGAACAACTAAGTCATAAGTTCCTGGAGCATCTGGAATATAATTTGGGTTCTGAGCGTTCGGGTTATCAAATGAACCATCCGTAGTTGTCCATGCAAAAGTATATCCTGCCGGAGGGTTGATCGTTGTTGTTAAACCAATGGTATCAGCTAAACAAGTAACACCTCCAGTTTGAGCTAAAGAGAATGTATAGTCCGGTACAACAGTTACCACAACTGTATCTGTTTGAGTACAACCTGCTGGTAAGTTACCTGTCACTAAATAGGTTGTCGTAATTGCAGGGGTTGCAATTGGATTGGCACATGGATTACAGGAGAAGTTAGATCCTACAGTAATAGGGTCTCCAGTAATTACAGACCAAGTAAATGTTGGTCCTCCCGATGCCGTTAATTGCGCACCTTGGCTATTACAGATTATTTGATCTGGACCAGCAACTACGGCATCATAAATATCAATATCTACTACTAAGTTGTAAGGGATTGAAGTAATTGGACAGTTGTCATCCGTAAATTGCAAAGGAAGACCAACATAAGCAGGAGAACCTGCAGGTGGAGTCCAACAAATCGTAAATGTTGCAGGATTAAATCCTGACTTCGAATAAGTCCATCCTGGCATGATTACACTAAATCCATTTGTGTCTAAGGTAACAGTATCTCCTGCATCAGGATCAGACAATGTTACATCAAAACAGAAGTTCTGTCCTTCACAAATTTGAATGGACGACGAGTCTGGTGATGTTCCGGTAGCCGACTGAAAATTTGTAATACCTCCTCCCGGATCATCGTTTACAGGTGGCTCGTTATTACAAGTCAAAACAACCAGCTGAATGTCACGCATTACTGTACTCATCACGTTTCCATTTGCGTCATATTCGATTATTGCGACTGTTACGATGAAATTTCCATTAGTATTAGGAGTAACATTCATAATTCCGGTAACAGGATCTATTGTAATCCCATTAATTGGTTGTCCGGAGGAATAACCACCACCATAAACCAGAGGTAAACCTCCGTTTTCCATGGCAGCTATAAATTGGTAAGATACAGAATCACCGTCTGGCTCAGTAACTCCAAAGAAATCCATTGAATAAGCCTGTCCATTACATACGTATGGAATAGGTTGTCCTGTAAATTGTGGAGAACTATTGTTTGGATAATTCAGGTTGTCAAAAGTAGCCATAATAAATACGTCGTCCGAAGTTGATGTTGGAACATTAACTGTAGTATTTCTACAACAGGTATACCAGGATACGGTCCAATCTGTACAGCTCGCAGGAAGTGTAACAGTATCTTGATAAACATATAATTGCATTCCAGGCAATGTTCCTCCATTACATGTCGAGTTTGGTAACTGAGCTGCACATAATTGTGAAATATCTGTGAAATTGTCACCTGTTAGTGGATTGGGAACTACAGGTAAAGAAACGGTAAACGACTCTGCACAACTGGCAGACTCAATAGTCACTGAACTTGTAGTTGACATAGTAATTCCATCACAATCCCTAAATAAACTTAAGGTAATAATGTAAGTGTTATTTCCAAGACTGGTGAAAGTAATATCTCCTCCTGAGATGTGAGAAGACTTTGCATTGAACGTAAATGCAAGAATTAACGCGAGTAATAATCCTAATTTTTTCATATCTAACAGTAAACTTTTTTCGGGATTCTAGGCTCCCAGGTAAAAGATAGACGCGAACATAATTGTATGCGTTGCCAATCCGTTAGATTAAATCGATAATTTTTTCCTAAATCGACTTTATTTAACTACAACCCACTTGATTGTTAAAAAAATAACAACATTATGCGGTAAATAGGTTCACCTCTAAAATCTTCTACATTATTATTCCTAAAAAATTAGTGCCTCAGTTTTAAGGATATTGGATTATCTTTATCCTTGATAAAGAACATTGCACAAATGAGTATTTCGAGTATTGAAATTCGACAAATTCAAAAATCAGATGATCCTAAAATTAAGGAAATTATTCTAAAATCCCTAGAAGAATACGGAGCGAATCGAGAGGGTTTTGCAGCCAAGGATCCAGAATTGGAGTCTTTATCGAATTTCTATTATCAAATCGGAGGGATATATTTCATTGCCATTGAAAAAGGCGAAGTAATTGGAGGAGCAGGTATAGCACCGCTGAAAGGAGATACATACGTTTGGGAGCTTCAAAAAATGTACATAAGACAATCTGCTAGAGGAAAGGGAGTTGGCAAAAAACTTATTGAATTGTGCATTCAAAATGCCAAGACAAGAAATTTAAGTTATCTCTACATTGAAACCCTAGATAGCATGAAAGAGGCGAATTCAATGTATCAGAAATATGGATTTAAAAAAATCGACTCACCAATAGGAAACACAGGTCATTTTGGATGTGATAGATATTATTTACTGAATATAAATGGATAAGGTAAACATCAGAAAAAAATATCAGTTTAAACGACGAGAAGTTCTTAATTCAGATGCATTGTCTCAAAAGATAGCAGAAAATCTTCTCGAAAAATTCAATTTTGAAGGCCAAACAATAAGTGTTTTTCTTCCTATTCAGAAGTTTAATGAAGTAGATACTTGGCACTTGATAGAACATTCTGAGAGTTTGAAGCTCAATTTTTGCATTCCTAAAATGCATTCAGCGACAAAGGAATTGCAACACTTTATATTTATATCGAAGGATCTTTTAAAGGAGAATAGTTGGGGCATAATGGAACCTATTGAAGGTGAAATCAAAAAACCGACTGAAATTGATTTGGTCATTGTCCCATTATTAGCTTACGATAAAAAGGGCAACAGATTGGGGTACGGAGGAGGATTTTATGATAGCTTTTTAAGCCAATGTAGACCTAATGTAATAAAAGTAGGAGTAAGTTTTTTCCCACCTGAAGAGGACGAGTTACCGAACGAGGACACTGATATTCCTTTGAATTTTTGCGTAACCCCAACCGAGATTTATGAATTTTAAAGAACGAAAATATCAAGGACTATTTCATTTAGGTGCTATTTTTCTTATCCCTGTTTCTATTGTAGTCGTTGGTCTTACGGACAATTATTTCTTACTTATTCCGTTGATAATCATATTATTCATACTTGGAATTAATTTTGTTAGAAAACCTAATAAATGAAAGGAGTAAGGATTTTTTTTGGCTTGGTGACCTTATTGATTGTCATGGGAGTGTCTTCTAGACCAAAGGAAATTCCTTTTCAACAACATTTTTTCGCAATAGGAATTGTTGCCAACCCTTCTGGAAATGAGCCTATTTTGTCTTTTGCCATAATTTCCTTTTTTAACGGTGAAATGAGTTCCTCCCAACAAATAACACGGGAGACTTTTATCCGAATGGCTTGTGGAGATTGGCCATCCAAAGCAAACCCAAATAAAGAGGATCTATTTCTAGCCAATGGAATTGAAACATGTGGACGATATGTGGACACTCTTTACAATAAAAAAGTTTATCTCTGTGATCCTCTTGATAGCTTGTGGAAGATAAGATTCAATGAACATCCCTTTGTTTTTGATTCGTCTGGTTGGAGTCTTGGAAAATATAAACCAAGTGATAGACAAATGAAATTTCTTTACGAAGAATATGGAGTTTCTAATATTAACCTGGATTATTTTATTGGGGACTATATGTGGAAATTACTAAGAGATGTACAGGATTCTGCCTGGGTAATGAATTACAAAAGTCTGGAGGACATCTAAAGCAATCAAATTCAGATTCTTATATTTGGTACATACCGAAAATAAGAATGATGAAAGATCTTTACGCCCTTTACAAATACGAAATTTCTGAAAATGAGGATCTAACGATAGATTTTGTATTGCTCTATAATGGAGTAAAAATTAAAACAATTCACAATCTCACTCCCATCACAGAGCAGAATATTTCCGATTTTATCAAGGGGGAGGTTCTTAATTTCGATCACACTATATTTTTGGATGCTAGGGTATTCAATACTTTTGAAGAAATAAATAACAGGAAAATACAAATTGAAAATTCGGTATTTATTTGCAATGATGGCATCGACCTCCATGGTCACGAATTTCATGAAGAAGTGATATTTCAAAACTGCATTTTTGTAGATGGGGAAGGGATCAATTTCACTAACAGTATATTTGAACATGGACTCGTTTTGGAAAACTGTAAATTCTATGTTCTAGATATTGCATTCAATGATTCGGTTATTAAAAAGGAATTTTTGTTTAAAAAGAATGAGTTTTATGGCAAATCGATTCAATTTCTTAATACCGAGATCTTTTCTAAGAGATTTATTTTATCAGATTCTATTTTCAATTGTGAAGAATTCAATTTTGCTTTTTCCAAATTTCATGACTCAAAAATCAATTTTTCGAAGAATCATTACGAATGTAAACGATTAGGATTTAGAAGAGTCGATTTTGAGCATTCTACATTGGATTTGAAGCGATCTGAATTTGAAGATACCGATATCAATTTTAATGAAACCATTATGAAGGAAGGGAAGATCAATATGAAGTTCTCTACTTTCGATAATTCAAAAGTGTTTTTTAAAAATGCCGATTTGGGGTCTTCGGAACTTACATTTTCCTCAATATACTATAATTCAGGAGAATTCAACTTTGAACAAACCAAAGCAGGAAGTATTTTATTTGATCGATCAGAATTGAACGGCTATATAGATCTCCGTGTCCTTGAGGTGGATCACATTGATTTGTCCAATACAATTATCCGAGATGTGGTAGATTTGGATGCTGGGTTTTATGAAGTTAAAATCAAAAGCATGCTTTTCACGGGTACGCGTCTGCTTGGCAGATTTATAATGGATTGGAAAAAGAATCAAGTCCATTCTTTTATCATGGCGCAAAAAGACACTTCTATACAAGAAAAAGCAGATCAGTTCAATTTGCTTAAGGAAAATTTCAGAACTAATGGACAGTATAATGATGAAGACCGGGCCTATGTCAGTTTTAAGAGGCTCGAACTCAATGCCGAAATAGCGAGAATTCCGAAGTATGGCTGGTTCAAGGGGACTTGGACTTCAGTAGCAGCTACTTTGCAAAAAATTGTTTACGATGGCATGGGATTATATGGAACGGATCCGCTCCGAGTATTGATTTCAATGTTTGTGGTTTATTTCGGTTTCACTCTAGGTTATTATGCTTTGGAACTCTCAAATATGGGAGATTTGATCAATTCAGTTGGGGTGGTTGATGGACCGAATGATTGGCAAAAAGCGATGTATCATTCAGCTATTACTTTTCTAACTATTGGCTATGGGGATTTCTATCCAACAGGAATTTGTCGTGGCTTATCTATTGCCGAAGGATGGGCTGGTCTTTTTATGATGGCTTACTTTACAGTGGCTTTTGTGCGAAAGATCTTGAGATGATTATCTGTAGAAATTCATTTCATCAATATACTTATGCACCGGTTCGGTTAAAAGATACCTAACATCTTTACCCTCTTTTATGGCTTGCCTAATAAAACTCGAAGAAACTTTCATTACCGGAGCATCGCACATGTGAATATTAGGTAAATCTTTAAAATCATTTTTTTCGAGCAATCCGTTTTCATTCAGTTCCTGCTCTTCTTGTAATGTTAGAACTCTTGGATACACATATAGACTGTGATTTCCAAGAATTATTTCATGATTCTTCCATTTGTGTAATGTCCTTAAATTATCTTCCCCCATGATCAGGGAGAATTCATATTGAGGATATTTTTCTCTTAAATGGACAAGTGTATTAATGGTGTAAGATGGTTTTGGCAAATTGAATTCAATGTCAGATGCTCTTAATTTATCATTACCTTCAATACCCTCCCTCACAAGAGCTAATCGATGATAATCTGTCAAGAGTGAATTTTTGTTTTTTAATGGATTTTGAGGAGAAACGACAAGCCAAACCTGATCCAAATCAGTATAGTCAGCCATGTAATTTGCTATGACTAAATGTCCAACATGGATGGGATTAAAAGTGCCAAAATAAAGACCTATTTTCATTATTCTGCTAAAAAATTAGAGACTAATTCTTCTGCTTCTTTAAACGCATTTTCAAGTTTATTGTTCACTAAGATGACATCAAAATCATGCGCTTTAGCAATTTCTCTTTTCGCTTTAGCCATTCTTTGCTTTATCTTTTCATCAGACTCAGTAGCCCGTGAACGCAATCTTTCCTCCAATACATCTAATGAAGGGGGTTGAACAAAAATAGCCAGGGCATCTTCTCCAAAAAATTTTTTCAAATTCAATCCACCGATGACATCTACATCAAAAACAACTGCTTTTTCATTGTCCCAGATTCGCATGATTTCATCTTTCAAAGTTCCGTAATAATGGTTGGAATAGACTTCTTCCCATTCAATGAATTTATCTTGATCAATATACTCTTTAAATTGCTGAAGACCAATAAAATGATAGTCCACACCATCTATTTCATTCCCCCTAGGAGCTCTTGAACAAGCTGAAATCGAGAAAGCCAAATCATCGAATTTTTCCAGTAGATGATGGACTATGGTAGTTTTTCCGGCACCAGAGGGAGCCGAGAATATGATACACTTTCCTTTTTTCAAATTACAATATGTTTAATACTTGTTCCTTGATCTTTTCTAACTCATCCTTCATTTGAACCACTATTTTTTGCAGTTCTGAATGATATGATTTTGAACCTAGAGTGTTTATTTCTCTACCGATTTCCTGACCAATAAAGCCAAGTTTTTTTCCATTCGACTCCTGAATATTCAAATTTTCATCAAAATATTCCAAATGATTTGCCAATCTTACTTTCTCTTCGGAGATATCTAGTTTTTCGATATAGTATATAAGTTCCTGCTCAAATCTATTTTCGTCAGTTTCACTTATAAAACTATCTTGAAGAGATTTTCGCATTCGATCTTTGATCCCTTCGATTCTAGCAGTTTCATGTGGGTCAACTTCTGAAAGCAATTGGCGAATGTTTCGAATTCGTAGTTTGAGATCTTCTTCTAAAGATTTTCCTTCATCTATTCTAAATTGATCTAAATTGGAGACTGCTTCTTCAATCAATTGCATAATGGCAGACCATTCATCTTCTTCTAAATCTTCGGATGATGAAACAAAAACGTCCGGCATTCTGAGAATCATCCCCATGTAGTCAATATTTTCTTGTCCAATAGTGGATTCGTTTAAAGATTTAATTTGGTCAAAATAAGCCTTAGCTAAATCTTGATTGATTTCATTCCTGGAATTTCCCCCCACATTTTCAACCAAAATATTCAACTCTACTTTTCCTCTTTCAACTTTACTGGAAATAAGTTTTCGGGCTTCAATCTCTTTTTCTTTATACACCGATTGCGACCTTACATATAGGTCCAGGTTTTTCGAATTTAAAGATTTGATTTCGACCGTTATTTTTTTGTCTTTGTATTCTCCCGTGGCTTTGCCATATCCGGTCATTGATTTGATCATACAATCTGCTTTTGGAGGCAAAAATAGGAATAACCTTTCATTAATAAAAACTAGCTTTTTTTACTCTTTAAACTGATTAAAAAGACACCAAAAAATATTGCTACAGTGCACACTATTTTAGTCCAGGTAATTGAATTGGTATAATCTTCCATTCCCCACCAACTGAATAAATAAAGAAAAACCGTTGCCAATACAGGTTGAAGATAAATGTAACTAGAGGAAATGGCTGGGGAAACTCTTTTCAATGCGAAGATATTTAGAAGATAGGCCAAAAAAGTCACAGCAATAACTACAAAGATGATTCTGACCCAAATTTCTGTTGGAAAATCCCATTGAATATAGGCCAATTCTTTAAATGTCAGTGGAAAAATAGAGACATAAATCAACCCAAAAGTGAATACCCATGTGATGACAGTAAGAGGCTTATATTTTTTCATGAGCGGTTTAGCCAAAACTAAATACAAGGCATAGGAGGCTGAATTTACAAATATAAATAGATCTCCGGAAACACTATCTCCAGAGATAGATTCCGATGAATTGTTCATTATAAAAAGTATAGTTCCTGTACCCCCAACAAGAATACCCAAAGCTCTATTCCATGTTATCTTTTCTTTTAATATTAACAACGCGAGAATGACGGTTATGATTGGATTGGTCGACATGATGATTGCAGAATTAATTGACGATGTTAATTGAAGTCCATTGAAAAAGAAAAGTTGATTCACTGCTACTCCAAACAGACCACAGGTTGCCAATAGTAATAGGTCTTTTTTAGCAACTCTTTCAAATCGAAATGCATAAAGCATCCAAAACAAAAGTGCGGCTCCGATTACCCGAAGAAAAATCATGGCATTGGCTTCTACGTAATCTGGCATTATCTTCTTTGCAATCACATAGTTTGCACCATAGATCAGATTTACAGCCAGTAGGGCAAAATGGGCTTTAAGAATTTCCATTTAAAGTTTTCATTTGAGCTATGGCTTCCTTTGAATTCCCTGCAATTATATTCGAATCAGATATCATTAAGGGTCGTTTTAAAAAAGAGTATTCTCCCAGGATCAATTGTTCCAATTCCTTCTCTGATTTTGATGAGAGATCGATATTCAGTTCTTTTATTTTACGAGCCCTTTTATTAAAAAGATCAAGATAAGAATTCACTGTTTTACGAGCTAGTTCCAAATCTCCTTTACTTATATTTTGAGTTTTGATATCAATTATTTCGAAAGACGAAAGATCCAATTCTTTCATGATTCGCTTGCAAGTGTCACAGGTACTCAAATAATAGAACTTTTTCATTTTAATGAACGGTATTATCTCTATTTTTAGCAAATCTAATTTTTTTCGTTGACACAATCTTCAAAAGACATAGCGGATTTACTAAGTGGGAAACGTATTCTTATCGCCATTTTTATTGGATTAGCTTTTTCTGTTTGGATGGTGGTATCCGCACTATTTGATGTGACCTTTGAAAAAGTGGAAGAGGGGCAAGGAAATTACAAGCACATCGAATCTTCCGAAAAGTTTGACAAAACGGATGAAAGTCAGTTTGAATTAAAAGAAGGTGGTGATTATGTCAAACATACCTACGAAGATGCCCTTAAGAATGTGGATTGGACTTTTTATTCCGGTTTATGGCTATTCTTGGCAGTTCTTATGATGGGTGTTCGAGACTTAGCTTACATGATTCGAATTCGCATTCTAACTGACAAGAGACTCTCTTGGAAACAAAGCTTTTTTGTGATCATGATTTGGGAGTTTGCCTCCGCACTTTCGCCTGGAGTTGTAGGAGGAGCGGCTGTTGCCATGTTTATTTTGGCTAGAGAAAAAATTGAAATGGGTCGTGCAACTGCAATTGTAGTGATCACGGCTCTAATGGACAACCTTTTTTATGTTGTGATGACTCCGTTGGTTTTCATTTTTATTTCAAATGCTGATTTGTTTCCAAGTGGTGAAGGAGCCTCATTTTTATCTGCAAATACACAGACAATTTTCTGGCTTGGATTCCTTATTATTTTAGCTGTTTGTACAATTTTGTTCATATCGGTTTTCTTTTATCCAAGGTTGATCAAAATCATCATCATCACTATTTTCAAATTGCCATTTTTACGAAGATGGAAAAGAAATGCCTTGCAAACTGGAAATGATGTTGTGGTTACAAGTAAGGAGCTGAGAGGGAAGCCAAAGTCTTATTGGTTGTATGCTTTTGGAGCTACCGTAATGTCTTGGGTTGCACGTTATTTGGTCATCAATTTTATTCTGATGGCTTTTGTGCAAATCGGTTTTCTAGAGAATGTTTTGATCTTTGGAAAGCAATTGGTCATGTGGCTGATCATGTTGGTAAGTCCGACTCCCGGAGGTTCTGGTATTGCTGAAGTTATTTTCGCAGATCTTCTTGGAAATTTTGTAGCTTCTAGTTTATTGATTTCAGCCTTAGCTATTTTGTGGCGCTTGATTTCCTATTTCCCTTATTTGTTTTTAGGTTTTATCATTTTCCCTAGATGGTTGAGAATGACTAAAAAGAAGAATTAGTTATTCGCCCAAAAACTTCCTCAAATCTCTTTTATCTTTTTTCGAGGGTTTGCCTTCAACTAAACTTTCTCTGTAAGATTGATGTAGAATTTCTAGTTGTTTTTTCTTCTCTAATTCTTCTTCAGTTGTTATGTTTAGAACATAATTGGATACCAGTTTAGCCCCAACTCTTCTCTCAATTAAATCCAGAATTTTGTAGGAATAGGTTATTCCATCCTTTTTCACTTGAATGAAATCATTTATCTTAACTGTGGAAGAAGGTTTGGCTATTTGATTATTGACAAGAACTTTGTTTTTTTTAATTTCTGAAGTAGCCAATGATCTGGTTTTAAAAACCCGGATGGCCCATAAATATTTATCGATTCGGCTCATGGCTCAAATCGTTCTTTTTTAGGTAAGGATTGAACTATCAGAGCATAAGAGTGATCGATCAATTGAAAAATCATTTGGTCAGGAACATCTTGATTGGGATAGACAGAATTCCAATGAATTTTACTCATGTGGTAACCTGGTTGGATTCCTTGGTATTCTTCCCGAAGAGCAATGGCTCTTTCCGGATCACATTTTAAATTGATAAAATCAAATTGATCAATATCGCATAGTGCGAACATTTTGTTTTTCACCTTAAAAACCAAAGTCGTTTTATCAAATGGGAACGTTTCTTCGACAAAAGGTTTTTTCAAACAATAGTTATAGAAATCCTCGATGTTCATATTTGAAAGATATAAAAAAAGCCGCTCAAAAGAACGGCTTTTATATTTTGAGGCTCTGTCGAAAATGGCGGATCAATCAGAGCCCAAATGATTTACAAGTTTAAAATCATCCTGAACACATTTGACGGTTGTCGAATTTAGTTCATGATAATATTGGATTAAAATCATCCTGAACACATTTCACAGTTGTCTGGATTATCCAGCGAACATGCGATTGCAGCAGCATTTTCTTCCATCGTTTTCAAGTTGGGTTCTGCAGCAGCATTTTTGTCTACTGTAAACTTGATGGCATCTGTTGCAGCTTTGGTTCTTAGGTAATACATTCCAGTTTTCAATCCTTTTTTCCATCCATAGAAGTGCATTGAAGTCAATTTACCGAAGTTTGCATTTTCCATGAAAATATTCAATGATTGAGATTGACAGATGTAAGCTCCTCTATCTGCAGCTTGTTCAATGATATTCTTTTGAGAAATTTCCCAAGCTGTTTTATAAAGTGCTTTGATGTCTTCAGGAATCTCCGGAATATTTTGAATTGATCCGTTTTCAACCATTAATTTTTGTTTCAATCCTTCATTCCAAATTCCTAATCGAACAAGGTCTTTCAATAGGTGCTTGTTCACAACAATGAATTCTCCCGAAAGCACTCTTCTTGTATAGATATTAGAAGTGTATGGCTCAAAACATTCGTTGTTTCCAAGAATTTGAGCTGTCGAAGCTGTTGGCATAGGAGCAAGCAACAATGAGTTTCTAATTCCGTGCTTTTTCACTTCATCTTTCAATACATCCCATTCCCATCTATCTGTAGGTGTTACATTCCACATATCAAATTGGAAGATACCTTTAGATGCTGGAGAACCTTTAAAAGTTTCGTAAGCTCCCTCAGCTTTTGCAAGATCTTTAGAAGCAGTCATTGCCGCATAATAGATCGTTTCAAATACTTCTTTATTTAATTTAGCCGCCTCAGGAGAATCAAAAGGATATCTCATTAAGATATAGGCATCAGCCAAACCTTGAACACCTAAACCGATTGGACGGTGTCTCATATTTGAGTTTCTAGCTTCTTCAACTGGATAATAGTTTCCGTCGATGATCTTGTTCAGGTTTAATGTAGCCTGATAAGTTACCTCGAATAGTTTATCGTGATCGAAGACACCTTCATTAACGAATTTTGGAAGAGCCAATGAAGCCAAGTTACAAACCGCCACTTCATCAGGAGCAGTGTATTCCATGATCTCTGTACATAAGTTGGAAGATTTGATCGTACCCAAATTCTTTTGGTTCGATTTCTCATTCGCAGCATCTTTGTACAAGATATAAGGTGTACCAGTTTCGATTTGTGATTCAAGGACTTTAAACCAAAGATCTTGTGCCTTAACAGTTTTTCTTCCTCTTCCTTCTTTTTCGTACTTAGTATATAATTTTTCAAATTTCTTTCCGTAAGCATCTGAAAGACCTGGACACTCATTTGGACACATTAAAGTCCAATCTCCATTTTCTTCTACTCTTTGCATGAAAAGATCTGGAACCCAAAGTGCGTAGAAAAGATCTCTTGCTCTTTGTTCTTCAACTCCAAAGTTCTTTTTCAAGTCAAGGAAATCAAAAACATCAGCATGCCAAGGCTCGATATAAATGGCGAAAGAACCTTTTCTTTTTCCACCTCCTTGATCAACATATCTAGCCGTATCGTTGAATACTCTCAACATAGGTACAATTCCGTTAGAAGTACCATTTGTTCCTTTAATATAAGATCCTTTTGCTCTGATGTCGTGAATAGACAATCCAATTCCACCAGCACTTTGAGAAATCTTAGCACATTGTTTCAATGTTGAATAAATTCCATCAATACTGTCTTCCTTCATTGTTAATAAGAAACAAGAAGACATTTGCGGTTTTGGAGTACCAGAGTTAAATAACGTTGGAGTAGCGTGAGTAAACCAACCCTCAGACATTAAATTATATGTTTTGATCGCAGCTTCGATATCCTCTTTATGAATACCAACAGAAACCCTCATAAGCATGTGCTGTGGACGCTCAGCAACCTTGCCGTCAAGTTTCAACAAATAAGCTCTTTCTAAAGTTTTAAAACCGAAAAAGTCATATCTGAAATCTCTGTCATAAATAATGTTTGAATCAAGAACATCAGCGTTCTTATCAATAATCTTCCATACATCATCAGCTATCAATGATGCGTTCTCACCAGTAACCGGATCAACATATTCATACAAATCTCTCATGGTTTGTGAGAAAGACTTATTTGAATTTTTATGAAGATTCGATACAGCAATTCTTGATGCAAGTAAGGCATAATCTGGGTGTTCGATCGTTTTAGAAGCAGCAACTTCTGCAGCTAAATTATCCAAATCAGATGTTTTTACTCCATCATAAATTCCTTCGATGACCTTCATGGCCACAGCTTCAGGGCTCACTAACGGATCTAGTCCGTAACAGAGCTTTTTAATTCTCGCGGTAATTTTGTCGAATTTAACGGCTTCCTTGCGACCGTCTCTTTTAACAACATATAACATAAGCGTCCAAATATATTAAGGGTTCTACAATAATTAATTTTCTAGTTTTTCGATTTTAAAAGTCTTCGTCCAGACTAAAGCCTTGATTTTCTTTTCCTGACAATACTCCGGCTTTCTGGTATTCTCCAACTCTTTTCTCGAAGAAATTGGTTTTACCCTGAATGGAAATCATGTCCATAAAATCAAATGGGTTGGTCACATTGTAGACTTTCTCATTGCCTAATTCAACTAAAAGTCTGTCGGCAACGAATTCTATATATTGTTTCATCAAGTCCTGATTCATTCCAATTAATCTCACTGGAAGTGCATCTGTGATGAATTCTTTTTCGATTTCAACCGCGTCGGTGATAATTTTCTGAACGGTTTCTTTTGGTAGTTTATTTTGCAGATGTTTATTGTAGAGCAAACATGCAAAATCACAATGTAAACCTTCGTCTCTAGAGATCAACTCATTTGAGAAACTTAATCCGGGCATCAAACCTCTTTTCTTCAACCAGAAAATAGAACAGAAAGACCCTGAGAAGAAAATTCCTTCAACAGCCGCAAAAGCAATCAATCTTTCAGCAAACGAACCTGTATCGATCCATCTTAGTGCCCAATCTGCTTTTGTTTTTACGCAATCCAAAGTTTCAATTGCGTTAAACAATTTATCCTTATCCTTATCATCTTTGATATAAGTATCAATTAATAAAGAATAAGTTTCTGAGTGTATGTTCTCCATTGCCACTTGAAATCCATAAAAGAACTTTGCTTCGGTATATTGAACTTCACTTAAAAAGTTTTCAGCCAAATTTTCGTTAACAATTCCGTCAGATGCAGCAAAAAACGCCAATACATGCTTAATGAAAAATCTTTCATCATCATTTAATTTGCTCTCCCAATCCACGATGTCTGGAGTCAAATCGATTTCTTCTGCTGTCCAGAAACTCGCTTCCGCTTTTTTATAGAATTCCCAAATATCATGATGTTTGATAGGGAACAACACAAATCGGCTGTTGTCTTCTTTTAAAATTGGTTCTACTGAGTTCGACATGTTAACTTTATTTTAATATTAATTTCCTTCCAAAATTTAGAGAGGTCACTCTCCCTTCAAAGCAAAGTCTAAAAACCCTACTTTTCACTTACCTTCTAACAAAATTTATCAGCTTAATACCGGTCTTTGTCGATCACCTAAAGAGTTTTGACAAAGAAAATAGCAACTGTTTCAAATCAATTGTGAGTACAAAAATTGTCAAAATTTTGCCTCGAACCAATCAAAATAAACTCACAATTTTGATTAGTTTTCAACAGGTTAAAATTAAATTTTTGTTAAGTCCTTTTGTTTATGGGTCTTTACCTAATTTTTAGTCTGCATGAAAACTTTTTTTTGAAAATTTCTTGCAATTTTCCGGTATAATTTCAATGAGCGAACCTGATATCAAAACGGACTAAAAAGTTACGAAATTTCCGTGCTTCATTTAGGTAGATAATGGGTATATTTATCCACCTAAATTTGTTAACAAGCAACCGCTAAGTCATGAAGCCCCCTAATATCAAAGCAAAAGACTTTCTCGATTATTTTTTTCCGATTCGATGTTTGGTTTGTCAAGAGATTACAAATCAAGAAAATACCCTTTGTATGAAATGCAGTTCGAAGTTGAAATTTTCACAAGCACATTTAAATTTTCAAGAGAATGAGCTTACGGAACTTTTTCATGGAAGAATACATTTGGACAGGGCCTATTTTCACTTAAGAAATGATTCAGAAGGAATGGCTAAAAAATTGATTCATCAAATAAAATACAATTCCAATTTTGAGCTCATCGATCTATTAGGAAAATCGGTCAAAGAAAAATTAAAAAATGAATTTGATCATTCCTGGATCTTACCTGTTCCCCTAAATCCTAAAAAAGAAAAACAGAGAGGGTACAACCAAAGTGAAAAAATTGCTCAATCGATATTTCAAAAAGATCAGATTTTAAACAATCTAGTAAAAAGAGAGCTGCATACAAAATCGCAAACAGGCTTTGGTAAATTTCAAAGATGGTCCAACATGGAAAATGCATTTCAATTGAATGAAGAAGTCCTGAATGAAATTGGGGAAAACGATTCTTTAACTATTGTAGATGATGTGGTCACAACGGGTTCGACGGTAGAAGCCATTTTCGTAGAACTGAAGAAATGCAAACCGAATTTGAACTTTTCCCTATTTACTTTATTGAAAGCCTAGTGAGATTTAGGATTTTTTATAGAGCTTTTTATTTAGAATGATTCAAAATAAATTAAATTTGCACAAAAAATAAGATAGATATGTATCCACCAGAGTTAGTACAACCAATGAAAGAAGATCTTACAAGTGTAGGATTTGAGGAATTATCAAATGCGGATGCAGTTGATGCATTGTTAAATGGAGAAAACGGATCGGTATTAGTTGTTGTGAATTCTGTATGCGGATGTGCAGCAGGAAATTTGAGACCAGGTGTGAAAATGTCTCTGGACAATGCAAAACTCCCTTCTAAATTAACAACTGTTTTTGCAGGAGTTGATGCTGAAGCGACACAACAAGCAAGAAAATACATGTTGCCTTATCCTCCATCTTCTCCTTCCATTGGATTATTCAAAGATGGAAAGCTGGTTCATTTTATCGAAAGACACCATATCGAAGGAAGATCTCCTGAGATGATCGCAGATAATTTGAAAATGGCTTATGACGAATTTTGTTAAAAAGAATTCACTTTAAATAAAAAAGGGCTGTCATTACGACTGCCCTTTTTTTGTTTACTGATAGTTTGTTTACGATTTGCTCAAATCAACCAATACGCTTTTAATATCATGGCGATTGTACATTTTCTTCAGTTCCAATGATCGTTTGAAAAACATAAATGCCAAAGATCTCTTTTCCACTGGAAAGCTGGCATAATTCTTACTGCTCAGGGTTTTGTCAAAATAGAAATACAAATCTTGCTCTTCTCTGTCAAAGTTTTCATCATTCGAACGCGAGGCACCAGTATACACTTTAGCAATATCTAAAGTGGTGTCCAATTCACGTTTGATGTCTTCGAATAGGTAATTTTTCATAATGGTGAGTTTACACAGTATCTAAATGTACACAGAAGACGCAAGCTATCCAATAAATGTTGGGCATAAAGCAAAGGAAAAAATTAACAAGTTTTGAACAGTTCAGAGGTTTTCTTAATTCAAAAAATACTACAATTCAAAAAAGCTTCCGGGCCTAGACTTTACGATCCCCTTCATTTCCAATTGCAGCAAAAGAATGTTCAAGTTTTTTAATTCTCTTAATTCATGTTTTAATAAATCCACATGCATTTTACCCGGACGTAAAAGAGTAATTATTCTATTTTCTTCCTCAGTTAGGTCGTCAAAAAGAGTCATTTGCGGACTTTCATTCTTTCCCCAACTCATGAATCTTAAAAAATCATCAGGCGATTGAATCAATTGAGCCTTATTTTCTTGAATCAATTTATTTGTTCCTCTTGAAAAGGGTTGGGTTACATTTCCAGGAAAAGCAAAAACTTCACTATTGTAGTCATTGGCTAATTCGGCGGTGATGATTGATCCTCCTTTCTCTTTGCTTTCTATTACTATGGTGGCATGAGTCATCCCAGCAACAATGCGATTTCGTTTTGGAAAATTTTGAGCGTCGGGTTTGGATCCGGAAGTAAATTCGGACAAAACACCTCCATTTTCTAACATAGATTCAAGTGTACTTGTATGTTCTGGAGGATAAACCCAATCCAAACTACTACCCAAAACTGCTACAGTAGGGACTTTGTTTTTCAAACATTCGCGATGAGCCTTAATGTCAATCCCGAATGCGAGTCCACTCACAACCAAAATATTCATGCCACTAAAACTTTGAATGAGTTTCTCAACGAGATCCAGTCCATAGGTAGATGCGTTTCTTGTACCTACTATGGCTACTGATTTTGGAGGATTTAAGTTGAGTTTTCCTTTTCCGTAAAGCATGATCGGACCATCATTACAATATTTTAATCGATTGGGATAAGCTCTATCCAAAAAGAAAATGGGATGGATATTTTGCTTCTGAATGAATTCCATTTCTTGTTCGGCTTCAATCAGGGCTTTTTCAAAATTGATGGAGTCAATGATCGCTTGTCCGATGAAATCAATCTTGCCCAAATGTTCTTTTTTTTCCTTGAAAATTCCTTCTGCGGAACCTATTTCGGATAAGAGTCTTTTCGCTCTTTTCGGACCAATTTTATCCAATAAGGACAGTCCAATCTCGTAAATTGTGGATTCTTTCATGAATTGATTTAAGTGGTTTGAGGGGCAAAAATAGAAATTAAACTAACTTTGCAATTCGATTTTTTAAAAACGATTCAATATTCAACAATGCGTGTTTTAGGTGTTATTCCTTCTCGGTATGAGTCAAGCAGGTTTCCTGGCAAACCATTGATCGACTTGATGGGTAAATCCATGATCCAAAGGGTTTATGAAGGTTCTAGAGCTTCTGATTTAATTGAAGAAGTTGTAGTAGCTACCGACGATGAGCGCATTTTCAATCATGTTTTGGATTTTGGGGGAAAAGTGGAAATGACTTCTGATTTACATCGTTCTGGAACGGATCGTTGTGGTGAAATCATAGAAAATTATGCTGATTTTGATGTGGTAGTCAATATTCAGGGTGATGAACCTTTGGTAGATGTCAATCAATTGGAACAGATCATTTCATTGTTTGCTGATCCAAGTGTTCAAATCGCTACTCTGGCCAAAAAAATAGATAAATCGGAAGATATTTTTAATCCAAACCGAATCAAGGTGGTGCTAGATAAAAACGCCAACGGAATCTATTTTTCCAGAAATCCGATTCCTTTTTGTCAAAACACCCCGCAAGAGGAATGGTTGGGAAAAACAGATTACTTCAGACATATTGGTATTTACGCTTACCGGACAGCATGCTTAAAGGAATTGGTAGCCCTTAAACCAACCACTTTGGAGCAAATCGAATCATTGGAACAATTGAGATGGATTTACAATGGGTATTCCATTCGAGTTGGTTTAACTGAAATCGAAACACCGAACATCGATACACCTGAAGATGTTAAAGAGGTTCTGAAATTTTTAGTTGCGTAACAAAAGCCGTATTTTTACGTAAATATTCAGTAGGATTTTATTCTGGATGGAGAAAGATTTGATCATAAAATATCTTGAAAAGGAAATTCGTTTCCATGATTGCTTGATTATTCCTGGTTTAGGAGGATTTATTGGGTCCTATGAATCCGCTTATTTTGATCAAGCCCAAGGGAAATATTTTCCACCATCTAAGGCCTTGATATTCAACGCAAATCTTCAGAATAATGATGGACTTTTAGCCAATTTCATCAAAGATGGAGAAGGGATATCCTATGTTTCTGCTCTCACAATCATTGAAAATACCGTTGCGGTTTGGCAGAAAAGTATTGAAGAAGGACAGCGCATTGAAATTGGGGATTTTGGTTACATCTACAAAACCAGATTAGGTCATATTCAGTTTTATCAGAATAAGGCAATCAATTTGTATCCGGGATCTTATGGTTTATCTGCAGTCACAGCAACAGGGGCAAAAGTTCAGGAAATTTTTATCCCTAAAGAGAATGTCACCGTTCAAAAACAAGAGACCCAGGTCAATTCTCAAATCTCAACTGAGTCTGTATCCTCTGAGAGTAAAGAAGAGTTAGAGAATATAGAAGCTCCAATCATTAATCTTTCTGCTTCTGAAAATATCGAGGAAGAAAGCAAGGAAGACATCGATGAAAAGGTGATTGTACATCCTGCTACACGCAAGTTTAAAATACCTAGAAAATATATCGTAGCGGCAAGTTTTATCCCTTTTATGTTCTATTCGGTTTGGATTCCTTTAAAAACAGATTTTGGGAAAACACACAAAATAGAATTGTCTGATTTTAATCCTTTTGTTGAACCTGTAAAAGCAAAATATGAACCAAGGAATACCTATCTGATGGATCATGAAGATGAGGACTTTACTTCCGTCGAAGAACATTTAAAAATGCTCTCCCCCGGAACAAAGACGTTTAGCTATCAGTTCGATGAAGATTGCTACATTCCTGTGAAGCTGGAAGGCTACACGCCTTTTTTAGAAGAGGTTTCCATGAATAACGTAGACGCAAAAGTAGTTTCAGTAGATTCAAAAATTCAAAACGAAGACGTGCAGCCCAATCTAATGAAGGTTGAAATGAGTGGTCATTATCATATTATTGCAGGGTGTTTTGGCGAAAAAGCCAATGCGGATAATTTAGTTGCTTCAATTAAGGCAAAAGGGTATGATGCTCAAATTTTAGATCAACATAAAGGTTTGTACCGTGTTTCAGCAAGTGGATTTGCATCAAAAGAGGAAGCAATCGATGGTAGATCGAAGATGAAGAATGATGGTATTTCAGGATGGGTCTTGAAGTATTAATTCCTACCAACTCACAATAATTTTTCCTTTTGATTTTCTGGACCCAAGCAATTCATGTGCCTTTGCAATTTCGTCCACTTTGAACTCACCCCCAAGATGAATTTTTATTTTCCCCTCTTCCTGCAATTGAGCCATATCATCTAATGACTTTTTAAGAAGTTGTGTTTTGTAATCCCCGATTCGAAGCATATTCACACCAATTACCGAAGTGCTTTTCATCACAAAAGAAATCGGAACAATTAATCCCATTTGGCGAACCATGTTGAGGGTAGAGAAGAAACCAAACTTTTTACCGGATCGATCTGAAGCCCCAAATAAAACAACACTTCCCGAAGGTTCGAGTAAAGACATATCTTTTTTAAATGATTTCCCCGCTATGGCATTGAAAGTCACTCGAACTTTCTTTTTGCCCACCAATTTTTCTACTTCTTCCCAGTAATTACTTGTTTGGTAGTTAATCACATGATCGGCTCCAAGGTCTTTAACAAAAGCCACTTTTTCCTGACTCCCACAAGTACCAATAACAGTACAGCCCGCATTCTTAGCCAATTGAACCAAAATGGATCCAACGCCTCCAGCTGCAGCATGCACTAAAACGATATCCCCAGGAAATAAATTATTGACGATATGCGAACAATAATAGGCGGTACCTCCTTGGGTAATCAAACCTAAACTCTCTTTCAATTTGGACTCATCTTGTATGATGGTAACTCCTTCCGCAAGTGTTTTAGCATACTCTGCGTAACCACCAAATCGAGTGAAACCTGCTACGTTTTTTCCCAATAAATCAGGATCCACTCCTTCACCAATTTCTTCAATTTTTCCAGCCACCTCATAACCCAAAACACAAGGTAATGGAGGGCGATCCGGATAAATGCCCAGTCTGCCTAAAACATCCGCATAATTCAATCCAAAATGTGCTACTTTGATTAAAACTTCTCCAGGTCCAATTTGTGGTTTTTCAGTTTCTCGAATCTCGAATGCTTTACTCGGATCTCCAGTTTTTGTTAGAAATATGGCTTTCATTATTTTCCTGCGATTACAATGACGAACTCTCCTTTAACCGTGTTTTCATTAAAATGTTCAAGGACTTCCTTGATGGTGCCGTTCACTGTTTCTTCAAATTTTTTAGTGAGCTCTCGAGAAACAGAGATTTGTCTGTCTTCTTCGCAAAACTCCTTGAGTTGTTCTAAGGTTTTGAGCAGTTTATGCGGACTTTCATACAAAACCACAGTTTTTTCACTTTCTGCAAATTCTTTTAGTTTCGTTTGACGTCCTTTTTTAGGAGGCAAAAAACCTTCAAAAACAAAACGATCACACGGAATTCCAGATTTGACTAAAGCCGGAATAAAGGCTACCGCTCCAGGCAAACATTCTACTTCAATACCTTCTCGAATACATTCTCTGATCAACAAAAACCCCGGATCTGAAATCCCTGGAGTTCCTGCGTCACTTACCAATCCCAAGGTAGCTCCAGCTTTTAACTGTTGTACTATTTTATTTAGAATCTTGTGCTCATTGTGTAAATGAAAAGCAGAAGTTTTTTTAGTAATTTCGAAGTGAGTCAGGAGTTTGGCGGTAGTTCGTGTGTCCTCGCAAAGCAACTCATCTACTTCTTTCATGATGCGCAAAGCTCTGAAAGTAATATCTTCCAAATTGCCTATGGGTGTTGGGATAACATAAAGTTTTGACATAAAATTATCGGGTTAAAACGATATAATCCTGAAGCAGGGCATTTAAAAATTTAATTTTGTCTTTAGGAGGTTCTTCCAAATTCAGTTTCTCAACGCATTTATGAAATAGTTTTTTAACCATTTCCTTATGTGCTTTATTCGGATATCGATTCAATCGGGTAAGGGCTGATTTTATTAGAATCATATCCTCGTCTGTAAACTGAACCACATTCAAATACTGAGGCTCATGTTCTCCTTTGCTTTTGATCTTTAAAATGTCGTTAATGGAATAAGAATTAGAAGGTCGATTTCGTATGACTGCTGTACCGGCTATGATGTCTCCTGTGCGCTGAGACCGAAATGATGAAGTAATAAAGATGGCTCCCAAGCCACCTGCAGACAGCCAAACATCAATTAATTTCATAGCCCAGCGCATAAAATAGTTGCCTAAAGTGGCGGCCTGACCATCAACATTTACTACACGTATACCTAAGGCCATTTTTCCAATAGTTTGTCCGTTAAAGAAGAATTCCGTCCAAAGGGAATAAGTCATTAATGGAATCAACATGATAAGAATAAAAACAATATCTCCATCGCTTGTCATGCTATTAATACCTGCTACTGCAATAATCAAATAATAAAAAAATAAGATGATCATATCAATAAGCAACGCCCCAAATCTAGATCCTAAAGGAGCGAGTTCATATTCGATCATAACATTGTGAGAAGTATGGATTTCGATTGTTTTCATTGGGTGTAAAAATAAGATTTTTGTTGGGAAAAAGGATGAGGATTGAGTTTGTTGTATGGGTTTTTGAGTTAAATTTTAATTTAAAAATTCTAATGTTATTTGATTTGAGTATTTTGGGTAAAACCGTAAAAATCTTTAAATTGAGTAAACTATCTTTGGATCATGAAAAACCTGATAATCATATCTTTGCTGTTTCTTTTCTCTTGTGCCAAGGACGGGAAAAACATATATATAGAAGGAAAAGTTGTTAATCCTGTTACAGGACAGCCCATTGAAGGCATACGTCTGGTATTGCACAAAATGACTTCCGACTTAGGCTCTGGTTCCAGCTCTGTTATTAAAGACGAATCTTATTCCGATATAAATGGAAACTTTACGCTTTCTCATAATGGGAGTTTGTTCAATAATTATATAGTATTGGTTGAATATCCCAATGAGGGTTATCATCTAGTAGGATGGAAAGACGCAACTGGTCAAAATGTCGGGGGGTATCAGTTAGATGTAAAAAAAGGGGAGTTGATGGATGTGAGGCTGGAGCTATTGGAATATTGTGACGTCTTCTTTTCTTATGACAACATTAACTGCTATAATGGTAATGATTCCTTGTTTTTAGATGTTAGAAGTGCAGAATATATCGTAACAGATGGCTATTACATAAAGGTTGTCGGATGCAATACGTTTACATCTGGTCCAGTGAAAATACCTCAAGGAACTTATACACTTTCAGGTATCATCAAAAGAGGAGGGGTCTCAACGAATTTCAATAGTATTCAAACGATTTGGCCAGATTCCGTAAATACATTTGAAATTTTTTACTAACGATTAATTATATGATATTAAAACCACATTCCTTCTATTACTAAGTCATATCTTTGCGAATTCCCGTAAACATCTCCATTTATAGTTTGCTATCTTTGAATCATGAAAAACTTGATAATCATATCTTTACTCTTTCTTTTCTCCTGTGCCAAGGAAGGCAAGAATATCTACATAGAAGGAAAAGTGGTCAATCCAATTACAGGAGAAGGGATACCAAATGTTAGATTATTACTTAAGAAGAAAGTAAATGATCTTGGAAGTCTAACTTCGGTTGGAAAAATCAAACAAGAAGCAATTTCAGATGTGGATGGGAACTTTGTTCTAAAGCACAACGGGAGTTTATTTCACACATACATCGTCCTACATGAGTTTATAGATGAGGGCTATCATTTAGTGGGCTGGAAAGATGAAGCTGGGCAAACAATAGGAGGATATCAACTTGAAGTAAAAAAAGGGGAATTGATGAATGTGAGATTGGAGCTATTGCCTTATGCTGAATTTAAGGTGGAGGCTTACAATGTTAACTGTTTTGACCAGACAGACACCATGTTATTATATAAACAAAACCAAATTGGCTCCTTACAAGAGGGGCCTTGGATTTATCCAGGATGCAATAGTTTTCTTGGAGGATATAATAAAGTTCCTATGGGCAAAATCTATTTTTCGTGGCACGTAATAAGAAACGGTATCACAAACATATATAGTGACACGATTTATCTGGATGAAGGGGAACAAGAAACATTTACCATCAATTACTAAATTCATTCTTTGCGCAAACCCGTAAACATCTCCAATTATAGTTCACTATCTTTGGATCATGAAAAACCTGATAATCATATCTTTGCTCTTTCTTTCCTCCTGCATAAAGGAAAAATCAATACTTGTCACGGCAACAAATCCAAGTACCGGAGAGCCATTTGCTAATTTGAATGGAGTATTAATTGAAAGAAATTTCAATACTTCAGGGCAGAATAATGGTGTTGGGAAAGAAGTTTTACAATTTCAAACAGATGCAAATGGTGAAGCAATGATTACCTATGTTTTTAAAAAGAAACGATATTATGAAGTTTATTTATCGCCTCCATCTAATTATTGTTACGCAACTGATGGATTTAAAAAGGTGTTTTCTGAAAATTCTCAGAATATAGATCGAGTTGATTATGAATTTTATCCTTGTACGAGAATTAAATTTAGGGTGTTGAATTCTAACTGTTTTGATGTTAATGATAAGTTAATTTTTATTAGGAGTCATGAATCAAGTTACCCTGGATATCAACCAATTGAGCTTTTTGGTTGTGTGGATGAAAATCCAACTTAATGGGCTCAAGTGCCTATGGGGACTTGGTATTTTTCTTGGGAGGTAACTAAGAATAACGTGACCACAGTTCATCATGATACTATTTTTTTAAATGAAGAAGATACCTTGACTTATAATTTAATTTATTGATTTGTAAACACTTTGAGATCCCCTCGCTGGTTTTAGCGTCTCGCTCGGATCGACCATTTATATTTGTTCTGTCGGAACCTTGAAAATAAACATCTTTATAAAGGGCCATGAAGTTTGGTACGATTATATCCATCAACTACTAAATTCATTCTTTGCGCAAACCCGTAAACTTCTCCAATTATAGTTTGCTATCTTTGGATCATGAAAAACCTGATAATCATATCTTTGCTGTTTCTTTTCTCTTGTGAAAAAACAGGAAATACAACAGTAAAAGGACGGTTTTACAATGGAATTACTGGAGAACCTATTTCTGACGTAACCCAATCTATTGAAAAGGTCAACACAGGAGCAAATCAAAGTAATAAAATAATTCGATCCGGGCAGCCTAATGAAAATGGTGAATATTGCTATACATTTACCTGGACTGGACATAACTATATCTTTTATCCTTTAACTAATACTGAAATAGCTGAAAAATATTGGGGTGAAAACCTATCAAATTTTCAAATTCCTAAAAAAGAAACCACAGTTAGAGATTATGCATTGTATCCCTATGGTTATATAAAGCACAAATTTGTAAATGTTAATTGTTTTGACAGTTTTGATTCATTTATTTTGTATACAACTTCAGAGGCAGGGTATACAAACCCAAGTTTAGGCTGGGAACATATTGGATGTGTGAATTTCACTCAATCTAGTTACAGTTCCTACCCAATGGGGCATTACTATTTCAGATGGGAAGTGACCAAAAACAATATTGCAACAATCCATTATGACACAATCTATCTAAATCAAGGAGATAGTATTCTTTATGAAATCAATTACTAAGGATTTCAAAAGGTGGATAATCTAAGGAATATTTAAGAGTAAGTTAAGGATAAATAATATGTGTATCCCCAGCTGGTTCGAGCGTCTCGCTCGGATCGACCTTTATATTTATTCTATCAGAACTATACAAGAGTCAAGTAGTTTAGCCCAATTTAACCCATCCACTACTTAATTCTTTTTTTTGCGCATATCGATAAACTTCTCTAATAGTAGATTACTTTCTTAAATAGTATGAAATACCTTAAAATTGTTTTCATCTTGTTCACTGTTAAAAAATTTGGGGTCATGTCAAAATTTGGATGAAATACCTATCTTAGCCTGACCAATGAAAGAAACCAAATTTATCGAGCAAAACAAGGAGAAGTGGGCAAAGTTTGAACGCATGTCCAAAGGCGATAAAAAGGTCAACCCTAACGAATCTGCCGAACTTTTCACTGAAATTACAGAAGACCTCTCCTATGCCAGAACCTTTTACAAAAGAAGATCTGTTCGAGTTTATTTGAATCAACTTTCACAATCTGTTTTCAAAAATCTTTATAAGAAAAGGGGGAATACCTGGAAGAAATTTCTGGATTTTTGGAAAACCGATTTACCCATTGAATTATATAAATCAAGAGTCAATCTTTTGGTGGCATTCCTTTCATTTTCACTATGGATTTTCATTGGAGCCATTTCCCAGCATTTCGATCCGGATTTTGTGCGATTTATTTTGGGCGATTATTATGTGGATCAAACTTTGGAAAGAATCGAGAATGGAGATCCAATGGGAGTGTATGGTACTCAAGAACAATTCAGTATGTTTTTCGCCATTACACTCAATAATATTCGGGTAGCCTTTTTCACCTTTATCTTCGGCTTTTTGGCAACCATTGGAACCCATTATTTTTTATTGGTAAATGGAACCATGTTGGGAGCCTTTCAATATTGGTTCTATCAGAAAGGATTGTTATTAACCTCCTTTTTAGCTGTATGGATTCATGGAGCATTCGAAATTTCAGCTATCGTTATTGCAGCAGCAGCTGGGATTACTATGGGAAAAGGTCTATTATTTCCGGGAACTTTTTCTAGGATGCAATCTTTGCAATTAGCTGGTAAAAGAGGGGCCAAGATTATGGCAAGTCTGATTCCAGTATTTATTATGGCTGGATTTCTCGAGGGTTTTGTGACCAGGAATTATAAGATGTTTCCAGATATTGCTAAATGGGGAATCATTCTCATTTCATTCGGATTGATCATTTTCTATTATATCATTTATCCCATATTGGTAGCAAGAAATCACCCAGATATGCTCAAAAATGAACCTAGTCCAAGATTTTCGGATAATAAATTAGATCCCTTATACAAGATTCGAACGAGTTCCGAAAGTTTTACGCAAGGAATGAACAAAGTGATGATCAATTTCAAATATATTTCCACCTATGTGCTCCGAATTGCAGTACCTTTGATGATTATCTCCTATTGTATTCAAATTTACAGTTTTAGCTCTACCTTGAGTATCGATTTGATTTGGCACGAAAACTTGAGGGTAATATTTGGAATTGGAGCCTTTTTTAATCCGATTGTTTTTGTTTTTTGGGTACTCGGAATCACCACAATTGCCTCTGCATCTGTTCTGGCAATAAAGGCTGAAGAGCCTGTTTCTTTAAGGGATTTCTTTAATCTTTCCCTCAAAATGATCTTTCCTATTGGTGTAGTTTACTTTATTTTTGTTACGGTCATTCAAACCTTTCCAGCTGCAGCACTTATTCTAGTGATCCCAGTAGTTCCATTTGCCATGTACATCCCTTCTGCCATTTATTTTTCTGGAGATAAGGGATACTTCAATCGTATCGCAAACGGTATAAGAATGGGGTCCTCCATGTGGGGAAGCTCATTAGGTCTATTCGGGATGTGTTTGGGGATCTCTGTTCTTGCACTTATGGCCATTGTGGGATTTGGAATGGTGGATAGTTTTGAAATCTTACCAGGAATTGCCGACCTAATTGTTTTGATTCTCGAACCGCTAATCGACTACCTTTTTGATGATGCACAATTGATTTATACAACACTTATTGGATTCATCATTATCCTGGCGATCGGATTTGTACTGCCCATTTTCTTTGTGAGTTTTTCCTATCAATATTTTTCATCTATCGAAAAGGAAGAAGCTATTGGTTTGGCAGAGGAATTTGAAAAATTTGGTTCTCGCAGTCGTATTTACGAGAAAAAATTTGATTTTGACGAATGAGAATCTGTATAACCATAGTACTTTTCTTGTTTTTAGTGCCTTCGCTCGGGCAAGAATCTAAAAAATTTGATCGCGTGAAATGGGAAGAACTTAGAGGAAAGATCAAATACAAGAAATCTCCAGCCAAAACGATCTCCAGGAGTTCTGAATCTTCAGATGGTACAGATAATGGAACGTATCATCGTGATTCGGAGAGTTATGGTGATGGGGAAGAAAGATCGGGCTCACGAAGCGCGAGAGAAAAAAGAGAAAGAGAATCTGCCGATAGTTCAGGATTTAGCTCTATGGGCGGATTGGCAAAAACTATATTGATAGTAGTGGCTATTTTACTCATTGCAGCATTGGTCTATTTCTTTGTGTTTAAAAGAAAACCTGATGAAAGACTACAAAATACTGTCGTTGAAGAGGAATTTGAAGAGTTAGATATTCATACTATTGAGAAGTCCGATCTGGAATTGGCATTGGAAAAGGCCTTGGCAGAAAAGGATTTTAGAAAGTGCGTCCGAATTTATTTCACATTTATCCTCAAAGAATTGTCTTCTGGTGGAAAAATATATTGGGAAAAGGAAAAAACAAATTACGATTACCTAAAAGAATTAAATAATACAAAAGATTTTCATGGGTTTCGAAATGCTATGGAGCTATTTGAGATTATTTGGTACGGAAAAAGGGAGATTAGTGAAAGCATTTATCTTCAATTAGAACCGGATTTAAAAAATTACCTTAAACAGATTGCGACCACATGAGAAATATGAACTCAATATGGATTATTGTAGGTGTGCTTTTCATAGGTGCTCTTCTATGGTTTGGTTTGGGTGGTGGTTTTGGTCGGGAAGAGTTCAATCAGGAAAATACAGATTGGGATTATTCCAATGGTTTTGATCCGACAGATAAAAATCCTTACGGAACATTCGTCTTGAAGGAACTGATGGATTCAGGGATTGCACAAATAAAATTGAAGATGATCCAAACCCGCATGGATCTGGATGAACTTCGGGGAGAAAAAAATGCGATCTACCTTTTTATTGGTCATCAAAGCTATATGAGTGATGGGAATGTGGATAAATTACTTGAGTTTGTAGCACAGGGAAATACCGCCTATATTTCAACCCAAAGTATTCCCATATATCTGGAACATGCTCTTTTTGAAGATTATATTTATACCAATGGATTTTATTCCGGAGAAAAACCTACACCTATAAAAATTAAGAATCAGGAAATCCATTCCATTCCATTCATAAATGAAAATGATACAGTAGATTTTTATTGGAATCATTTTGAAGAGGGAGATTTTTTTGAAACCTATGATATGTTAGGCTCAGTAGATGGGAAAACAGACTTTATTCGAATAAGGTATGGAGAAGGCTATTTCTTTCTTCATCTGAACCCCTATGTACACACTAATGTAAGTATTCTTCAAGAGGAAGGTTTGCTGCTAACGGAGGAAATCTTTTCCCAATTACCGAAAGGAGATGTTTATTGGGATGTATATTCTTCCAACTTCCACAATCAGGATTATTATGAAAAGAGATCCGTTTTGGAGTTTATTTTGAATAACGAAAGTCTAAGATGGGCCTTTTTAATCTTACTAATAGGAGTTTTAATTTTTGGGACTTTTGCTTCCAAAAGATATTTTTCAATTATCCCTGTAGTCAAACAGAACCAAAACACTTCTTTAGAATTTGTGGAAACTATTTCAAAACTATATCGCAATCAAGGAGATAATGCAGATTTGATTAAGATCAAATTACAGAACTTTAAAAATTTCATAAGTCATTACTACTTTCTTGATTCAAAAAAATTAGATGAGGAATTTAAGTTTAAACTAGCTCAAAAGTCTAACATTTCAGAGGAACGAATTGAGACCTTGATCAAGAAACTGGAATTTGGAGCATCAAATGACTCGATATCCAATGAATACCTGATCGATACTCATAAGAAACTTGAGGAATTCTACTCTAATTGCAAAGGAGCGAGGCGACATCACGAAAAAATTCCAGGAGTAAAAGAAGTGGATATTAAATTAATGAGAGGAGGAAAAATGCCCCTTTCTATAATTATTGCAGGAGCATTGGTCTTGTTTTTAGGTATTGTATTTTTGACCCTTGGAGCTGGAATAGGGACACTGTTCATTTTATTTGGACTGTTTACGGCTATTTTTGGATATGTTTTATTTTCAACGCCATTAATCGTTGTTCGAGAAGGGGAGCTGTCGTACCAAAAATGGATCGATCGAAAACAGTTCAATTTACTTCAGCTGCAAACTTCAAAATATGAAAAGGGAAATGAAATTTTTGAGCTGACCTCAAATAATGCACAAATGAAAATAGATATGAGAGATCTTTCTGCAAAAGATCAACAAATATTAGTTCAAACCATTCGAAATATAAAACTGAAATGATGAATGAAAATGAAAAAGAACCTCAAGAAGGAATGAATGAAGATTATTCTTCTTCAAAACCAAATTCAGAATCGGAAGCAGAGAAAACCGAGGAGCAAAAAACATCTTCCGTTGCTTCGGTGTTTGGCGTAAATCCTAAGATAGCTGAGGTAAGAGACAAAGTTTTTAAAGCTAGAAATGAATTCAGCAATTATGTTATTGGTCAGGATGATCTTTTAGAATTAATGTTGGTGGGAATATTCACCAATGGCCATATTCTTTTGGAAGGAGTCCCTGGAATTGCAAAAACGTTGACCGCAAAAGTACTGGCCAAATCACTTTCCGTGGATTTTGCCCGAATTCAATTTACACCCGATTTAATGCCCTCCGATGTGATTGGAACAAATATTTATAGTCTTAAAACGTCTCAGTTTGATTTTAAACAAGGCCCGATTTTTTCAAACATTGTCTTAATAGATGAGATCAATAGGGCTCCGGCAAAAACCCAAGCGGCGTTATTTGAGGTTATGGAAGAAAGACAGATTACTTATGATGGTCACCAATACCAAATGGAGTTCCCTTTCTTGGTGATGGCTACACAAAACCCTGTTGAACAAGAAGGAACATATAACCTTCCTGAAGCGCAACTTGATCGATTTTTATTTAAAATCAAATTGAAATACCCCACTCTTCAAAATGAAACTCAAATTTTGAAACGTTACCAAAGTGATTTAGGGACAGCATCTTTGGAGGCTATTCAGAAGGTTTTCGATGCTAAAGATTTGAAAGCTATTCAGGATATAGTTAAAGAGGTAAAGGTAGAAGATCAGATCTTGAAATATATAGCCGAGATAACAAACAAAACGAGAAATCATGGTCAAATTTATTTAGGAGCTTCACCAAGAGCATCTCTTTCAATGATGAAGGCTTCCAAAGCACTCGCTGCAATTAGTGGAAGAGATTTCGTAATTCCCGAAGATGTGCAAAAATTGGCCAACCATATCTATAATCACCGAATCATTTTGAGTCCGGAAGCAGAGATGGAAGGACTTGAACCTGAAAATGTAATTGAGGAGATCATAAAAACAGTAGAAGTGCCGAGATAAATGAAGCATTTTTTCCTCACAAATCGTCCTTTTATTGCTTTGAGTGGGATCATTCTGATCTTTATTCTAGCTTTGGTTTATCCATTTTTATTTAAAGTTGGTCAAATTAGTTTGATTGTTTTAGGCGGATTTATGGTGCTTGATATTTTCGTACTCTTTGCAAAAAGAAATCCAATTACGCTAAAGAGAGAATTGGCTCCTATATCTAATTTAGGTGATGAAAATACGGTGGAGTACACAATAGAAAATCACTATCCTTTTCCCGTAATGATTCGATTTTTTGAAGAGTTTCCTTTTCAAATTCAAAAAAGAAAATTTTTAGTCACCTTTAGAATGAATGCAAATTCGACTTCAGAACAAAAGCATGAATTCATACCAAATGAACGAGGTAAGTTTGTGTTTGAAAATTCCAATTTGTTTACCAGATCGGTTTTAGGTTTGGTGGAAAGAAGAGTCGTAATACATCATAGATCAGAAACTGCAGTTTATCCATCTATTCTCCAGATGAAAAAATTTGAATTGATTGTTTTCAATAAATCAACAAGAGAAAGAGGGATTAAAAAAATTAGAACTCTGGGTCATAATAACGAGTTTGAACAGATCAAAAACTATGTCCAAGGAGACGACTTCAGAAGGATCAACTGGAAGGCTACTTCACGTAAAAACGAGTTGATGATTAACCAGTATCAGGATGAAAGATCTCAGAGTATTTATTGTTTGATAGATAAAGGTAGAGCGATGAAAATGCCTTTTGAAGGGCTAACTTTGCTCGATTATGCAATCAATTCAACTCTTGCTTTTTCCAATATCGCTATCAAGAAAGGAGATAAAGTAGGCGTAATCTCCTTTTCAAACAAAGTAGCAGCAAGTTTGCCAGCTGAGAAATCAAGACATCATCTCAAGAAAATTTCGGAGAATTTATATAATCAGAAAACACACTTTAAGGAAACTGATTTTGAACTATTGTTTTATACTCTTCGAGAGCAAGTTAAAACAAGAAGCCTCCTTCTTCTATTCACAAATTTTGAATCTGAATATTCTTTGAAAAGAAATCTGCCAATTCTAAAAAGAATCAACCAAAAACATTTACTTACCGTTATTTTCTTTGAAAACACAGAAATTGAAGAGATTTTCATGGAAAAGGCCTTTAACGTGAATGATATTTACTTTAACACTTTGGCCGAAAAACATATAATGGATAAAAGAAAGTTGCTCATCGAATTGCGAAATAATGGCATTCAATGTATATTGAGTAAGCCTGAAGAATTAACTTTAAATTCAATCAATAAATATTTAGAGTTCAAATCTAAAGGAATGATATAATACTGCTACAATTGCTCAAATCATGAAACGTACACTGCTTCTTGTATTTATTATAGGGATTCAATTTCCTATTTTTAGCCAGAATTGGCAAACTCTTATTACTGGTTCTTCTTCTAATAAAAGTAATGGTATCAGTACACAAGTATACCAGAACAAGATCTATTTTGGAGGCACCTACCAAAATGTTATGAGTATTGGATTTAGTTCTGTAAACGGATTAAGTGGTCAGGATGTATTTGTTGCTAAAGCAAGTATGACAGGCTTTACAGAATGGATTGTACCTCTAAATGGAACGTCTTTGGATGCGATTACAAATATTGAGGTCTATGAAAATCAGGTACTTGTTTCGGGACAATTTACAGATTCATTATTCATCGGAACAGATACCCTTTTAAATGGTAATCAGACAGGAGCTTTTATTGCTTTTTTCGATACTCTAGGAAATTTTATTAAAACCTGGCAACCCGACACCTACAATGCAGATTACATGGATTTTCAATTTGATTCTCAAGGTAATTTAATGATCTGTGGAGAGTTTAGACAATATCTTAATTATGGTGGTTTTTCAATGACCGTTCCTACAGGTACAAATTTCTTTTTGTTAAAATATAGCCCGTCACTAGATTCCATTCTTTGGGCAGTAAAATCGCAGGGTGATGCAAATTATGGAATAAAATTAAGTCTTGATTCTGATGATAATGCATTCTTAACCGGTGCTTACAACGATGGTACTGTTTTTATAGATACACTGATCAACACAGGAAATCTAAATCATAATATGTTTGTTTCGAAAATTGATTCAGAAGGAAATCATAAATGGATTACAACGATTGAGGGAACAGGCGAAGTACACGGATACGATATCATCTGTGATGATTCTGCTAATGTTTTCGCTGTAGGTGAGTTTGAAGGAATACTGGATGTCCAAGGAAATATTCTTACATCTAATGGTTCTTTCGATGGGATTGTTGTAAAATACGATTCTCTGGGAAATATTGTTTGGGCTGAAAGCATTGGAGGGATAAATTCAGATGAAGCCTACGAAATCGTTTTAGATGAAAATTTTGATCCAATAATCCTTTTGGAAGCTCATAGTGGGATTGAATTTAGAGGTCAAACCCTTAACACTAGTGGCTTTGATGAGCCGATACTAGTGAAGTTGAGTAATTTGGATGGGAGTTTGATTTGGGAAAAAAACCTTAGTTCCACTCAAACAACTGGTGTCGTGTATTCAACTTCAATGGGCATTGAAGGAGATAAAATTGTGATTACAGGCGCTAATTTAACTTCAATTCTTTTTAATTCCCAGACTTTTACTTCTCCTAATAACAAGGACTTTTTCGTAGCGATTCTGAAGGATTCATTGACTTACCATTTGGGATTCTCTGAAAAAGAACTAGCTGAAGATATAATTATATATCCAAATCCAACTGATGGAATTTTAAACTTTGCTTCTAATATTCCTATTGATTTACTAGAAATTTATGATGCAAGAGGCAACCTTTTATTGAAGGAGGTCGTTAATAAGTTGAAATTTACTACTAACTTGAGTGATTGGGAAAACGGAATTTACTTTCTTGTAACCTATTCACATGAAATATTTAAAACCCACAAGATTTTATTAGCTAAGTAGTAGCATTCAAAAATGTTATAATATGAAATATTTTTTTCGTGGGATGTTGGCATTGGCCATAATACTCTACTCTTTTGATTATTCTTACTCCTGTGATGGCTTCGATGTCAACGCGATTTCAACTACCTACATCGGAGGTGGTGTCTATGAAGTAACTATAGAATATTGTGAGTCACCTTCAAATGGTACGGGATCTTCTGTTCATGGAGTGTTAGCTATTATAAATGGTGCAAATATTATTGGTACTTCTACACCAAGCATTACAAGTAATGCAACTGGGGTAACCATGAATTTCAATCAATTGACTCCTAACTCTGCCGAATGGGGTGATTGGGACAATGATGGGGCACCTATATTCCTGGATGATGGAGACCCAACTGAATGTTTTACTTTGGTTTTACAAGTAGATGCTGCACCAACTAGTGTTACTTTTGCAGGGTCTTCAGATGCAACCAATTTGGGGTCTGGATTTACACAATTAAATGGTAGATGGTCCTGTAATACTGTTGTGGCTTTTCCTCCCCCAATCTGTAATTCTGATTGGTCACCTCCTTTGTTTTGTGTTGGGGAAACAACACCATTTGATTTGAATACAACTACGGCCGGTACAGGGACATTTACAGGAACAGGAGTGAATAGTGCTACAGGAATCTTTAATCCATCTGGTTTATCTGGAAACATCGCAGTAACCTTCACTGTCGGTGATGCCGGATTCAATTGTTCCACTACACATGATATTGTTTTTACTGACTTGACACCACCCAATTTAGCAGACCAAACGATTTGTGCTGGAGATGTTGTGGCATTAGATGCTACTGTCAATGCAAGTGCTCCAAACTGTGATTACACATTGGTTTTGGATGATAGTTATGGTGATGGCTGGGAATCCAATGCTTGGTTTTTCCCAAATGATGCTTGGGTGGACATCTATATCAATGGAGTTTTGTATATGTCTGGTGTAGATGTGCAAGATTGCGGTAATTCAACTCCTTGCCAAAATGTGATAACTATTCCGGTCAATGATGGCGATGTAATTCTTTTGGATTATGATAGTGGGGATGATAATAATGAAAACTCAATGTTTTTATATGATGCTAATGGAAACTTAGTAGCATCGGTTTCGAATCCACCTAATGGGGTGCTGGGATCTGGAACAACGGTTGTATGCGGTCCGGGGGCATTAGATTACACATGGTCACCATCAGCTGGACTTTCTGACCCAAATATTGCTAATCCTACAGCATCACCCGCAACAACTACAACTTACACTGTGGACATTGGATCTGCCAATTTATCTTGTACAGGGACTGCCTCGGTCACTATTACAGTTGATCCCTGTTTGAACTGCGCAATGACTTCGATTAATGTTGCAACTGGTGCTTGTGATCCAGGAAATACTCACCAAGTTACTGGAACTTTAGAGTTTCAAGATCCGCCCGCAACTGGGACATTGGTCATTGAAGACTGTAATGGCGATGGGGTGACAATTTCACCTCCATTTGGGACAAGTGCAAATTTTGCCTTCACTGCCCAGGCAGATGGTTCAACATGCGCGATCACAGCCTATTTTA
>JAWKMJ010000027.1:0-46508 GCA_041392305.1 Crocinitomicaceae bacterium
GACTTTTAATGCGCTGAAAAACAAATATATATGTTAGTAAAGAGATGTTTTTTTGATTAAAATGAAAAAAATTGAAACCTGCACACATTTAGGGACACTAAAGAATAAAAACAGATAATTATGGTTGAAGTATTAGTGCCGATAGCGGTTTTTGCAATGACTTTTGGAATAACGTACATTGCTATCATGTCAAGTCACAGAGAGAAAATGTCTATGCTTGAAAAGGGAATAAACATCAAAGAATATGAAAATGAGCGACGAAAGAACAAAGATAGTCGAAAAGGGGCGTTGGTTTTGATTGCCGTTGGATTGGGATTGTTTTTAGGGAATATTATACAAGAAAACAGTTCTCTTCCAGGATCTGATGTAGCCATTCCCGCGCTTATTTGTTTATTTATTGGGATTGCATTATTTGCTTACCACAATATGGCAAAGAAAGAATCTGTAAACGAATAGTTTGGTAGATCAAGAGGTAATAGAGAACATACTTAGCGGGGATAAAAATCAGTTTCGAATTTTAATCCAGCGCTACGAAGACAGACTTTTCGGTCTGTGTCTTCGTATGTTACAGAATAGAGAAAAGGCAGAAGATGTTTTGCAAGAATCATTTATTGAAATCTACAAGAATCTGGCAGCTTATAGGTTCAAAAGTAGTTTTTCAACTTGGGCATATACCATTACATATAGAAGAATTTGTAAAGAGTTTAGACAAGGAAAAAAGAGTTTAGTTCTTGAGGAATTTGATCAAATTTCAGGGAATGTAGATGCAGTTTATTCGAAAGAGGAAGAGATTCCTTTGGACAACACCGAGCTTTTGAAAGTGGCTATTGAGTCTTTAAGCCCCTTAGAACAATCTCTTTTAAGTCTTTATTATTACGATGAGCTGAGTATCGCCGAAATTGCTGAAATCACGCATCATTCCCAAGGAAAAATCAAAACAATTTTATTTCGATTACGCTCAAAACTGAAGAAAAAAATTAATGTGTTAAGAAAGGAGGCCAATTATGTCTGATTTGAAAAGAGATCTACCAAAAGATGTGTTTAAGCTGGAAACCACCAGTAGATTAAATATGGAAAATGAAATTATGCGCCAAATTGATTCTATAGAAACCCGTAAAGTTCAACCTTTAGGTATGCGCCCACAAATGATGGGTGTAGTGATGGCTATTTTCTTTTTTGCTTTGGCTTTGTTTGGTGTGTTGGCAGACTTCAGTGTGTCTATGGAAAACTGGAGTTGGAATGGTTGGGACTTACAGAAGGTATTTGGAAAAATTCCGGTTGAATTACATATAACTATATTGGTTTTATCCGCAGTATTTTTGCTTTATACGATATACAGATCAATAAGAGATTATTCAACCTCTTCAATCAAATCTTAGTTCGAATGGAAAAGATCAATAGTATAGCCGAACAATTCACGACCTCCTTCTTTTCCGTGTCCGGGAACGATGATTTTAGCTTTTTTGAATTTATTTTGGACCTTTTGAACTGTTTTTGACCAAGTTTTAATATTCGCATCGCTAAGATTACCTTTCTTGGCATTCATTTCTTTAATCATACAGCCACCAAACAAAACTTGGTCCTGTGGAATGTAACTTACAATATTGTCGGGACTATGTGCTTCCCCTGGGAAAAAGTTTTGTACAATGGAACTGCCAACTGGTATGAAATTGGTAGATGTAAATCCAATTTGAGGTTGTGGTAAGCCATCGCGTTTAGCTAGTTCAATGCATTTTTGAGACGCATACGATGGAATGCCTTTACCATGAAAAAAACTTAAGGTGTTCAAGCAGTCATCATGGAAGTGGTTGATAATAACTGCAATTGGAAGAGCTTTTTTATTCTTGACTATAAAGCTGTAAAGGCTATCGGCTGCTAACGAGTCTGTTGGGGTGTCAATGATAACCGCTTTTCCTTCATTTATGTATACCAAACCATTACATGGAAAAGATCCGTAGTTCGGTATAATTAATAGAGAGGTATGGACGAACACATGTTCCGTAATTTGTCTTATTTCTATCAATTCCTTTTTGTCTTGTGTTAAAGGTGTCCAAGAGACAAGTAATGGAAAAAGAAAAATAAATGCACCCATTTTCCTAAATTAATGTTTTCTTTTTAAAGGCATGCAATTTGCAACATTCAATAAAAATAAACGTTGAATTGAATATGTTGAGACTTTTGGTTTTCGGATTTTTCAGCAGTATGCTTTTTTCAGCCTGGACTCAGGTTCAAGCCAATGATTCTTTGTATCAAAATTTTAACCGCCATAATAAAGTAGACAGTTTGTATTTGTACCAGAAGTTTAAATGGAAAGGAAATGAATTTGAACTTATAGGTGTAGAAAAAGTGGATCCTTTTTTGTTTGAAATTTCATCTAAAGGTGGCTTGATAAATATTACTACGAGTGCCATGAATGAAGATTTTTTTTACAAAGGAGAAAAGGAAGGTTTTATGGGTATTCGACTGGATTCGGGCAATGTGGTTATACATCAGAATGTTACTGGATTTCTTTATGAGGATCAAACCCATGGAGTGGAGTCGTACTTTTACTTTTATTTGGATCAAACAGACCGAATCTATCGAATTGTAAAAACTAAGAAAAGAGAAGATATTCTTTTGTATTTTATTTCTCCAAAAGACGACTGATTAGCGGTAATAAGATCGAATCAAGCAAAAATCCAGACCATCAAAACGAACTCCGGAATAATTATATCCCGCTTCTTTAGAGCCTTTCATTTCATAAATTTGAGTTAAGCGGACTTCTTTTCCATTATGCTCAATGTAATACTCATAAGTTTTACCTGATATTCCACTTTTGACAGTAATCAGAAAAAGATCAATACCATTATTGTCTTGAACGTTGAGAATATTTATTATTTTATATACCTGTGAAATCATTGATTTTTTTCCTTCTTTGCTTTTATATGCTCCTGGGGTATGAATCAATATGGAGTCTTTAAAGCTAATGTTGAATGTGTTGGTTTGTTTTACTTTTTGGATCGCCTCACCATTTTCAAGCGCGAAATGATCGGCATTTTTAATGGCTACATTTGAAGTACTAATTACTGTAAAGCCTTCAACATTTTGACCGAAAATAAGTGATGCTGTGAGAAATATTGAAATAAAAAGAATGTGTTTCATCATTTATTTAATTTTTAGATCTAATGCAATATTGGATTGTCTTAGATTGGGTCTTTGCTGACCATGCGATAAATAGTAAACTTGATTACTAATATAACTCAAAAGTTCAGAAATGTTAATGGAACCATCATTGTCTAAGTCGCCTTGATTTTCTCTAAGTCCTTTTAGGAGGCAGTAGGTAAACAAGCCATTTTTCCATTTATCTCCCTCCATGGAAAACTCTACTCCGCTTGATGAAGATAGAATTACCGCCCCATTGTTGGTCCTTAAATCACTGAAAAGGGCATTCATATACGTAGCTTTTTGTTGATAAGAATTGGAGTAAGTTAATGCGTTAGTCCCTCTAAAGGTAAGTTCACCATCGTCGATTTTGTTTTCCGCCTGAACAACTTCCTCTTCTTCCAATTCACCTGAGTGGCAGGTGTCCATAAATAGAACTTTATTGATTGCCGCTACCGATGAAAGCAAATCTTCAAGCTCGTTAAAAGAAATTCCTTCTTTTGCTGGGTTTTGAAAATCCATATTGTGTGTCGCGTAATAGTATTCAAATTGATCATCTAAAACACCATGACCCGCAATAAACACCATGACTACATCATTTTCTTTTGCATTGCTTAAGAATTTCTGAACATCTAATATTTTTTCCTTGGTTACATCTTCGTTGGTAAGTATCAGGTCGTGTACTTTTTTAAATTCTTTTGAACTACTTATTTCGTTGTAAAAATCTCTTGTGTCTTTCGCGGCATATTTTAAATTAAAACCTTTATTTGTGAATTCGGATACTCCCATACAAACCAGATACAATTCAGGTTTTTCTTTAATGTCATAAGTGATTTCATAATAATCGCGTAAACCATAGTTCTCGCCTTTTTTGGGACAGATTTCCAATTTGTTTTTGCCAGGGATTAGAGTAAATTCAATTTCAAGTTCAGTGCCGTTTTTTTTAACCAGGGGATGAATAGGCACGTTGTTATTAAAGAATGCGAGTTCGTTCTCTGTGAGTTCTTTTGGGAGTTGACATTTCATTTTAATCTCTTTCTGTTCAATCTGCACAGAATATTGACTTTTATTTGAGAATTCGATAAAAGGCAAATTAAGATCAAAAAGCTCACCTGTTTTCTTTTTTCTGGATTGAACTACTTCTTCGTAAAAGTTTACGGTCTGTTCGTTTGAATAGGGCGAATTTTTCAAAACGAGATCAGGACGATTAAATTCCAGGTCAAAATATGAGCCAGGATACACTTTACCATTGAAATAAAAAGCCAAATTATTATGAGCTGAATTCGAAGAAATGTAATACCCATCGTCACTAACGGCCACGGAACCATGATCTTTCAAAGTATAAATCTCATAAGTTTTTTCCAGAGTGCCAGAATTTGCTTTAAAAAGTCGAATGATGCGGTCATCCCCGATGGTTGCGATCATTTGTTGATCTTTAGAGAGGGTCATTTCATCAGTAATTGAATTGGATACGCTGAGAGCAGATAAAGTCTTGCCGGAAGTGAGCTCTACTATTTTGAGTTCCTTTGTAAAACCTGCAAGCACAGCCTTTTCAGCTCCATCCATAAACTTCACGGATGCCGCACTTCCAAGAGGCACTTTATATTTTTTGAGTATCTTTTTCTTACTCAAATCATACACCCAATATTCATCTTGCAGGGTTCCGGCTAATAGGAGGTCTTCCCAAATATCGGCTCCTTCAATTTGGTAGGGTAGATTAGCCGGTTTGCCATTAACACACATTCCTTTTTCGTCTTCTGTAATAACATATTTTCCTGAATTATCTACAGTGGCCAATCGTCCATAATTATCGAAGGTGTTAACTATCGATTTATCACTAAGTTTTACATGATATATTTTTCCACCACGCATGTAAGCTAAGTACTCTTCATTGTCCGATAATTTTAAGTTGTAAGGCCTGTAAATAGAGGTATCACATTTAATTAAAAAAAGCATAGATTCTAGATCAAAATACAGTTGATGATCTTTTCCTTCAACAAAATCAAAGCGGTAGGTAAGGTCTTCGTAAATATCTTCAAATACAGGTAAGCTAGTAAAAATACCTGTTTTCAAGTCCCAGTGATTAGAGTAATAACCTGAAAAAGCAATTGTAGAGTCTGGATGAAATTGAATCCATTTTGGAATATCCGATTCTTGTCGAAGTAGTTTATAGGGTACTCGTCTAGAACTAGTATCTCCGTAGTCGATCAAATCCAAAACCGTTATATTCAGATCAGTTCCTACAATCGCGGCATACCGATCATTTCTAGAAAAAATACTTTTTACGATAAAAGGGTGATTGCTTACAACAGCTTGCTTAATCATCGTTTCAAGTCGAACAATATCAATATGACCATTGGCTTGCCCACTAATGAGCCACTGACTATCATTGGAAATATCAATTTCTGAAACCAGATCTTTGTTGCTTAAAAACGTTCTAGTTGAGGTGGGATATGCGCCCAAATCTTTCATGTCAGGCATTTGAAGTAATTCTGCGCGTCCATTCCCCAAATGCAGGATCATTAGGCTCCGATCGGGCGAGAACTTCATACTTTTGATGGGGGTTTGAAAGTTATGTTTGAGATATTCCTTGCCGTCTGCAACTCCAAACGCTCTTAGATCACCAGCATTATCCCCTGTAAAGAATAATTTTGAATTTGTAGAAAGTACAGCTTGATTTAGGAAATCAGAATCTATTTTGTAGGAATGTTCTAATTCATTAGTGTTTGCATTGTATATGCTCACTTGCCCAGTAGGTGAAGAGGCAATCCAAAATAAATCATCTCGTCCATATTCTGCATGATATACTGGTGCTCCAAATGAAATCGAGGCAAGTAATTTAAATGTACGAGTATCCCAAATATTTATGGTTGAATCCTCACCGGCAGTTAAAAATCGATCGCCTTTTTCATTCACACTTACGGCATGAATAGGTCTTCTGTGATGAGTGATGGTGTGTATGGGTTTTTTAGAAGCAATATCCCAAACTACAATCTTTTGATCAAATCCTACAGAAATAATTTTGTCGGACTCAGCTGTAAAATCAATATCTGAAATAAACAGGTTGTTACCTGAAGGGGGTAATATTCGTTTCTGCTGTGCATTTATGCTTAAGAATGCGAGGAGCAGTATAGAGCAAAGGGAATACTTCATGTATCTATGATAATCAGCTATTAATCAATTGTTAAGCAAATTTAATTAGAACTTTAGAATTCTCTTCCATTTGGCTTTTTTTTCTGGAAGATATCCTTCAGTTCTGAGATAATCCTGGATGAATTCTTTTCGTTTCTTCAAATGTGCTTTAAGATCCTTATTCAATTCAAGTGTTTTTGTTGTTTCTATAAAGGAAAGAGCGTCTGACTGATGTTTGAAAACCTGACCTTGAATCGCATTGTTTTCTGCATAAAGGAAAAAATGATTTTTGAGTTTGTCGCCTTCGAATTCGTTTAAATTGAGTAGAGATTTAACTACTCCCCATCTTTTTCTAATTAGACCATTGGCGGATTCTTTTATTTGAAGGGCATCTAAAGCTAGAAATCGTGTTTTGTTTTCCTCTGACACAGAATTTTTTTCTAGAAAAGCTTTTTTGTTTAAAAGAAAAGCATCCCTTGACGATTTCGATGTAAGTATTAGGGTTAATATTTTTTGGTACTCAATTAAATTCATTGGAACAAAATACTCCTCGCTTTTTTCGTTTCCATCCTTAGCTCATCCATTGATCCGAATTTATGGTCTCTCTCTAAAACACTTCCTTTCAAATTTGTGCATAGGGGTTTAATGTAATGCATAAGCTGCCAAATGGGTTCTTGAGTAGGGTAGGAATGGTTGTCGATCAGCATCCCCTCTCGCACATCGTGACCTACATAATGAATTTGAACTATATTGTTAGTTTGAACTAAGCTGAGCCATTCTTTGAAGTCGTATTGATGGTTGATAGAGTTAATATACAGATTTGTGATGTCTAGAAGCATTCCAACATCGGGATTTGCGTTAAAGAGACTTTTCAAAAACTGCGCTTCTGACATCTGTTGAATTGGATCATTTAAAATGTAGCTAATGTTTTCCAAAATTAAGGGAAAAGGAATAATTTGTTTGGCAAGTTCTAAGTTTTTAGAAAATACATCGAGCGCTTCATTCGTATAAGGTGAAGGAGTGAGGTGGCCTATTTCAATTCCGTGACATTCTGTAAAGGCAATGTGTTCACTCCAATAAGGAGGATTAATTTTCTCCAACAAACGAGCCACCCGTTCTAAGTAAAGTAAATCGATTCCTTGAGCAGATCCAAAAGAGCACCCAATAAAATGTGGTATAACGATATATTCATCCAGCAGATCTTCAAGTTGTTGTTGCATTACTGGAGATTGACCCATAAAGTGTTCTCCAATAACTTCAACAAAATCAATTTCGGAATGGTCAAATATTAATTCATCTTTGATTTCATTTCTGTAACCAATGCCAGAGCCTAGTTTTGATATATTTTCGATCGCATTCATTCTAGCCACAACCTCCACAGCCACTACATCCGCCTCCACAAGAAGAGCACGACGAACAAGAAGAGCACGAAGAACAGGAAGAGCAACTCGAGGCTGAAGCAGCAGCCAAAGCGGCAATGAATGCAGTGGTGCCCATATTTAAAACCTGTGATACATTTAATAAATTTCCGGAAAGAATATATTCATTATTGTTGACAGCAGCTTTTAGTTCATCTTCTTCATTTACAATGTGTTTGATTCGATCTCTGGAATAGTATTGTTTTTTTAAACGTTCAATATATTTTTTGCCGCCAGGAGTAAGACCACCTAGCGTTCTTATTCTTTTTAATATTTGGGGGACAAAGAAGGTAAAGAAGATCAACTCAAAAATCAGAAACTGAACATTGGTATAGCCTCTACTTAGAGCGATAATTAATTTGATGATTCCAGGAAGGGCAACAATACCTTGAAACACTCTTAAATAGAGTACTTGTTTTTTCTGAATTTCAGTTCCGTATAAAAAACCAGATGCTTCCCATGCATCTTCATAGCTTCCTAATATTCGATCTAATTTCTTCTTTACACTGCTGGAATTGCAATGTTCAAGGAATGATTGGAAATCCGTTTGTTCTTTAGAAATCTCATTAAAAATGATTTTCTCAATTTCTTTTAATTCATTTTCATGAGGTCTTAAATTCGAAGCAACAGGCTTAATCCCCACTTTCGTACGCGAACTATTCATATTGAGTTCAATATATCTTTTGGAGTACAAATTAAGGACGATAAATTCTATTAGCTTATTGTAATCCTCTGTTATGAAAGTGTAAGAATAGCCATCCAGACCTGGAACATCCATTCTTTTTACTTTAGGAGGTTTTACAATCGGCCGAATCAGATAGATTACCCAGATAAGAACTGCCCAAGCGGCGAATACTCCCAAAAATACTGGGCCTTTTATACTTCCAATGAAATCAATAATAAAATACATACTAATGCAGATCAACAATTTGAATCAATTGGTCCAATAATTTTTGATAGCGTGAAAACAAGTTTAGAAAATCTGAGTGGTTTATCTCAACACCCGAGTCATGCCAATTTTTTAGTTCTCTAATTGATGACACATCTATATCTAATTCTGAATGCATTGCGCTTAAAATTTGTTCATAATCGTTTATGATCTTATCTTTTTTAAGCATAATGATTACTTCTAAATTATTCATTATTGGGTACAAAGTATTTTTGGTTTCCATGCGCACGGGTCTTAAATCTCCTTCATTTTTAACGTAAACGTAGCGTAATCTTAAGAGTATATTCCTCAATTCCTGTTCACATCGAAGGCGAAGATTTTCTTTATGAACTTCAACCTGATCAAATGGGTCAGTCCCGAATACAACTTCATGATTTTCCGAAATGTCCATAAACTTGATGGGGTAAACATCTGCTGACTTCTGTAATTCACTGATGATTAAAATAAAGGGTTCAATATTCAATTCCATTTCTTCACACAGTAAATCTGCAAGGAGCTGAAGAGAATCAGCTTGAATCTTGGAAAACACAAACATTAGATGAAAGGTCTTTTGATTAGGAGACTCTTGTCGCAGTTGTTTTCCATAAAGGAGTACCGCACTCAATTGTTCTTTCAGTGCGGATTGATGAATTTTTTCTACAAATAAATCTATTTGTTTAAAACGGCTCATTTCTATTTTAATAAATTAAACGTCAACAAAATAAGGAAAAATACAATATGAATATTGCCTAGAAGTGTTCATGGAAGCAAAGAATTATTTTGTTCTCATGGAATAAATGACTTTATTTAATGCGTTACAATAAAAATAAAAAACTTAAGCTATGCAATGGTATTTGAAAGTGTTGAAGCAGTATGCCGATTTCAATGGTCGGGCAAGACGACAAGAGTATTGGATGTTTTTTCTTATGAACCTAATTTTTTCCCTTATTTTAGGTGTAGTCGACGGGATAATAGGAACCTATGATGAAACTACTGGATGGGGACTTTTAGGAGGACTTTATTCCCTCTTTATTCTTGTACCAAGTTTGGCCGTTGGTGTAAGAAGGTTACACGATACAAATAAGAGTGGTTGGATGTTATTGGTTGCATTAATCCCTTTAGTAGGTGGAATCTGGCTATTAGTTCTTTTTGTTACAGATGGAGACAAAGGACCCAATCAATATGGACCAGATCCTAAAAATCCAGCAGCAGTTTTTGCAGAAAATGACGAATTATTGGATGTTTAGAAAAAAGGGGCTTTTTTCGAAAGCTCCTATAACTAAAATCAAGAAACTTAGAAGTCTATTGTAAAATCAATAGATCTATTTTCGTTTCGTTTGTGTCTGTATTTGTAACTTTAACATTGTAAGTACCTCTCTCCCAATTACTGATGTTTAATATGATTGGATTATCTGTTGATATTTGATCCAACATCACTTTTCCATTTATATCATAAATTGTAATTCTAGACTGATTTGCATTCACAAATTCGATTTTCACAACTCTACTGTTACCATGGGAAAAACAAGTAAAATTTCAATGGATTTTTCTTTTATGTTCCATTATTTTACTATCGGATTCCGTATTTGCTTTTACCCAGAACAAATACGTTCCGGAGCAATTGATCGAACATGCTCTTAAAATCGGTTTTCCTGTGTTGTATATTTTTCACACTAGAATTAAAGCGAAATCACTCGTACTGATTTTAAAATTACTTTCAGCATTAACTTTTATTGGACATGGGATTTTTGCCATTGGCCTACATTTTGTTCCTGGAGGATTTATTCAGATGACCCAAAATATACTGGGTTTTAATACAGATGGTGCAGAAACATTTTTACTAATTGCCGGGATATTGGATTTTATTGTTGCATTTGTGTTGTTCATCAAACCTCTTCAACTTATCGCTATGGTTTACATGATTTTCTGGGGGGTTCTTACTTCACTAGCAAGGTTTGTAGGTTATTATTATCACGCACCTATTGAAGAAGTCTACAGTGTCTATTTATTTGAATCCATCTGGAGAGCTCCACACTTCATGGCGCCTTTGTTACTAGTTAGCTTATACATCAGAGGGGTTTCATTTTCAATAACCAAGGAATTCTTCAAAAGCCCAGAGGAAGTTTTAAGCCATTAATGAAATAGAATATACTAGTGCTTAATTAATTTCTTAAGTACGTTCGATAAATCCTTATATTCATTTCTTTAAAATAAAATTTTTTGAAAATGAGATCCATCTTATTAACTCTATTTGTTTGTTTGACTATTGGTTTAATGGCACAAGGTAAAGCTGAACCAAACAGAACTGTTGTATTGAAGATCAATGGAAACAAGGTTGAACTAGTAAATTCCAAAGTAAAAATTGCGGAATTGAAAAACGCCAAACTTGAATTAGAATGTGCAGATAAGTCGGTTAAGATTAACAAGTACAGCATTACCTACTCAAGCAAGGATCTAAATAAAATAGCCTCATTAGAAGGAGAAGGTATGCCTCAGGATCTTTCCAGTCCGAAATGGGAAGAAGAAGTCGCACATAAACACCTTCATGCTGAAGGATTGATTTTAATTAAATTGACTTATACAGTGGCCTTTTTGGATGGAGATGCTGAGAAAGAAACTACCTGGATGGTTGAATTAGAATAATTAATTCGAGTCAATCACCCCACCGTCTCCGGAAATTGAAGATGTGATGGCGGGATACCCTTTGTAGAAGACATTCCCATATCCACTTATATTTACGTTGAGGGTGCTGTCTACTCGAACTCTTGCGCTTGCGCTACCACTAAAATTTATATTCGCATGCACGCTGTTTAAGCTGTATGAATTGATGTTTCCAACTCCTGAAACCTGGAGAATATTGGTGTAGGTATTGCCATACAACGCAATATCACCCGAACCAGATACAACACTGGCATTATTTACCACATTAATGTTTTCAATTCGAATATTACCTGATCCTGAAACAAGTGAAAATAGTTCAGTTGCATGCATTTTATTGACATTTGCATCCCCATTGCCGCTTATGATGAATTCACAACGATTCAGCAAGCTATCACTAGTGCGAAATATATTCATTTTTCCTATACCAGATAGATTGAAATAGTTGCATAAAGGACTAACAACAGAAATTTCTATGTCTTCAGGATGTGTAAGGGTATAACCATCTTTTAATCCAAAAATAAGCTGACCATTTTCTACTTTGACATCTAAAATATCCATGACAGCCTGTGAGGTATGTAAAGTAACAGTATGTTGAGTGGAATCTTCAGTATAATTCAAAATACCTCCGAATTTGAGAACAATTTGATTGAACGATCCAACAGATACTGAATGATCTAATTTTTCCCCTTTGGACGCATCAATCTTTTTGCAGGAAAGGAATAAAATTGAGATAAGAAAAAGTGTAAACCAAAAGCTTTTCATGGTCAAAATTTTCCTAAAAATAAGGAAAAACCTAAAGTGATTCCCAAAATTGATTGTTGAGTCGTTCTGAAACCATGGACGTGATTCTTTTGTTGAGTTCCTTGTGATTCTCAAGATAATATTGACTTTCTTTTGAGGTCATCAAGCCATAAATTAGTCCGAAAATCAGAAAACTTAGAGCTTTGTTGGTTTTCACATATTGTAAAATAACCAAGTAGGTTTGCTCTTTGCTATTGTTATTCCTTTTTAAAAGAGTTAGAAGATTTTTTTCTTTCTGAAAAACCTCAATAATCAAATCGTGTTGGTATTTAATGATCGGTCGCAAACAAGAATTTTGAAAAATCTCATCTTCTTTTGAGACGGGTATTTCTTCAATAGTTTGTATTTGGGGTCGAATTTTGACTAAATAGTCTTCATGTTCTCTCATTGTTCTCCTTTGTCATAGAACAAATTTGGAAATAAAATGTTTTACAAGTTGCTTCATTTACTGAAGCAAAACAAATGCCGCCCAAAAGTATGGATCATATTTTTTTGAGTAGAATCTTTGGGTGTTTACAAAGGCTCCCGAGATCGAGATTCCCTTGGTCAGCTCTTCATAAAAATGGGACATAAATTCAGAGGTTTCTTTATCGGGGACTTGCCATAAACTCATGATGATGTTTTGACATCCAGCCATTTTAAATGCTCTTTGTAAACCATAAACCCCTTCTGAACCGTGGATATCGCCTAAACCTGTTTCACAAGCCGACATAACCGCGAGTTTAGTTTTTCTAAGATCTATATGAGCTACTTCCAATGCGGTTAAAACACCATCTTCTCCTTCCATTTTTTCCTGATTCCATACTTTGTTAGCATTTGCTAAAACAAGGCCGGAACGCATCATAGGATTTTCGTTTTTCACATAAGAATTCATCGCCAATCCTCTTCCTCCCCCGCGAAAAGCAATTTCATCTTGCGTAACCTCTAGTTGATCCATTACTTTCTTGGGATCGGGATAGAAAAAGCCATGAGTTGCAATGTGAATAATGTCGCTATTGGAGGCTGTTTTTTTAAATTGATCTTCTGTGGCACCAAATTCTTTGAATAAATTGACGTTAAATTTCTTTTTGCGAAGCAACTTTTCAATTTTCTCGGATTCAACTTTAGTCCCATCGAGATAACTCCATACACGATGTTCATCCCCACCGGTATCGTAGTTTATCCCACCAAAAATTGTGATGTTGGATCCCTTATTTAAAATAAGTTCTGAATGATTGATTCCTGCCGTGCTTCCTTTTCTGTGCATCTCATATTTTGATGAAAGCAAAAGGTTTTGATCATTTCGAATACCCGAAAAGCTTACTTTATGGAGCAGGCCATCAGGTGAATAATAAATTGTATTAATATCATTTAGATAATTTTCTAAGGGCTTCCAGATTATATCGTAAAGTTCCTTTTTAGGAGATGAATTGGTTCCATAAAGCTCTTCTACATATTTAAGATTATTTCCTCCAAAAACATCCATAATTTTTAGGAGTTCCTCTTCATAAAATAAGGGCACCATTTCCGGATGTTTGCTTTTGGATGTGAGAATGAGCGCGCAATAAATTATTTTGTCGTTGAATTCATTTTTGTATTGCCCATCAAACGCCCTAAATTGAACAAACTCTATGGCAGCTTCATTGGCTTTAAGATTCGATTTTACCTCCTTCCAATCCGATTTAAGTGTTTTTTGAAACGCCGAGAAATCACTTGATTTTCTAACCAAAGTGGTTTCTAAAGAGTCGGCTTTAGTTTCAAGTAGTTGAACATTTTGTTTCCTGAATTTTGCTGGAATAGAATATAATTCATCCAACTCTTTTTTGAGTTCCAGCCAAGAATTGTATTCTTCAATCATCGTGCTATCACTTGAATTCAATATCAAATTTCGCATCGCTGTGGAGGACTTCAATAGCAACCCTTTGTTGAAAAGGACATTGTCGTAAACAAAATCTACAATTTCGGGGTTTTTATCTTTGTAAACATTTGCAAAGGAATAGAAAATCATGGTTCGATCCTCGTTCTCTTTAAGATAGTTTTCTTTATCATTTTCAGAAATAAATGAAAAATTGCGTTTCAAGGATGTGCGATCTAACTGCAATTGTTCTTGAAAAAACTGATGGGATTTCTTAAGATCATTTTTGTACCAAAGCATAACGGGTAGGTGGTTTAAAGCTTCACCTATTCTCCTTTCTGCACCAATTTCTTTAGCTAGTTTATAGGATTGTTCGGAAAAGTAGATCGAACTATCGATTAGTTCCATATTCTTTGGACTTCCTTTTTCTAAAAGAGTTCCTTTGATCCGATAAATAGAAGCTAGACTGTTTTTTGAAATAGTAATAGAATACGTTCTTCCTAATTTTGTATACATTGAATCTGCTTTCAAAATGTACATCAGTGAAAGATTTATTAAACTATCATGAATTGAACTAGATTCTTTTTTGTAGTACTGAGCCATTGATTTAAAGAAGTTACCCAAGTTCGAAGCATTTGAAGCAATACCATGTTCATCATGAATTTGGACGCAAATGTTGATGGAATTATTGAAGTAGTAAAATGCTTTATTGAGAATGCTATCACGAATTGTAGGTTCATTTTTATATTCTTGTGCCAATTCAGTTAATTCTATTGCAACATTTTCCGAAGACAAACCTGCAGAATAAAGTGAGCCGATGGAATCAGCTATTGCATAAGCCTTTAAATGGTTTTCAAGTGCTTTTAGGTGGGAACCCTGATCTGAGTAAATAATAGCTAAATTCCCATAATCAAGTCCCACAAATTTGACCATTCCAAGTTTCTTATGGAGTTCGAGGGCTTTGTTTAGAGCAATAGAAGCATTTTCAAGATCTCCCATATCCATATATACGTTTCCTAGATTGCCGTAACAATTTGCAGCGGTATGCTCATCTTCAATTTCAGTAGAAATTGCTACTGCATTTTGCAAGGTTTTAAGCGCTTTCTCATAATTACTTACGAATCGATAATAGCTTCCTATGTTTGCATAACACATAGCTAGACCCTGCTTAAAATTTAATTTTTTGTAGATTTTTAATGCTTTTTCAAATTCAACAATTGATAAATCCCTTTCCTTTGTGTTTTTGTAAAGTAGTCCTAGGGTCATCATATCGGAAGCCTGTTCTTTAGAGTCTTCCAAAGCACCAAATAATTCTATTGATTTTCTCAAATACGGAATGGCTTCCAAAGGATTTTTCCCATCTTTAAATGCAAACCCTATTTGTCGATTTAGCCATGCTTGTTGTTCTATATTTTCGTTCTTTTGGGCTTTATTTAATTCGTTTCTTAGGGAATCAATGTTTGTTTGTGATTGCGCTATTCCAGCAAATAAAAAGGCAATTGCTAAATGAAACAATTTCATTTTTAAAGAATTTAAATTTAATGTTGGTCACAAATTTACAACCAAATAAATTTATAATCTGCATGAATATTAGGAATCAATAACTTCTATAATGAATCCATCCATTTTATAGTTTCCAATGCAATGTTCGGATTGTAATTTGTCATCAAGGCCTGAAAATATGTTCCGGAATTCAAAGCTGCAACATTTTCTTCCATGGATTTAAAAGAAACAAATCCATGATCTGCATCTTCAATTATTTTCCAACTTCCTTTGCCTGGATTTTTGGTGTTCACAATATTGGCGATTGTTTTTACATGATTTGCATTCAGTGCTTGAATATCAAATTCTCCATATATTGCGAGTACATGAGAATTCACTTCAAGCCAATTATTCACTAAGCTTACTTGTTGAAGATCTTGCCAAAAAGTGTAATGACGATTCATAAAAATCCCTTTTTTAAAATCTTCCAGTGTTCCTTCTTGATCTAGCATTTTGTAATAAGCTGGATTGGAAAGCAAATCAACATTTGATTTTTGCAATATGTAGTAGTCATACCAAAAAGGAGTTACACGGCGGATATCTTCTTCGATTTCTGCATAGGGTGTATGAAACATCTCTCCTTGAACCCGGGTCAGTTCCTGCATGTATTCGAACCAGGTATTAATCAATGTACCATAAGTCATAACTCCAAAAGGTTGGAATTCTTTAGCAAGAAGAGGAGCCACTACCCCACCCATAGAGTGCCCAAATATAAAGATGCGTTTTTTGTTGATTTGAGTGTATTTTTGCAGTGCCAAATAACCTTGTCTGAATATTTCTAGTTCTTCAGTGAAATTCATCTCCATACAATCCACATCCCCTTCGCTATCACCCATACCGGCTTTTTCGATTCGATAAACTGCATAACCGGCATCAATCCAATCGGCATATAATTGCATGGTAGATATTTCAGGCATCATTGAGAATTCTGTTGATGCACAGGTATATCCTTGAATAAAGTAAACAACTGGTGGGTGATCAACCCCTTTGGGTGTCGCCAATATGGATCGCAACTTAAGATTTTTGTGTTCAACAACATCGTAAAGGATTACGGCATTTGCCAATTTTTCTTTAGGTCGACCTACGGCTTTTACTTTCTTGATGTACGTTTTGCCGTTTTGAAAATAGGTCAATTCCACAGGGTCTTCTTCTCGAAGATTTCCTGCGGCAAGACCTATATCGCGAATTGTGGTAATTTCAATATTGTTAATTTTGAGGAGAATGGCTCCAGATTTCATTCCTGCTATGTCAACGGTGGAATTTGGAATAACCAAATCCACAAAAGCTCCTGATTTTTTAGAATAACCAGTTATATTTTGTAGGGAGTCGTTCATGTCTTGCATACGGATTCCCAATGAAGCCCTTCTTTTTAATTCTTGTGAAAATATATTAGCAGAGAAAAGAAATAAAACGGATAAAATAAGTAGTTTTTTCATGTTTTGCTTTTAAAAGAAAGGAACCTGAGCCGGGCGACTCAGATTCCAAACCAAGATTACTTGTTGCTAAAAATTGTATAAAAACTCTGTGATTACTTTTTCAAAGATAGGCTTGTAGTAATCTTGAAAGGGGGTAAATATTGCTAAAGGTCAAAACTTTCTTTTTTTAGTGCTTTTCTGAGATTTTTTGGATCTGAAAAACCGGTCTGCAAACAAATTTCATTGTAAGAGTATCCAAGAAGTCTCAATTTTTTAGCCTCTTCTATTTTTAAGGAGAGTAAATAATGATACGGAGATTGACCAAAAAACTCTTTAAATGATCTTAAAAAATGAAATTTCGAAAGACAAGCTTGATCAGCAACTTCCTCCAAATTAATTTTATGTCTGAAATTATCAGTAAGAAAATCTCGTGCTAGAGAAATACGGCGAAATAATTCTTCCTTTGTTGCTTTTTTAACAGCAGAATGTTTTCGCACATATTCATTTACATTGATTTGGTCAATTACCATATAATCCACTAAATCCAGAAAAAACGAAGTAAGGTCCACTTCAACACCTTTTTCCAGTTGGGTAACTAAAGCAGGAAGATGGGCATTCAAAAACTTTCCTGTTTGTGTTTTTTGTATTGGATTGACCTGATGAATAAAATGAAACTGATCGTTAGGATCTTGAAGATCGAGTAATTGTTCCATTGACGCTTGTTTGGAATGGTGAGCTTGAAGGATCAATTCTTCCGAGGGATAAATACAAATTCCATCTGTCCATTCATTGCCCTTAAAATCTATAGTGAATTCATCTTTTGCATTGACTATTAGGTATTGACCTGCACTTACATCGAAGTTTTGATGGGCTACTTTGTATCGTTCTTTGCCACTTTGAACGAATTTAACAGAGTAGGGTGAATTTTTTACCTCTCGATGAAATTGCTGAAGCTTGGAATGATTTATTTTACCGAGCTCAAAATCCTTAGAAATCAATTCTTTAATATATTCTTGTTGCATCATAAAATGCAAGATAAGATCGGATTAAAGGTTTTAGGTCCAGTATTTTATCGACGGAAATTTAAATGGTGCGAACGGTGTATTGCAAATGTGGTTTTGGGGATATCATCGAATTATTTTATCTTCAGAAGTCTTATTTTGATTCAAAAAGAAGATGCTAACAAGTTTTATATGAAAAAAATTGGAATCATATTATTGGTGGGAATTCTGATTTCCTGTAATAAAGAAAAAGTCAAACTTGGAATCGAGATGAGTGTCGGAGATAAGCATGCTACGGAAGCAAGTATAACTATCGGCAGCATGGGACAGCTTGGCAGAATGAAGTTTCTTGTTGATGATGAGGTCGTAGCGGTAGATGAAGCCGGGAATCATCAAATGAATTTTTACTACAGAAAAATGGAGATGGAAATGGGTAGTATGCGCTATGACAGCGACTATCCAGAAGCCACTCAGTTTTCACGACTCCTTCATACACAACTTGGATTTCTATTTAATCAACCTATAAAAGGAATTGTGAAACGAAATGGAGCTACTCGAATTACGGAAGATTTTAAAAAGTGGGAAGGCTATGCGAATATGGACCCGAAAGTTGCCAAATCACTAGAAGAGTCTTTCAGCCATCGCAATATTGTATTACCTGCCGATGAAATACAGGAGGGGGATTCGTGGAATGCTGAAATGGATAGGGAATCGAATGGAATGCTGATGCACATGAAAATGACTTACACGCTTAAAAGTGTCTCATCAGAAGAAATAAAAATTACTCTAAAGGGAGAGATGAGTACAAAATCGGGAATGTCTGCAACTGGAACTATTGAGGGAGAAATGGTTTTAGATGGGAAATCCCATTATACAAAATCGGTCAAAATGGATTTTTTGATGAAAGCTCAAGGTCAAACGATCCCAATGAACGTTCTTATGAGTACAACAAAAATAAAAGATTGAGGGAAAAATAGCCGAATCTCCTATTCGGCTATCGGTGTTTTATTCTTTTATAAAGAGAGTATGCCACACAGTGAAATTGAACTTTATTTTTAACAAGTACTTTCCCGTATTCAAGTTTTTGATAGGAAGGTTTTTAGACTCGTTGTAAAATTGTCTTAGAACTTGACCATTCAATGCACAAATTTCTATTTCATAGGTTGTTTGGCTCAGATTCTCCGGCAATTGAAGGGAAATTGCCTCTGATGCCGGATTTGGATAAACAGTTAATTTATATTCTGTATTATGTTCGAATACAGATAGTTGAGAAAAATTTCTATTCGTTACCACATACCCGTTTTCACCAACTCCCCAGACAATCGAATCATTGTAGGAGGTCATATTCCGAATGGGAAAATTTACATCTATTGCGGACCAAACGCCCAGCTCGTCTTTTTCAAAAATCACACCATCTCCAGTAGTCGTTGATTTGGCTCCTGAAAAAACATTCCCATTTGGTGCTTTGTAAACATCATAAAATATGGGATAATGAAAGCTTCCCGTGTTTATATCCGAGGCCCACGTTAATCCGGCATCAGTAGAGATCAATAAGCCTTGAATACTTCCTCCAGCATCGTATCCTGCATAAGCTAGCGTATCATTAACAATGGAAATTGAAGTTAAAGGAGTAGTGTTTGTCAAATGGGTCGTAATAGTATCCCAGGTGTTTCCGAAATCAGTTGTTCTCAAAACTCTACCCCCCGAACTAACTGCCAATCCGAACGAATTAAATTGATTGGGATTGAAATCGATATCCACGATTAAGTGATTGTTCCAAGAAGGGGTATTTATTGTAACTGCGGATGAAACACCAGCACTTATTTTATCCATGTTTTCTCCTTGAAAACAGCCTGCACCACCCACAAATCCATAACCGTCTCCCATCATGTATAATCCATGGTTATAGCACAAACTTCCAGAAGTAGTAATTTGCGTCCATGTCAGACCCCCATCTGTTGTTTTATAGGTTCCTGTGTAAGGACCAATTGTAGCATACCCAATGTTTTCATCTACAAAATCCAATCTCATAAAATCGTAGCCTCCACTTAGAAAGGTAATTCCTGTAAAATTAACTTGATTCCAGGTTTGGCCACCATCAATAGTTTTCAATAATACACTGTCTTCGCCACCAATATAACCTACCATCGGACTCGGAAAATCAATGGTGGTTAAGGTTTTTGTTGTGGGGGTGTTTACTTGATACCAGTTAGACTGAGAAAAACAGTTAACAAGAAGCATCAAACTAAAAGCTGTAAAAATCTTTTTCATAGCATGTGTTTTTAATGATTATTACAAATTTAAAGAGTGCAATGACCCAAAGAAATGTCAAATTCCGACTTAAGCATGTACTTTTTGGAATTCTGATGGAGAAATACCTGTTTGTGATTTGAAAAACTTGCTAAAATGAGCTGGATCTTCAAAATTCAATGCAAATGCAGTTTCTTTGGTTGATATATTGGTTCGCAGCAATCTTTTGGCTTCTAAAATGATTTGATTGTAAATCAATTGACTACATGAAAAACCGGTTTTATTGTTGACGATCTCGTTTAATAGTTTTTCAGATACGTTTAGTTCAGCTGCATAATCCTTTACCTTTTTAATCTCTTTATAATGATTTCTCAACATTCTTCTAAAGCTTTGATAAACGTCTTGATTTTTCCCCATTGAAGTCGATCTATCAGGAATGTTTCGCATACATAGAATGCAAATAAGGAATAAGTGATTTTTCAAGAATTCTGTTTTCAATGCGTTGTCGGAATCAAAGTCGCTTTTGATCAATTTAGCTGTCCTTAAAATTTGTTCTCCGGTCTCTAAATCAAATTGATAAGAAGGAGACATTTCTGAGTTATTGTAGCAAATCTGATCGAAAAGAAACTCTGTGATGGTATTATTTTCTGAGGCAATGGTTGTGTCAAAATGAATGACATATCCTTTTGAGTTCGGCATTCTTCGCATCTGATGAACTTTCCCTGGAGCCACAATATGTACCGTATTTTCTGCAACCGGAAATGAATCAAAATCAATTAAATGATCTCCACCTCCTTTTTCAAAGATGAACAATTCAAAATAGTTATGGCGATGAGGTTCAGAAGTATTGTAGTGCAATTCCTGTTCAAGCTCAACCACTCGAATGTTTCCTAAGAATTCTGATGAAAAGTCGTGAATTGGGATCATGTATCCAAGTTACAAAAAGATGAAATGCTTTGAAAATAAATGCTAAACATTTGAAATCTTAATTGTTAGATAAAGAAATGAAGAAAAATTTGATTGTTTTTATTGTTCAATATGTATAATATCCGCATATCAAGTTTTATTATGGCTGATGCTTTTAGGTTTATTCAATTCGTTCATTTATATGCTAAAATTTTTTGGAAATCGTAGATGCTCTCATTCAAAATATTGGGTTTAATACTGGTTTTATTCAAACAATAAGTAAATACTTTTAATTTTTTAACAAAATACAATTCCTACAGAATTTTCCATTAGTTACATTTGAAACGGTTACAAATTAAACTAATTTTTGAAAATTTTGAGTATACCCCGTATTTATGGTTTTGAAATGGCAATTATTGCAGAGGTTTATTTGAGTACTTTATCTGCATTAATGGAGCCGAATGAATTGGACAGACACTTTACAGCATTTGTGCATTTATGCGAAAATAGTGGAAAGTTAACACAGAATGATCTGGCAAAACGATTGAAAAGAGATCGGGTTTCAGCAATGCGAATAGTAGACGATCTTTGTGATAAGGGTCTAATAATAAGAAAGAAGCATGTTTCTGATAGACGTTGTTATATATTGGAGGTCACGGAAAGAGCAATCGAATTATTGCCAAAAGTTAAATTGGCAATTGAACAAACTAATGAAATATTGTTAGACCACCTGTCAAAGGATGAAAGGGAATTTTTTTCGAAAAGTCTTGATCAAATTTTGAAAAAAGTAGAAACTTTACCTGACCCTGAGTTTTTAGTAAAAGTGTATAAAAGAGCTAAAGAAAACAAAGATTAATTATATGATTATAAAAGGGAAAGTAATATTGATAATCTTTGCCTCACTCTTGGTTTTTTCTTGTGGAAAAGGCGAAAATAAAGGGCAAAAACAAAACCAATCGCTTCAAGTGGAATCTTTTGAGGTAAACAAAGGCTATTATGCCGATCAGTTTACTACCACCGCAACTTTAATAGCCAATGAGGAAGTAGATCTAAAAGCACCATTTTCTGGACAAGTATTAAAAATTAGTTTCGAAGAAGGTAGTCCGATTAAAAAAGGACAGTCTATTATTCAACTAGACGATCGAGTTTGGAATGCCCAACTTTCTGGCCTTCATGCAGAACTTGAAAAATCTGAAAAAGAACAAGAACGGAAAAGAAAATTGTTGGATTCGGGAGGAGCTAGTGAAAAAGATATGGATGTATTAAAGGCAACAATCGAAAAACTGAGGGCACAGATCAAAGAATTAGAGTTGAACATTGAACTTGCGAAAGTAAAAGCACCTTTTTCAGGTGTTTTAGGAATGCGTAATTTTAGTGAAGGAGCTTATTTAAGAGAAGGTGATATAATTACAAAACTTAGTGAAATTAAAAAATTAAAAGTTTCTTTCTCAATTCCCACAGATTATAAAGATAATTTGGTGCTAGGGGATTCTGTAAAAGTAGTTGTACAAAACGATACAATCTTCGCAAAAATTTATGCAATAAGTCCGGTCATTAACGCAACAACCCGTACGATAGAAGCAAGAGCTTTCTTTAATCAAAAAAAAGAAAATCCCATTTTACCTGGGACCTTTGGAGAAGTAATAATAGCGAAAGATAAATCTTCTAATGCGCTTCTTGTTCCTTCACAAGCTATTGTTCCAGAAATCAATGACCAAATAGTTTATGTATATAGAAATGGGAAAGCTGAAAGAAGGGAAGTGAAAATTGGAGGACGAAATGATCAATTTGTCATGGTAGTTAATGGCATAAAAGAAGGCGATACTATAGTAACATCAGGTTTACTTCAAATAAAAAATGGAATGACATTAGAACTTCAAACAATAAAAAGACAAAATCAATGACACTATCCGAATTAAGTATTAAAAGGCCTGTTCTTGCTACGGTTTTTGCAATCATCATAGTACTTTTTGGAATTGTAGGCTATTTGTCTCTTGGGGTTCGTGAGTATCCTAGTGTGGATCCTCCAGTTGTAACTGTTCAAACCAATTATATTGGTGCTAATGCTGAAATAATAGAGTCTCAAATAACTGAACCACTTGAAGAACAAATCAATAGTGTAGATGGTATCAAAACTTTGAGCTCAATTAGTACAGATGGACGAAGTACAATTACGGTAGAATTTTTACCAGGACTAGATTTAAATGATGCGGCTAATGATATTCGTGATAAAGTGTCACAAGCAGTCAAGAATTTACCTCCTGATGCAGAACCTCCTATTGTAAATAAAGCCGATGCCAATGCAGAAACTATATTGTCAATTACTGTACAAAGTAAAAAGCGTAGTCTTTTGGAATTATCCAAAATAGGAAATGATGTTTTCAAAGAACGCTTGCAAACGATTCCAGGGGTTAGTAGTATTCGAATATGGGGAGAAAAAAAGTATGCTATGCGTTTGGAACTGAATCCTTCTCAAATGAAAGCAAAAGGAATCACAACATTAGATATACGAAATGCACTAATGGCTCAAAATGTAGAGCTTCCATCTGGAAGAATTGAAGGAAGAGAAACAGAGTTAACAGTTCGAACTGAAGGTCTGCTTACTACAAAGGAAGAGTTTGAAAATTTAATTGTCAATAAAGAAGGGGATCAGCTCATTCAGCTTAAAGATGTAGCGCGTGTCCGCTTAGGAGCAGAGTCTGAACGAACCCTTCTTAGAGGGAATGGTGTTATTCCTATGGTCGGAATTGCTTTGCAACCTCAACCGGGCTCTAATTCTATTGAAATTGTTGATGAAGCATTTCGAAGGTTAGAATCTATGAAAAAAGATTTGCCACCGGATATAGAATTGGATGTGGCGATGGATAAAACTGTATCCATACGCAATGCTATTGAGGAGGTACAAAACACTATATTTTTGGCTTTTTTATTGGTCCTTTTTGTCATTTTCCTGTTTTTAAGAAACTGGAGAACGACATTGATTCCGATTGTTTTAATTCCCATTTCGTTAATTGGTTCTTTTGGATTTCTATTTATGGCAGGATATTCCATCAACGTTTTGTCTTTATTGGGATTGGTTTTAGCCACCGGGCTAGTTGTGGATGATTCAATCGTTGTCATGGAAAATATTTATGCGAAGGTTGAGGAAGGGATGCATCCTGTAAAAGCTGCTTTTGAAGGATCTAGAGAAGTATTTTTTGCTGTTTTGGCAACATCAATCACACTCGTTTGTGTTTTTCTACCCATATTCTTTATGTCTGGTCTTACCGGTCAATTATTTCGGGAATTTGCATTAGTTGTTGTCGGATCAATGATTATATCGACGTTTGTAACATTGTCCCTTACTCCAATGATGAGTTCCAGAATGCTTCGTAAAAGTAAAAAGGAAAATCGTTTGATGCGTATTATGGGGAGTACAGTAGATAAAATGATTGATTATTATAAAAAGTCATTGGAAAGTTTCATGAAAAAGCGTTGGATGGCCTTTCCTTTGTTTATTTTAATCTCAGTTATTTTATTTTTCGTTGGATCTCAATTGTCTTCTGAATTAGCACCGATGGAAGATAAAAGTCAGCTCCGTGTAATTTCTACCGCACCTGAAGGAACTTCATTTGAAGCGATGGACGATTATCAGAAGAAACTCATGTACATGTTAGACACTATTCAAGAAAAAGCCTTTTTATTGGGTGTAACAGCCCCAACTTTTAGAGCGTCAACAGCGGCCAATTCATCTTTTATTTATATGCCTCTCAAGCAGCCAAATGAACGATCTAAATCTCAAGATGAGTTAGCACAAGAAATTAATGGTTTGTTGAAAAGGATGACTTTTGCTCAGTCTTTTGTAGTTCAGGAACCTACTATCAAGTCAGGTAGTAATAGTTCTGGAAAGATGCCCGTTCAATTTGTTCTGCAGGCCCCAGACATGGAAAGGTTAAGAAATGTTCTACCTGCTTTTATGGATAGAGTTCAAAAAAGTAACATCTTTTCTGCTTCAACTGTGGATTTAAAATTTAATAAGCCGGAATTGGTTTTACAAGTAAACCGAAATAAAGCCTATTTAATGGGTGTTGAAGTCATTGATGTAGCCAATACGCTTCAAACTTTTTTAAGTGAACAGCGCCTTGGTTACTTCATGCAGGAGGGGAAACAATATTATGTAATTGCAGAAGCCGATAAAAGTTTCAAAAATGATCCAATGGATTTAAAAACGATAACGGTTAAAAATAATGAAGGAGAAATGGTAAGCCTAGAAAATTTGGTGGATGTTGATCTAAAAAGTCGTCCTCCATCTTTGCTGAGATTTAATCGATATACTTCGGCTACAATCCAAGCTTCGCTTGCAGATGGGTACACTATTGGAGATGGTATTGATGAGATGAATCGAATCGCCAGCCAATTACTTGATGATTCTTTTAGTACGGATTTAACTGGTAGTTCAGCTGATTTTGCTGAAAGCTCAAGGAGTACATTGATTATTTTCTTATTTGCATTGGTTCTAGTCTATTTGACACTTGCTGCACAATTTGAAAGCTTTAGAGATCCTTTTACTATTATGTTAACGGTACCTTTAGCTCTTGCTGGAGCTGTGCTAACTCTGTGGTTTTTTGATCAAACACTAAATATTTTTAGTCAAATTGGAATGATTGTATTGATTGGAATCGTAACTAAAAATGGAATATTAATTGTCGAATTTGCAAACCAAAAACGGAATGCTGGAAAATCATTGATAGACGCTGCCACTGAAGCTGCTTCACAACGTTTCAGACCCATATTAATGACGAGTTTATCAACCATCTTAGGCGCATTGCCGATTGCTTTAGCTTTAGGTGGATCTTCAAGTAGCAGAATCCCTATGGGAATGTCAATTATTGGTGGATTGATATTATCCTTGGTATTAACCCTTTATTTGATCCCGGCTTTATACTCATTTATTGCTTCTAAAGAGAAAAATATTATTGATGAATCAAATTACTAAATTATTTCTATCAGTTGTTTTGATATTGAGTTCTTGTGCTATAAATGCTCAGACTTTAAAAGAAATGATCAATATGGCATTGGTTAATAATTATCAAATACAAATTCTTAAAAATAAAATAGAAATTGCGGATAATATGAATACTTGGGGTAATGCAGGATTAATTCCTACTGTTCAAGTAGATGGATCATTAGGCGCCTCATTTTATAATACAAATCAGGAGTTTTCAAATGGAACCACTCAACAAGGAAAAGCGGCTATTTCAACTTCTATCGGAGCTTCGTTAATGATTAATTGGACCGCTTTTGAAGGACTTGCTATTTATGCTCGGAAGGATCAGTTTGAATACTTACAAAACCTCGGCGAGGTCAATAGCAAATACTATATTGATCAGACAGTAGCAGATATTGTTGCAGCATATTATCAATTAGTTATGGAGAATCTTTTGCTCGAAAAATATGAGCAAAGTAAAGAGATCAGTCGTTATAGATTGAATTTGGAAATACAAAAAAAGAATGTTGGAGAAGGTCTGAAAATTGATTTAGGCCAAGCCGAAGTGGCGTTTCGTACAGATAGCATTTTAAATTTAAGTCAGCAAAATAAAATTGACAATTTATATTTAGAACTCAATAGGTTGCTCAATTGTGATCTAGAAAACCCATTGAATATAGGAAAGGAACAACAATCATTTGAATTGCATATGCTTCCGAACATAGATTCGTTGAGAAATCAAATGAATCGCAACAATCAAAGATTAAAAGCCCAACAATTGGAAGAACTTATTTCCGAAACTAATGTTCGAATAGCTAAAGCGAATTATTATCCCAAGATTAATTTATTTGCGGGTTATCAAGTTTCAAATAATTACTCGGAAGTCGGGTTTATCAATTTGAATCAAAATTATGGCCCCACGTTGGGGATAAAAATCAGCTACAATCTTTTTAATGCGGGAAAGACAAAAACAGCAGTCAATAATGCAAAATTAGAATCTAACAACACTATTTTAGATCGCAAACAAATTGAGTTGGATTTAAATGCTGAAGTGATGTCTATGTACAAACATCATAGTTCGTTACTAAAGCGTGTGGGATTGGCAAAAGATAATGAAACAACTATGAATGAAGTTTATGAAGCAGCCGCATTACAACTTAAAGAAGGTGAGATCAATGGATATGATTTCAGATTGGTACAACTTTCGTTACTAAGAGCAGAAATTGAGTATTTGCAACTCGAATTTGAGCTCAAATTGGTTGAAATTAATATCAATAGGATTTCGGGAAACATTCTCCCTGTTTACTTGTAGTCTTCTAGAGTCAAATTTTATAGTGTTATATAAGAATATGTAAGACTCCTCTAATAAGAAGCATTAGTTAAAATAGTATTTTTCTTGTTTTACATTACTTGTAGTGTAAGAAACATCCATTTTATGCTTGGATTGTCATTTCTTCATTAAGGACCATTATTTCGATAAGACCAATGTATTTAAATCCATTTATCCAATTGCAGTGTTTCTTTGAGGATAACATAAATACTTTACGATGATAAGTTTTATATTTATGCTATTATGGATTTACAGCCTGCATACAAAGCCTTTATTGAAGAATGTGAAGAGATTGCAATTAACGATGCAAAAAAAGGGAACAACTACAATATTTTTGAGGAATTACTATCTGTAAGTGATGAAGTAAGACATTCAAGTTTTCTCTCAGGCTTGTTTAATTCGAACGGTTCTCACGGTGAGGGAAGTAAGTTTTTAGAAACGTTTATAAATGCTATTGGCATAGGAAAACTGAAGTTAGATTTATCTCAAGTCAAAGTCTATTGTGAATATTCTGTAAATAGATTTGTAGATAATTCAACTTATGGACGAATTGATATATTAATTGAGCTTGAAAATGGAAAGAGAGCCATTGTTATTGAAAACAAAATATACGCACCCGATCAACCTCGCCAATTAGAAAGATATAACGATTTTGCGAAAAGTAAATATGGTGAATTAAACAAAGATTATTGGTTGGTTTATTTGACTTTATTTGGAACAGACCCTTCAGAGGATTCACTTGGATCATTAAATCAAGAACAAATTATATGCGCTTCCTATAAAGAATCGATACAATCAATTGTAAACCAACAATTGGATTCTTGTAATTCAAGAGTGCAATCTATTTTAAGACAATATAAAAGCCTAATTTCAAGACTAACGGATGGAACAGATGAATTTTATAGAAATATTGTTCCAAAATCTCGATTTAAGGATAGGATTACGGTTGAAGAAATTCAAAAGATAAGGGATTTCTTAAGGAAACAGTTTTTTCTTGATTTAAAATCTAAATTGGATGCGACGTTGGATTACGATGTTCATTATGTTCACCAAATTCATAAAAAGGATATTAATATCGATCACTTTCTAACCGATTCGGGTCATAAGAAAAATGTAGGGATAGAAATATTAGTTGATAAGAATCTTAAGGTGAACATTGAAGTACAACAATGGAGTAGATTGCTAGTTGGAGTATTTGATCCACGATTTGATTCTAAACAAATGAAAAAATTCATAGATCAAGACTTTGAACAAGATGATTGGTGGCTATATAAAGAATTGAAGATTAAAGATGGTGGTAGCAGGGAACAAACATTCTATAGTGATTATCTAAATTACCAGTTTTTGAAAAATTCCGATGATATAGTTGAAAGGACATTAAATGAAGTAAAAAACACGATAAACCTATTACAATGAAAAAAGTAACATTAAAAGGAACAGGGCAATTAAATGGACCTATTCCGATTAATAAATCTATTGAACTTGAAGATAGTATTGCAAATAAATTGCTAGGATCTCAAAAGGAGCAAATTTTAGGATCTATTATGAGCGAGCATTATCCAGGGGTGCAATATGAAACGAATAAAATTGGAATAAATATTTCAGAAATAAATAAAGTTAAAGAGAAAGATCCGACATCTTCTGATTCAAAAGTTAAAACTCCTAAGGCTAAGAAATCCAAAGAAACGACTTCAAAAAATAACGAGTCGAGAATCGAGGAAAAAGGATTTAGGGATGAAATAATACACTTTTTAGATTTAAATTTTGAAGGTGATCTCCAAGAGGCTAAGACAAATCTTGAAAAGCTCTTTATTGGATTGAAAGGATATTCTTGGTCTATTTTTCCGGCAAATTCTGATAGAGAAAAGGAAAACTCAAATACTATGAGTCAGATGCTTTCTAAAGCGAAATCAGGAGTAAGGAATTTGAAATCAAAAGGAGTGATTGATGACGATTTAGTCTATTTTCATAAGAAATTAAAGAAGTTGAAGAATAAAAGATTATTACAGCAATTTTGGCCTTATATGCTTTTAGTACTTGTCATAATTGGAGTTTCATTCGGATTAATGTTTGTAGAATGATGGACTTAGATTTAGAAAAAGTAAAATCACTCATTGATAAAAAGGAACAGCTTCTCAAGGAAAAGGAAATGAGAATTCAGAATATTGAGTATGAAATGGCGGCTCAATTAAGAGACAGAATTAGAGTGATTAACTCAGAGTTGTTAGCGATATATGAAGCCTTGGATCATTCATCAACCAATCATTTATTCAAACAAAAATCTTTATTGGAAGAAGCTACAAAGATGGCTGAAGGAGATTTTTTACAATCTTTAAATCAAGAAATTATTCGAATTGAAAATCAAATTTTAGATAATTTTATTTAATTATTCTTCATGAAACTGTTAACCCCTTGAACCCGTGCCGATTAGCAAAAACTAACCTTTCATTCTTCAAGGAAGTTTATTGTCTATCGGTACATGCTGTTGTTATTCGACTAGGTCAACAATCAAAGAATCTTCAGTTTTAGTCACCTTAGTTAGACCGTGTTTAGCTAAGCCTTTCATAGACTTGTCCCATTGCTTTTTGCTCAGTCCTGTTTGGGTTTTAAGCTCATTCAAGTCCATCGATTTTTCCTTCTCCAAAATATCGAAAATGATTTTTTCATTCTCATTCAACTCTGGACTTTTTGGTGCATCCCAATTCTCTGGTTTAATTTGAGGGAAAAATAAATACATTCTGTTTCTAAGTCTTTAGATAGAATATTATAGGACCATTACGACAAATGTAATATTATTAAATAGTAACAAAAAAGGTAACAAACAAAATCACACAAAAGCAAACAAACAAATTTTTTTGAGAGGCTTACAATACAACTGTTTTTAAATTATGAGTATCTGTAAATATTGACTTTTGCAGAACCCTAAATTTAAGGTTTATTTATCCATTTTAAATACCTATAATTTAAAGGTGTAAAATTCGTTTTTGAGATGTTTTCTTTGGCAAAGAAGAAGAACTAAAAATTGAATTTGTATCTTTATGATATTGTTTTTCCAATTTGATAAAATCAAAAGATATGATAGGTCGAACTCTGTTTTATACCCTCTTAATCCTTTCATTATTTTGTATGAGTCTTGAATCTTGTTCAGAAGTATTAGAGGATAATCCAAATCAAGTAAATTGGAAGAAAAGAAGACTTAAATCCCAATTAAAAAATCATACTGACCAAGGAGAAACATACTTGTCTATATATTCAGAAATTTACAGTATGTCCGAACATCGAACACATCATTTGACGGTTACGGTCAGTATTAGAAATGTGAATAGAGAGGACACTATAATTCTAGACAGGGCGCAATACTTTGATTCAAAGGGAAATCTACTCACAAATTATTTTGATTTTGCGATAGTCTTGTTGCCCTTGGAGACAATAGAAATAGTTATCGGACAAGAAGATGTTAAAGGTGGGACAGGAGCAAATTTTGTTTTTAATTGGAGGAAAGAAGAAAATGTAGTTGATCCATATTTTGAAGCTGTAATGATATCCACTTCAAGTCAGCAAGGCCTTTCTTTTACCTCAAAAGGAGTTAGGGTAAAGTAATATGGTAGAAATTCTTTCAACTTTCTTTTTCTTGTTTGCAGTTCTAGATCCCATCGGGTCTGTTCCTGTGTTTTTAGAAGCTACCAAACGTTTTGATAATAAGTATAAACAAAAGATTGCTATAAGAGCAAGTCTTGTAGCTTTCTTCGTATTGTTTACATTTATTCTAGTTGGTCAGTTTGTCTTAGAAGGCATGGAAATTACACTTGATGCTTTTCAAATTTCAGGAGGTCTAATTTTATTCTTATTTGCTTTGACAATGATTTTTGGTGAAGGCAAACCTGAGTCTGAGAAGCATAGGATTAAAGACTATCGTCATGTAACAATCTTTCCGGTTGCGATCCCCTCAATTGCTTCTCCAGGAGCTATTATGGCAGTAGTTCTCTTAACAGATAATCATATCTATACAATCAGGGAACAAGCGATTACAACTGTTTTAGTATTGTTTGTTGTTTTTATTACAATGTTGTTTTTATTACTAGCCTCAAAAGTCCAAAAGCTAATTGGAGAATATGGAATTACTGTTATTAGTAAAATAATGGGAATGTTATTAGCCTCCTACGCTATTCAAAGTATTTTAAGTGGTTTATATGGCTTTTTCAATAAGCATGGAATTACTTAGAAAGTATTACATTTTATTCTTACAATCCTTTTAAAGAGGATCTATCTGACTTGAGGCGTAGGTTGTAGCTTTCTGGGTGCACATAAATAGCTTTTGATCAAACTCTTTTAAAAGAGGAGGATGGTTCTACTAATGATGTGTACGCATTTTCACCGGTACCATGACCCCTTCAGGAATAGTCAATTCCTATAGCTTAAAATTTTGCAGTAATTCATTCATTTTCGAATACAGGGTTTTAAATAAGTGAATTTTGTTTGTTTTTCATGATATTCGTTTAAACAGGTTTAGAATAAAAAGAATAAGAGTTATCGTTTTAAATACTTCTCCAAATACATAGTATAAATGTAACGAAGAAGATGGTGGCGTTTCACCAGAGATATAGATGTCTGCTCTTTGATCAAGGGCCGGAAGCAAATAAAAGGTTTGAGTTATCAGAGTGATGAATAGTATTATGGCAAAGATGAAGTAACTATTGTTTAGTTCCTTAAAATAAGTGAATAAATGAAAAAATAATACGAAAAGAAAAAACCACTCTATTCTATTTAATGCGCCGAATACAAGTTTTCCTATTCCCAACCCAATTGGTATCGTTACTCCAGGAGCTCGAAATTTTAACCATGCTTCTAGAAAACTGATAGCTAAGAGAAACCCTAGCCACAGTGTTTGTGTCACAATAAGAACAGGATATTTAATTTCAAAAGACATTATTGCTCTTTTATGTATTGTAATTTGATAGAGAATACTTGAGCAATTTGTCTCGCTTTGTTTTTTGCTTCTTCGGCTTTTTCGCCTTTAAAATGTTGATTGATGGTTTTCTCAAATAGTTGAATCCAGATATCGAAATCTTGTCTTTTAATAGGAAGCTTTACATGAGGGGGAAAAGGGCTGCCATTGTAGGTTTTTTCATTTAATAATATAGTTTGCCAAAAGCGATACATTTTTTTTAGATGATCTTCCCAGTTTTTAATAAACGCTTCGAAGATTGGACCAAGATCTTTGTCTTTTCTAACTTCCGTATAGAAAGAGTTTACTAAAAGTTGAATGTCTTTCATGTCTTCAATGTCTTTCATAGGAATAAGTATGAAATTAGTAAAGTAGTATTTGCTGCTGCGCTGACATAGAACATAGATAGACACCATTTTGCTGGGGATTGGGCAATAAATGTGGCATTTGAAGCCATTGTAACTATGGCACAAATTACAAGGGGAATTGTAAGCTCTAGTTTAAGTGCAAACATTGCCGCAATAGAACCAAGACAACTTTGCGCTGTCATCATTAATGTCATGGCACCGTAGCGGTTAGCTTCGTAATATGTTAATTGCTTTTTGAATATGGATTTCATAATAGTGTATTTTAAGACCTTTTTATCTTTTAATCATTAAAATTTTTTTATCTTTTTAGAACATATTTCCCTTCATTTAATCCTGCTGTTAAAATTTTAATTGAGGTTGTTTCTAGCATGTTTCTTAATTTTTCTCTTATTTTCACAAAGTGATCATGTGCCGGACATGGGTTCAAAGCATCACATTTTTTAAGTCCAAGACCACATCCCCTGTATACATCATCCCCGTCAATTGCATCTACTATTTGTGAAAGCATAATACTTTCAAGATTATCGCAATTTATTTGAAATCCTCCTGTTGGTCCTTTCATAGAATTTATTATTCCTTTTTTAACCAATTGTTGTAGGATTTTTGCAGTAAACGCTTCAGGTGTGTCAGTTGCTTTGGATATAGACTTTAAGCTTACACGCTCTCCTTTTTGAGATTGCTCAGCAACATAAAGAGTTGCTCGGATACCATATTCACATGACTTCGAAAACATAATTTCTTTAGTCAAAGATATGAAAAATAAAATTAAAAAGGATAAATTTGTCCGAAATAAAAGAATAAATGAGAGAAAAGGAATTTTTACGAGAACAAATGTTGGATGATCGAAAGACTTTGGATATAGTTAGAAAGAGAGAATATGATCATAAAATATGCGAATTATTAAAGGACTTAGTTGAATCAGAAGAAGATATAAACGTTATTCATTCTTATCTACCAATAAAAGGAGAGATAGATATTACACCTTTTTTAGACTGGGTTTTAAAAAAGAAGAAAAAAGTAATTTGTCCAAAGGTTGTAGGTAAAGGGGTATTAGAGAATATAGAGCTCCTGGACTTGAAGGATATAGAAGTTGGACTATTTAGAACCATCCACCCTGGAACAAATATCGTTTATAGTGGTAGAATAGATTTAATTTTAGTTCCTGGTTTAGCATTTGACAAAGAATTGAACCGACTAGGTTATGGTGGAGGCTATTATGATCGTTTTCTAAAGAAATATCCAGACACTAGAAAACAAGCCTTGCTATACCCCTTTCAGTTAGTGCCTTTGGTTCCTAGAGAGTTACACGACATTAAGGTTAATCATTTAACACTTGCTAATTGGTAGTTAAACCTAAACGTTTTTTAGTAAGGGCGAAAACAAAACAATTGCTAGATCTATATTTTTATTCTACCTTGTCACTATTCTTAGGTTTGTAAAGAATGATAATTTGAATAATCATTGCTAATATGATTAGCAAATAAAATTCTATTTTGGAGAATAATTCAATATCTTCAACAGCTTGATTATTTATTCTGTAATTCCGATTTCCTTCTACCATTTGAATTTCAGCGAGCAATAAAATGTCTTGTCTTATTCTGTTTATGGAAAGTAGTGTTATTTCGTGTTGAATGCTGCTATCTTTAAGCATCATTTCAAGATCACTTGACTTTTGTTTTAATTGTTCGAATGTACGAGCTTCTTCTTCAACTAATTTGGTTTCTTCAAATTTTGAAAAAAGAGTAGAAATTTTGTCGAATTGAGAAAAATCAATAACCTGTCGAGAAGAATCACCAATTATAACACTTACTTCCAAATTTCTGAAACATTCCGAAAGTTGGATTAAAATGTCAGAGGCAATTAATCTATCTTTGTAAATAGAGGAAGAGGTCTCATTTATTTTCGTGTAATTATTCTGGTCAATTTGATTTGTAGCTAATACAATTAAAATCACAAAGATGCTCCCGAATACATATTTTAACTTATTTTGAATTTTCATTTTGATTATTTGTATATCAAATTACTAAATTTTTTACAAAAACAATTAAAGGTAATTAGAGACTTTTCGAATACTTATATTTGCCATAATGAAAAATAGTGCTTTTAATACGGAGCAATTATCAAAGGATTTGAATGAAAGAGTTAAAGAGATTGAATGTCTCTATAGAATTTCAAAAATTTCTTTTGAAGACAGAGACAATTTATCTCAAGCATTGCAGAGAATTATTTCTGAAATACCGTCAGGATGGCAATTTCCATTAAATGTTGAAGTAAATCTTAAACTTAATAAAACTGATTATGGAAATCCGATTATTGGAAATATAGTTCAGGAGTCCAGCATAATGCTTAATGGTATTGCGGTTGGTGTGTTAAGCATTTTCTTTAATAAAAATGATTTGCCGGAAGCAGATAGAAAATTTTTAAAGGAAGAACAAGCTCTCTTAGATCAAATAGCAACAGAAATATCTAGATTGTTGGATTACGATAAAAGAAAAAATGAAGAAAGGGAATTGCAAGAAAAACTAAGGCAAACAGATAGACTGAAATTGCTTGGAGAAATAACCGCAGGTATTGCACATGAGCTGAATACTCCCTTGGGAAATATTTTAGGGTACAGCCAATTGTTACAAAGTTCTGAGTTCGATTCTCAAAGAAAAAGTGACCTTACCAAGGTAATAACTTCAGCAAAACACGCTACCGAAATAGTTAAGAAACTAATGTTTTTTAGTTGTGAAATGCCTTCGAATTACAAGCAAATAAATTTAAATGATCTTGTAAAAGAAAGTGTAGGTTTGCTGCAACTTCAATTAAGAAAGAATAATATTAAAGTAGTCTATCTGTTAGACGATAATGAACCAATAATGCGTGTAGATCCTATTCAAATGAATCAAGTATTATTTAATATTATTTTGAATAGTGTAGATGCAATGAAAGAGAGCAAACAGGGTAATATTGAGATCATTACAGAGATGACGGAATCCTTTGTTTTGATTAAAATAAAAGATACAGGTACTGGAATCTCAAAGAAGGAGCAAAAAAGTTTGTTTAAACCGTTTTACACCACAAAAAGCAGATCAAAGGGAACCGGTTTAGGATTAGCTGTATCTCATGGAATTGTAAAAGCTCATGGGGGAGAGATAGAGGTTGAATCTGATAGTGGAAAAGGAACAACATTTAGTATAATATTGAAAAGATAAATGAGGGATAAATTGACCATACTAGTTGTTGATGACTCTTCCGATATGCAAGAGTTGATAAAGAGGCAATTGGAAGCTAAAGGTTATTATGTGCTTTCTGTATGTTCCGTGGTAGAAGCCATTTCATTTCTGGAAGAAGGAAATATTGATGTTTTAATAACAGATTTGAATATGCCTGAGATTCATGGTGAACAATTAGTTCGCTATTCTGCAGAACACTTTCCAGAACTTCCCGTTTTAGTTATTACGGGATATCCAGAAGTTGATACAGCAGTTAATGTAATGAAATTTGGAGCCTTTGAATACCTGATTAAACCTTTTTCAGAAGATGATTTACTAGATTCAATAGAGAAGATCATCGTCATAAAGGGAGAAAATGTTTTTCAAGAGATAAATACTGAGGGTTTTGAAGACTATTATGGAATTATCGGATCTTCGACAAAGATGCGGCATTTATTTGCCATAATTGACCGTGCAAAAGATACATCTGCTACTATTTTGATTTCAGGTGAAAGCGGAACTGGGAAAGAATTAGTAGCTAGAGCTGTTCACTATTCAGGTAAAACCTCTTCAAAGCCCTTTGTTTCTGTAAACTGTGGAGCAATTCCAGATCAACTTATAGAAAGTGAATTATTCGGTCATGTTAAAGGAAGTTTTACTGGAGCAATTTCAAATAAGGTTGGTTTTTTTGAAGCTGCGAACGGTGGAACATTGTTTTTAGACGAGATTAGCAACACAACATTAGAGTTACAAGCAAAACTGCTTAGAGCCATACAAGAAAAGGAAATTACTCCAGTTGGCTCTATAAAGAATGTCAAGATTGACGTTAGAATAATTGCAGCAACTAATATAGATGTCAAGAAAATGGTTGAACAGGGAAAATTTCGAGAAGATCTTTTTTACCGTTTAAATGTGATTTCAATCGACATTCCCCCTTTGAGGGATAGAAATAATGATCTGAATCGATTGATCGAATATTTCGTTGGAAAATATTCTAAAGAATATGGAAAAAAACGTCTTTCATTCGCACGTGGCGTTCTTCAGATATTAGAAAAATACACGTGGCCGGGAAATGTAAGAGAGTTAGAAAATTTCATCCAAAGATTAATAATTATGACGGACGGAAAAATCCAAATTAGACAGATTCCAGACTACATGAAAGAAAAAATTTCCAACAAAAGTGAATTAGAATTACTTTCTCTGAGAGAAGTGGAAAAAATTCATATTCAAAAGATTCTGACCTATACCAATAACAATAAATCAGAAGCAGCAAAAATATTGGGTATCGATCGTAAAACTCTTCGGGAGAGGCTAAAATAGCTGATTCAATTTTCCCCAACTGGGTGAAAATTACCCAAATATATCACTCGAATTTAAAAGATACTGTTGCGTATATACGCTCTTAACGACTGTATATCAATCAAATAGAATTTATAATTTCTTTTTGGCACGCCAATTGACTTGGAGATTTTAAAAAGATTAAAATGTCAAATGAAATATGCTCAAACTGTTTTTATCAACAAGATTGTTGCTTTCGAAATGGAATGCAAATTAATTATTGCGAATTGCATCAGTTATATGGGAAGGAATTCGAATTTCTTAAAAGGGATATTGGTTTCACCAAAAGAGAATTTGAAATCAGTCAAGGTAATTCCTTATGCATTAGTTGCAACTTCGAAGATTCATGTGCATTGACTGAAAATAAAGAAACTATAAATACATGCGAAGAATTTCAAAATTAAAATTATGGAAACAATAGTAAAAAAGGGTAAAGAAAGAGGGATGTACGAAAATGTCCTTGAACAATTTGAAAAGGCAGCTGATCTTATGGATTTGGATCCTGGAATTAGAAAAATATTAGTAAATACGAACAATGAAATTGTTGTTCACTTTCCTGTAAAAATGGATGATGGTAGTATTGAGGTTTTTACCGGCTATAGAGTTCAGCATAATAATGCTTTAGGACCTTACAAGGGAGGTCTTAGGTATCACCCAACTGTTGATATTGATGCTGCTAGGGCATTGGCTATATGGATGACTTGGAAAACATCTTTAGTTGGATTGCCTTATGGAGGAGGAAAAGGAGGAATTCAATTGGACCCCCAAAAATATAGTGAATCAGAATTGGAGCGAATTACTAGAAGGTTTACATACGCTCTTGGAGATAATATTGGACCTGATTTAGATATACCTGCGCCAGATGTAAATACTAATCCTCAAATAATGGCGTGGATTGCCGATACATTTGCTGGTATCAAATCACCTTCTGTGCGACAAAAAAACTTACATGTAGTAACTGGAAAACCTGTAGGGTCAGGTGGTTTAAGTGGTAGAGATAGAGCGACTGGATTTGGTGTTGTAGTATCTATTGAGAACTGGTTAAAGTTAAAAAACGAAAGTGTTTCTGGAAAAACCTTTACTGTACAAGGTTTTGGAAATGTTGGGTATTGGGCTTCAAAGTTTCTAGTCGATAAGGGGGCAATACTTATCGGAGTTCAAGATGCCTCAACAACCATTGTGTCCATGGATGGCATGGACCCGGAGGAACTGTTGTCTTATTCACAATCAAATAATAGAAACCTTAAAAACTATCCCGCAGCTGCGACAATATTGGATGAGGACTTTTTTTCTATAGAATCAGATATAATGATTCCTGCAGCTTTAGGTAATCAGATTACATCAATTAACCATGGAATGATAAAAGCTAAACTTATTGCAGAAGGTGCAAATGGGCCAATTAGTACGATAGCTGAAAAGCATCTTTTAGAAAATGGAATTACTATAATACCAGATATTCTTTGCAATGCCGGAGGCGTAACGGGCAGTTATCTTGAGTGGCTCCAAAATAAAAGGAGTGAAAATTGGAAGATGGAAGAGGTTTTAGAAAGAATCGAAGACAAGTTAAGTGAGGCTTTTCGGAATGTTTACAAACTTGCCCAAGCTTATGACACTGATTTTAGAACGGCAGCATACATCGCAGCTATCCAGAGGTTAGAAATTACATATAAAGAAAGAGGTGTTTTTCCATAGAAAATGAAGACGATTGGTTTAATACGTGAGAAGGATGGAACCGACTTTTCTTGGTTAAAACTGGGAAAGGAAGGTTCCTTTTCTAAAAACAATAAAATAATATTCTATCCAGCGAAAATAGATTCTGAAAACCTTAAATACGGAAAATCGGAAATGATTTCCAAGGATTTTATTTGTAAAACGGATATAGTTATTACGAACACAAGTTCTCTGTTTGAAATCGAAGATGGTACAAAACCTCTTGCAATTATTTGTGATATTGATTTCACAAAGGAATTTCAGGATTTAATGAAGTTTATAGGTTCAAAAGTTGATATATATAGTCTAAGTAGTACCTTTCTTATCGAATTTGCTGATAGTCTTTATAACCATTTGTACATGTCGAAGCAAAAGGAACCTTATTCATTAGATAATGACCTAGAAACTTTGAACTTTTTAAAAGAAAAAATTACGGGTTGGATAATAAAAGGTGTGAATACAAATATTACAGATCAGTATAGAATAATGTACAACGGGAAAATTATAAATAAAAATATAATAAAGAGTATTGACAAAACCTGTTAAAAAATAATGGAATTTGCTATCGAAATATTTTTAACCATACTGATTGCTTTTGGCTTTTTTTATTTGGGGTGTTCCTTGACCAAGAAGGATCAAAGAAACCAGTTTAGAGTTAATGTAATATTCATTTTTATTGTTAGTTTTTATTTCATTTTGAAAGTATTCTCTGATCACGAAAAGCTTTTAAATTAAGCTATCGTTAGAAAAATCGGATACAAGGGAAGAAACTCATTTGCCAGAGATCTCGGATGATAAAGATTCTAAGATTGAGATTTTTAGTAATAATTCAAAATATGATCAGATTATTCAAATTTTACCCTTCAACGCAAATAGTAAGTTCAAAATTTATAAAATGAACTATGTAGATCGAATAGAGAAATTAAATAGGCAGATAGGAAAAAACTAATGTTGTTTATGAAAATATATAAAGAAGAGAAAAAATATTTGTTGGATATTCTTAATAGGACGATGCTTTATACAGGAGAACTTGATGAGTTATGTCGTAATTTGAGAGAGCGAATAGAAGTTGGTGATGCATGCGATGATAATTATGATCAATTTGATCGAATATATATGGGACGAATCTTTTCGATTAAAACATCATTTGGTATAAAAAGTGGTATTCGACTAGTTGAACCTGAAAATGCAAATATGGAGTTCAATCGACTTTCTGTTTTGTCGAGTTTAGGTAGTCAATTATACGGGCGTAAAGAAGGTGAAGTAATTAAAATGAAAAACGGTGATATTCTAGAATTTGTTGAAATTATTTATGTCTCTAAAACCAAGGATATTGAAGATAAATTGAAATTTTCAAATCCTTGAGAGGATTGAAATACTCTTCTAAGCAACAAGAAAGAGTGAAAGTCATGGGTTCCTCCCCGGAATCTGTGGCTTTCTTTTTTATAGATCGAATTTGAAAATAATTTCAATCTTATCTTGAATTTGAAGGTACATGGAATAAAATTTATGTGATTTCACAACTTGAAAACAAATGTTTCAAAAATAGTAAAGCTGGTGATCCAAAAAGATGGGATATTACAACTATTGACTTTGAAAAGTTATTAGTATTCGAAGTTAATTCTTTGAATAAAACATTCAAGATTTATGTTGAAGTTGATTGTAGTTTCCAAAATATTATGTTTAAAGTAAAATCATGGAATATTAATTTTTCCTAAATCAATCTGTAAAGTCAAAATATTTCCCACAACTTATTGGTATTAAAACAAATAGGGGTTTGTGATTGAAAAGTACAAATTTATCAACTTAAAATACTAACAAAAAGCCCTTTATCGTTTTTTTCCACATTAATTAATGCCTTGTCTCTTAATGATTTAACTGTCTTGTCCCATTGCTTGTTAGATAAGCCTGAAGCCTCTTTCAAGGAATTTAGTTCAACAGGATTATTCTGCTCTAAAGCATTGAAAACCAACTTTTCATTGTCATTTAATTCAGGTCCTTTCGGTGCATCCCACTTCTCTGGTTTCATTTGCGGGAAGAACAAAACTTCTTGTATGGATGGGTTATCAGTTAAGAACATAATTAATCTATCAATTCCGATTCCTAGCCCTGATGTAGGCGGCATTCCGTATTCCAAAGCTCTTAGGAAATCTTGATCGATATACATGGCTTCGTCATCTCCTCTATCTGCAAGTGCTATTTGAGCTTCGAATCTTTCTCTTTGATCGATTGGATCGTTCAGCTCAGAATAGGCGTTTGCGATTTCTTTTCCGCAGACCATCAGCTCAAATCTTTCTGTTAATTCTGGATTTTCTCTATGTTTTTTGCAAAGAGGAGACATTTCGATAGGGTAATCCGTGATGAAAGTTGGCTGAACGTAATTTCCTTCACATTTCTCACCAAAAATTTCATCAATCAGCTTTCCTTTACCCATGGTGTCGTCTACTTCGATACCCATACCTTTAGCGGCATCGTAAAGTTCTTTTTCTGATTTTCCATAGATATCAAATCCTGTAAATTCAAGGATCGAATCTCTCATGGAAATTCTCTTGTATGGGGCTTTGAAATCAACTTCCTGTCCTTGGAAAGTGGCTTTTGTGGTTCCGTTAACAGCCAACGCACAATGCTCGAGGAGCTTTTCGGTAAAATCCATCATCCAGTTATAATCTTTGTAGGAAACATAAATTTCCATGGCTGTAAACTCTGGGTTGTGGGTTCTATCCATCCCTTCGTTTCGAAAATTTTTAGAGAATTCGTAAACACCATCAAATCCTCCAACAATCAATCTTTTCAAATACAACTCATTTGCAATTCTCATATACAATGGAATATCCAAAGCATTATGATGAGTAATAAATGGTCTGGCCGCTGCGCCACCTGGAATTGGTTGTAAAATTGGAGTTTCTACTTCAAAATAACCTGCATCGTTGAAATACTGACGCATGGCATTGAACAATTTTGTTCTCTTTACAAAAACATCTTTTACCTGCGGGTTTACTACCAAATCCGCATAACGCTGACGGTATCTTTGCTCAGGATCTGTAAAAGCATCGTGCACATTTCCATCGGCATCCGTTTTTGGTAATGGAAGCGGTTTCAAGGATTTCGAAAGTACAGTAACATTTTTCACCATTACTGTTTTTTCCCCTACTTGAGTCAGAAAAAGTTCTCCTTCAATTCCAATGAAATCCCCAATATGAAGTAGTTTTTTATACACTTCATTGTAAAGTGTTTTGTCTTCACCCGGACACATTTCATCTCGGTTGAAATACACTTGAATGCGCCCTTCCGAATCTTGCAATTCAGCAAATGAAGCTTTTCCCTGGATTCTTCTCGACATTAACCGACCAGCGATAGTCACTTTTTTCCCTTCTTCAAATTTCTCCTTGACATCCTTAGACAAATGATCTACCGGATACAAGGCTGCCGGATAAGGATCAATACCCAAATCTCTCAGTTTTTGAAGGGATTCACGTCTCTGAATCTCCTGTTCGGAAAGTTCTCTAGTGCTCATTTTTCTGCGCTTAAATTTTAAAGAATGCGCAAAGATAAAGGTTTGGAAGGAAAGTTCCGAGAAGTCATGAAATTGTTCAGTCCAATTCGAAGTATTTCAACGAAAAATTTGACTAATTCAGTATTGTTTATGGCATTTCAATTAGAGTTAAGTTGTTGGTTTAGGGCATATTAAAAAAAAAGATTAAATTGTTGAATCAATTCAAATTTGTTAATCCTTTGAAAATGAAAAAGCCTAGTTCTGAAAAATTGGCAACTGAAACCAATCCCAAATTCAAGGAAAATGAAGCTGTATTCAATGCGATTGCCAAGCAAACCACTGAAGGATTGATTGTAGCCAACATGAGGGGCAAATTTCTTTTTGTGAATAAAGCTTTTTGCCAAATGTCTGGATATACAGAAGAGGAATTACTTCAATTACATGTTTTCGAATTAATGGATGAGGACCAGCATGGGTTTTTTATTGAAAGGGAGAAGTATTTTGGAACACCAATTAAAGTATCCTTAAATCATAAAAATGGGAGTAAGTATTTTGTTGAAATCTTAGGAGATAATCTCATTGTTGATGGAGAACTTCACGTTTTAGGCATGATGCGTGAGATTACTGATAAGGTGAAATGGGAGGAAAAATTAAAAAATTTAAATAAAGTTTTGGAACACGAGGTGGAGGATCGAACCGCAAAACTAGACAAAACCATTAATGAGCTGAATGCAGAAATTGAAAGAAGAGAGATCATTGAAAAACAACTACAAGAATCCCTGGAAATAAAGCAATTGCTACTAAATGAAATCACACATCGAGTTAAAAATAATTTGCAAGTGGTTTCCAGCATTTTAAGAATAAAAAAGGAAGGTGTAATAAGTCCAGAGGCAAAAGCGGTATGCAGCGAAACATCTGATCGGATTTATTCTATGGCATTAATTCATGAAACGCTTTACAAAACCAGTGATTTTAGCAAGGTGCCATTCAAAGCCTATATCGATTCACTAATTAAGCATTTAATGGTCATCTACGGAGAGGGAAGAACCCAATTCATAAATGAATGCGACAAAACAATTCTTCCTATAGACATCGCTACGAGTTGTGGGATGATCGCTTCAGAATTGATTACGAACTCCTTGAAATATGCTTGTACTGGTGAAAATAGTTCAGAGAAAAATGACTGTTGGGTCAGAGTTTCAATGAAGAAAAAAGGGAAAAATGTCACTTTCGAGGTTGCTGATAATGGAGATGGATTGCCCAGCGACTTCTCTCTAGAAAACTCAAAATCTCTCGGGATGAATATTGTGACGAGTTTAGTGCATCAGATCGACGGAAAGTTGAAAATCGAGCAGGAGAATGGCCTAAAAATATGCATAGAGTTTGCATTGAGAAAATAAAGTCCTTTTGAGATCAATTGCTTAAAGTCAATATCACGCCAAATCCATCTGGATCTTTTAATTCAACTCCTCGTTTATTCCAATAGGGATTTTTAGAATGTTGAGGTAGAAGTCCATTTTCTATTGCTTTTTCTTTCTTTTCTTTTAATTCCTCTTCATTTTTTAAGTAGAATACAATTAAATCATCAGGATCAGATTGGTGTAGCACTTTTTCGTTTGAAGAAGTAAATTCCAAATGCCAGTCTTTACCAATAATCCCTAAAAACACGCCATCATATCCATCGTGATCTTTAAATTCTCCTATTACTTCAAGGCCAATTATTTTCGTGTAAAATTGAACCAGACTTACAAGGTTGTTGGTATGTCTAGCATATCGAAGTTTCATTATTGTACAACAAGCTTTTTAACAAGGCTGTATGACTTTTGGTTCGAAATGTTCACCCAATAAACCCCAGGTTTCAATTCTGAAATATTCACAGGATTATTCAAATCAAAATCATGCTTTCTCATCACAACTTGCCCCATTTGATTTAGAATAAGCACATCCATTTTATCCAATTTCTCATTTGCCATTTCAATGTAAAAATGATCGCGACAAGGGTTTGGAAAGAGGAGTAATTTTTGATCCATTTGATTTTCCAATACATTCAAACCGCCCAAATATTCATAGGCTCCAATGTCAATTCCTGCATTTTGTGGTCGATTGTTTCCAGCAAAATCCTCGGTTATATTCAAGTTGGCTCCTGCATCAATGGCAGGTGAATTCCAGGCTAACATGAAGTTTTGATTGGCAATGTCGACCAAATTAGGATCAGCAGCAATCGAATTTTGACCGTATCCTGTGGTAGAAACATAATTATTGAACTCTGAAAAATGGAAAACATTCAAAGAAGGATAATAGGCAAATAGGGTATCCCCGGCATTGGGTTGGAAAACTACATTGTGGTTATACACGTATTGACCCGTCGCCACATCTACTTCAACGTAGATTGATCTTTGCGCAGTATGAAAAATATTGTTTTGAATGAAAACAGTGTCTGTTTGAGCTAGATTATCACTCACCACCACGTGCAATCCAGAAATGTCAGGTCTTTGTACTCCCCATCCTCCACCGGCATTGTAGCAAGTATTGTTTTCAAAGCGAATGTTGGAAACGGTCGAACTAGCAGGTTTCACCCAAAATTCAAAAGAAGCCAAACCGCAATTCCAAATGATGTTGTTGCGATAGGAAATGTTGGATTGAGTGACTGTTTGTGTATGGTTTTGATTGGTGAGTCCCGTATCATAAATCTCCCAAATCAGACATTTTTCAACTAAATTGTCAGTAGCATTTCCCCAGAATTCAACTGCATTTCCAAAACGGACAGTGGCATCCATATTCAAGTCTCCACCACCGATATAAGAAATTTCACATGAACGAATGATGAGGTTGGAAGTAGGTGATCCTCCAAAACCATGTGCTGCGCCGTATTTGATGGCCAAATTTTCAAAAGTTACGTATTGGGTTGCAGAGAAATCCACCACATGTTGTCGAACCGCTAAATCAATTGCAGAATAAATGGTTGCTGGGTTTCCGACACTGTAAATAAACAAACTTCCCGTATTGATATTATACCAGAAATCGTTCTGTGCGTTTAGATCTGCAAGTCCCCACTTTTTCAATCCTACAGCTACTCCATCATCTAAAATAATATTCCCAATGTCGGTAGAGAAATTCGTATCGCAAAGCCATACATTTCCTCCTTGATCAATCCAATTGGCAGCGTTATTTCTTTGCACGGATCCCATTATGGCAGGAAGGGTTCCAGCACCATAGGCCCCGTAATAAATTCGAGAAGTGGAATTGCCACTCTTAGGTAAAAGTTGTCCATTCCACTCATCACCTCGGTTAAAAAGAATGGAATCTCCTGGTTGAAAGGCAAATCCATTTACCTGTCCTAATGAGCTCCAAGATTGATTGGTAGCGGTTCCGGTATTGGCATCATTTCCGGAATTGGAAACGTAGTAGGTTGTTGCATTTACATTAGAGGAATGCCAAACAAATAAGGAAATGGAAACAACAATTTTGATGATTTTATGCATGTGTAAATTGAATTTGATCTATGCTAAATATAACACTATCAGCTGAATAAAAATAAATCAGATAAATATGGATTAGTTGGAGTTTTGTTTCTGTTTCTCCGCCACCCCGTAAATCAACATCAAAATTGCTCCGGCGTAGAATGGGGCAAAATAGCGATCAATAGTATAAGGAAATAAGACAAACTTGATCAAAGTGGCTACCACAATGGCAAGCAAAAGCAAGAAATCTCTTCTTTGAAATAAGTCTTTTAGTCTAATTTTTTTCGGTAGTAAAAGTAATGTAGGAATCAATAAAAGCCACATAAAAAAGGAAATGGAGTGGATATGACTTTTCATCGTTTTCCAATATTCCGACCATTCCCAAACGCGATTTTCTATCCCGCTTATCGGATAGTGGATGTTTCCTTGGAAAGAGTGCATGAACAAAACTTTCCAACCAGGATTTCCATTGAGTTTATAGTTTAGAAAATGAACCAACAACAAGGCAACCGAAGGAATCAACAAGGTTTTTAGTTTGGCTTTCACCTCTTCTTCTTCCAAAGCTTTTACTAGGAAAATGAGTCCACATATTACCAAATGATCTGGACGAATGAATATCGCGGCCACACTTGCAGCAAGAATTAACCAAATTGATCTTTTTTCAAGATAGA
>JAWKMJ010000028.1:0-43713 GCA_041392305.1 Crocinitomicaceae bacterium
TCCAAAACAAAGAAATTATCGACAGTATCAGTTATTCCAAACGAATTCAATCCACTATCCTTCCCCCAAGAAAATTGGTTAAGAGCTATTTATACGATTCTTTCATCTTGTACAAGCCAAAAGACATAGTGGCGGGTGATTTTTACTGGCTCGACCACAAAGAAAATAAAACCTTATTTGCCGTATGCGACTGTACAGGACATGGTGTCCCAGGAGCAATGGTTTCGGTAATTTGTAATAATGGACTAAATAGAAGTGTTAGAGATCACGGGTTAACCGACCCTGGGCTGATTTTGGACAAAACAAGAGCTATTGTTGTACAGGAATTTGAAAAAAGTGAAGAAGATGTAAAAGATGGAATGGATATCGCTTTAGTCACGCTAGAAGAACAAAAATCAGCTAAAGAAGAAATGACAGTCAAACTGCAATATGCAGGAGCAAACAACCCTCTATGGGTCATCAGAAAAGGTTATGAACATGTTGAGGAAATCAAAGCTAACAAACAACCCATTGGAAAATTTGAACATCCATTACCCTATCAAACGCATGAATTAATGCTCAAAAAAGGAGACACACTGTATATTTTTTCAGATGGATATGCAGATCAATTTGGGGGTGAAAAAGAAAAGAAATTCAAAACCCCCAACTTAAAAAAATTACTCCTTTCGATTCAGGGAATGCCTATGAATGAGCAAGAAACCTACATTAATAATGTGTTTGAAAAATGGAAAGGAAATTTAGAACAGATTGATGATGTATGTATGGTCGGAATACGTATTTAGAATGCAGACTGGAAAGTTTATTCCTGAACTACCACATAAAGATCTTCATTGTCTTTCTTAAAATATTTTTCTTCTCTTGCGATTCTTTCTAATTCCTTGAGGTCTCCAACGGCGGTTAGTTCTTCTTTGATTTTTTCGAGCTCTTTTTTGTTGAAGGCGATTTTAGCTCTATTCTCTTTTAGGAGTTTGTTCTTTTTATAGATGATGAAGATATCGTTGTCATCTAGAAACAAAGCGTAAACTGCAAAAAGCGTGGTTGCAATTATATATTTGTTTCTGAAGTATTTTAGATATTTTCTTTTCATTGGTACAAATTTACTACCAAGTGGAACCAATTTTAAAAGAGATCAAACATTTTTTCAATGATTCGATGTTAAAACTACAAACTTGATTATTTTTAAGGAGTAACTATAGAAATCAAAATGTACGTTAATCCTTTAGAAAACGACCCGGAATATATCAACCTACAAACCGAGATGGTTCGAATGCAAAACTGGTTGATTGAAAACAACAAACGACTTATTATTATTTGTGAAGGAAGAGATAGTGCAGGAAAAGGAGGTGCGATCATGCGATTTATCCGCTATATCAATCCGAGACACTACCGCGTTGTGGCTTTGAATAAGCCTACTGATGAAGAGAGAAGTCAGTGGTATTTTCAACGCTACATTAAAGAACTTCCTCGTGGAGGTGAAATTGTCTTTTTTGATCGTTCTTGGTACAACAGAGCAGTTGTGGAACCTGTGATGGAGTTTTGTACTAAAAGACAATACAAATTATTCATGAAGCAGGTGAAGCAATTCGAGAAAATGCTGATCGAAGACGGCACTATTGTTTTTAAGCTTTGGTTCTCCATTAATCGCAATGAACAAGGGCGTAGACTTGAAGAAAGGAAAGTGAATCCGCTTATTAGCTGGAAACTTAGTACGGTTGACATGCAAGCCCAAATGAAATGGGATGACTATACCAAATACAAGGAACTAATGTTTTCGAAAACTGGTACAGAAAGATCTCCTTGGATCATTATTAAAGGAGATGACAAGGAATTGGCAAGGAAAGAAGCCATGCGCTACGTACTTTATCATGTTCCTTACGAACACAAAGGAGAATATGCCGAGAGATTAAAACCAGACCCCAACATTATTAGCACAATTCCAGAACTTCCGGTATGAATGCAGCAAGCAGTATAAATATTGAATTAATTGATTATTCAGATCCCGCCAATCTGAAAACCAAAAAAGCCACATTGGATGAATTTCTTGCAGATTATACATCGCAAAAAGAAGTTTGGGTAAACATTGAATACATTGAAGGAGAAGAAAACACAAATAAGTTGTTGGAAAAACTTGGAGTGCACCATCTACTGACAGAATCTATTCTGGATGAAGAAGCCCGTCCAAAATTTCAAGAATTCGAAGATTATTATTTCTTTTCTATTCGTGCGATTGTAGGCATGGAAGGAAGTGATTTTCAAACACAGACGCTACATCTTTTGCTTAAAGACCACAATTTGATCACCTTATCCAATGGAATTGCGCATCACGTAGAAAAAATGATTGCTAAAATTGAATCGCATCAGGAAATTTTAAAGGAAGATGCACCCGATTACTTGCTGTATTTGATCTTTGAATGTATTGTCGATGATTACTTCATTTACATTGAAAAAGCAGAGGAAATGATTTTAGGGATCGACATGATTCAGCAGGACACAAAGCTTAACCCATTGATTTTAAGGAAGATTGAGCACATGAAATCTGAGGTACATGTGTTTAAAAAGTCGGTGATTCCTTTGAAAGAATTTTTATCCAAATTGGCTGGAGGGAAATACAATTTAATTGATCCGAACAATACCAAATACTTCGACGATCTTAAAAATGACAGTCTTAGTCTGATCGATGAATGTGAATATTTACAGGTAAAAATGGAAAGTAAGGCGAACATGTTCTTTTCTGTACAAGGTCACCGAATGAATCAGATCATGCAAACATTAACCGTGATTTCCGCCATCTTCATCCCGCTTACTTTTATTGCAGGAATTTATGGGATGAATTTTAGAAACATGCCTGAAACCAATTCGAAATGGGGTTATTTAGGGGTCTGGATTGTGATGACCTTAATCACCTTTATCATGTTGCGTTATTTCAGGAAGAAAAAGTGGTTTTGATGTCTTTTTAAATTCATTTCAGTTTTTTGTTACTCGGAGGGCACGGAGTTTCAGCGAGAAATTGGTTTCTTTACACGCTTACAAACCTATCTAAAACTAGTTCTAATTCCAGAATGTGCACATTATCCCTGGCTAGAGCAACCAGATATGTATTTTAAAGAAATAAACCGATTTATTTCTACTAATCAATAATTACACAAGTCTTGTTATAAACCACAGAACCAGCGTAGGAAGTTCCGGATAAATAGTCGCAATTATCTTCCGCTCCTTGTTTTGTGTTCTGCAATGTTGTTTGAGTTGAATAAGAGGGTTCTATTCCTGCTTGATCCGTATAGGTGCATTCACAAGTGTATTCTTTTGTACATGAAGCCAGAGTAACTAGGCTTAATCCAAGAACAAATATCATTTTTTTCATAATTCAAATTGTTTAGTTTTCAGCAAGATAAGAATTAATTTAAAATCAATTATTCACAAAAAAAGCGATCTGAAGACCGCCTTTTTTAATTCGTAATGCGTAATTGGGAATTCGTAATTTATTCCAAATTTCGAATTACCCTAAAAATGGGTATCTGTAATCTTTTGCTGGAACGAATGTTTCTTTGATGGTTCTTGCTGAAACCCATCTTAACAAGTTCATTGCTGCTCCTGCTTTATCGTTTGTTCCTGAACCTCTGGCTCCACCGAAAGGTTGTTGACCTACCACTGCACCCGTTGGTTTATCGTTGATGTAGAAGTTTCCTGCCGCATTCTCTAATTTTTTAGAAGCCAAATTGATGGCATATCGATCGTGAGAGAAAATAGCCCCTGTCAAAGCATACTCAGAAGTTTGATCTACTAAATCCAAAGTCGCTTCAAATTCGTTTTCATCGTATACGTAAAGCGTGATAACTGGTCCGAAGATTTCTTCACACATGGTTCTGAACTTTGGATTTGTTGTTACCACTACTGTTGGCTCAATAAAATAACCTTTCGATTTATCGTAATTCCCTCCAGCGATGATTTCGGCATCCGACTGTTGTTTCACATAATCAATGTATCCGGCAATCTTATCAAAAGCTTTCTCATCGATCACGGCATTAATGAAATTCGAAGTATCTCCAGGGTCTCCCATTTTGAAAGAATGTACATCTGCCACCACTTTTTGCTTTACTTCTGGCCATATATTGGATGGGATATAAGCTCTGGAAGCCGCAGAACATTTTTGTCCTTGGAATTCGAAAGCTCCTCTTGAAATTGCTGTAGCAACTTCCTCTGCATTTGCTGATTTATGCGCTACAATAAAGTCTTTTCCTCCTGTCTCCCCTACAATTCTAGGGTAAGTTCTGTATTTTTCAATATTCTCTCCTATTTCTTTCCAAAGATGTCTGAATACCCCTGTAGAACCCGTAAAATGCAATCCTGCAAAATGTTTATTCTTGAATACAACATCACCAGCCACTGGTCCGTCTACCGTAACCATGTTGATGACTCCATCAGGTACTCCTGCTTCTTTGAAAAGATCCATGATGATTTTTGCAGAATACACCTGTGAATCTGCAGGTTTCCAAACTACTACGTTCCCCATCATAGCTGGCGCAGCGGATAAATTGGCTGCAATGGATGTAAAGTTGAAGGGTGTAATCGCAAATACAAATCCTTCTAGTGCTCTATATTCCAATCTATTCCACATTCCTGGATTAGATTCTGGTTGTTGGGCATACACTTCTGTCATGTACTGCACATTGAATCTGAAGAAGTCAATCAACTCACAAGCCGCATCGATTTCTGCTTGCATTACGTTCTTCGATTGCGCAATCATGGTAGCCGCATTCATTCTATCTCTATATGGTCCCGCTAAAAGATCAGCTGCTCTTAAGAAAACTGCTGCCCTGTGTTCCCAAGGCAAAGAAGCCCATTCTTCTCTTGCCGCCATAGCCGCATCAATAGCTTGTTGCACGTGAGAAGCATCTCCGTGCGTGAATGTTCCAACTACTTTTTGATGATCATGAGGAGGAGACATTGTTTTTTCTATTGAACCAAATACCTCTTTTCCACCAATGATCATCGGAATTTTGATCGGCGATTGGTTTAACATCTGGTTGTAAGTTTTAACCAATGAATCTCTCTCGGGTGTACCGGGAGCATATGGTTGAACCGGCTCGTTTACTGCTACCGGTACATCGTATATTCCTTTTGGCATAATTGAAAATTTTTATTCTAGATCTTATTTGGTGCGAAAATAGTGATTATTTTCCATCCCGTCTGTGACAAAAATAACGAAGTCACATTCGATATTACCCCTTTTTTGTATTCTTCCCCAGCTACTTGAGTAACTCTATTGTCTTTGGATCGATTTGATACAAATGCACCACTTCAAAATATTCAAAACCATTGTAAAGTCTGAGCAGCTTTAGAATCCAGTCTGGATGAGAGGAACAGATGTAGAATGGCTGCATTTTTCATATTGAGGGCTGGCGGAGAATCCCGTATGCTCTTCTTCGAACCGTTAGCAATTGAACGTAATTCGTGGTGTCGTAGCCTTACTGGAAACCCAAATCCCATTTTAATAATTTTCCTTCTAGATCGTATTGATCCCTTACAAATACTACATCGAATTCATTGTAATTGTAGTGGTTTTTGATCTTCTGATCCCAATGGTAAAAAGGATTACTGTAGGGAAAGGAGTAAATAATTACCTTTTCCCGTCGACTTTTTCATTCAGATATTTCTAGATACACATAGCCAGGTCCGGCAGACTTCAAGGCTACCACGGTCATAGGAACAACATTGAGCACTACCACAAAAGCCAATATCCCTAATCTAATTTTGCCATTTTTCACTATTTCCAAAGCATTGAAAAGAAAATAAGGCGCTAAAAAGGCCACGGGAATCAGGAAACGAGATTCTTTATGTGGAACGATGGAATGAAAGAAAAGAAAGAAGAAAACTCCCCAAACTAAAGGGTCTTTGTACTTGTATCGCAAATTGAGAGCAAGCGTGATTAGTAGTAAAACACCTAAAACGACAAAAGGCTTTTTAAACAGAAAGAGGACATAATAATACCAGGGAAGATGTCCGAAATTTGTGGCTCCATCTGTCAAAATATTGAACTCAAAATAGTTCCAGGCTGTAATTGTAAGTTCTCCATAAAACCAAGAATCTAATAAAACTCCTAAGCTGAATATCAATGCAAATGAAATGATTAGTTGAAGTATTTGTTTAATATTGATTTCTTTGAAAATTAGCAGATTCAAAAGAAATCCAAAGCTTAAAAAAGCCGTTTGAAAGCGAAACAAAAAACTTAATCCAAACAAGATTCCAATCCACCAAAAAGATCTCTTTTCAAAGTAAAATGTGATGGCCAACAAACAGAGTAAACCACTCCAAGTTTCCGAAGAAAAACGGAAAGAGAAAAACAAGATGAACCATAAACCAAGCGATAAGAAATAATACAAATAAGTGTCGATGTATTCAAATCTTTTCCTTTGAGAATTGGCAAATTTAAGGAGGACAGCCAGACTTAAAATCATGGTCAGGAACCTCAAAATCAGCGTCACGGAATAAATATTCCCTTCATCAAACAAAGCATTTAAACGAATGGCTCCAGCAGCAATAAGGGGTTGTAAGGAAGGACGAATCTTCGACTCAAATTCCCAGGCCAATTCAGAAGGTTGATTTTCGCCGATAAAATAATAGCCAAATTCGATGATCTGGAAGTGCTCGTCTGCCTGTAAATAGCCGTAACTAAAGAAAAGTGCCAGTAAATAAAATCCGATTACTGATAGTACGCCGGCATCGTATTTTTGGGTTTCTGTCAGACTCAAATTACGCATCTCACTCCTCCTCTATCCATTTCTACAACGCACTCATTACAACGGGTACAACCAGATTTCGTCAACTCTCCAGATTGAATTTTCAGCAAGAAATTAGGATCATGAATCAATGCACGACCAATTGCGATAAAGTCAAAACCCGCTTCCATGACTTCTTCAATCCCCTCTTTCGAATCGATTCCTCCTAAATAGCACAAAGGAGAGTGAATGGCCTTTCTTATCCTTTTCGCTTGATCTAAGAAGAAATTAGAGCTGTATTCGTATTTCTTTACGATTATGGGGCCAAACAGCCTCATTGTGGCTTTTTCAGCGAAATTTGAACCGTTTTGAATCATTCCTTTTAGCGGAACCTCTCCACGCATCAAATAAAATGGGGTTTTGCTTGTAAATCCACCACTTAAAACAATGGCCGCACAATTTCTTTGCTCCAGTTGTTTGCACACGTAAATACAATCCTCTTCGGAAAACCCGCCTTTAAAACCATCACTTAGATTGATTTTCACCAAAATGGGGAAATCTGCCCCTACTGCTTCCAAAACCGCATCATAAACCTCTAAAGGGAATCTCGAACGATTTTCTACGCTTCCTCCGTATTGATCTTTTCTTTTATTGGTCCACGGACTCAAAAACTGACTTAACAAATACCCGTGTCCCATATGAATTTCAACCGCATCAAAGCCAATTTTCTTTAATTCCAAGGCCGCATTGGCAAAATCTTGCTTGCACTTCGCTAAATCAGATTCATCCATGGATTTGGAGAACATGAGTCCAGACATGGCCCCATATTCATTGAAAACTCTGCTCGGCGCCACAGGCTTTTTGATCTTGGTATTCTTAGAGAAATAACCACAATGCGTGAGCTGGATAGACACCTTCCCCCCTGCCTCATGCACTGAATCTGCCAGAACCTTCAAGCGTTCCAAGCTTTTGTCGTGAATATACATTTGAGTCTTGAAAGTCCGCCCTTCCTCAGAAACAGCCCCATAAGAAATCGTCGTTAAAGCCACACCGCCTTTGGCCATGGACACATGATGATCTATGAGTTTTTGATTCGGAATCCCTTCGTCGTACATTCCTTCAAATGTGGCAGTTTTGATGAAACAGTTTTTAAGTAATGTTTCCCCTAAATTCTTCTTTTTATATGCAGATGTCAGACTTTCCATTGATTCTTCTATGTGAAGCTTAAAAATAGTTTAAATTTGAACAAATCAATAAACTTACCGAAATGGGATTCTTCATTATTTCATTTATTGCCCTTACAATTTTCATTCTTATCTCAAGAAACACCGAAGTAGAAAGTTCTTCATCCATCTGGCTTAATGGTAAAATCCCTCCTCAAATGCCTTTTAATAGAGATAATTTAATGGAAGTTTATCTGGCATTAGCAATTTTGATGATCAAACAGGAAAAAAGGGACACCAAAGAAAAAATTACCTATTTAAGAAGTTACATCAAGCGAAAATTCCCAAAAGCATCCGACAACCTTACTGAATCCCTGGGCTATGCTTTACGTGATGAATCCGTAGATTTGAAAACAGCTGCAACTTGGATTAATAAACATGTTGCACTTAAAGGGAAAATACAAATTATACAGTTTTTATGTGATATTTCCTTTATTGACGGAAAGTTGCATCCAGAAGAAGAAAAAATGATTTCCTTTTTCAGTGTAAGCTTGAAAGTTCCAATAGAAGAAGTTCGCTCAATTGTGGCCGGATTAGAGGAAGCCTACGATAGAAAGAATAATTACTCAAAAAGCAAAACCTACACAAGTTCCTCAACCACAAAATCGTCCATCAATTACAAGAAGAAAAGAATGGCTACAATTCTTGAAATTCATGAAGAGTCCTCTTTTTCTGAAATTAAAAAAGCATATAGAAGACTAGCTAAATTGCACCATCCGGATAAATTCCAAAATGCTAGCCCCGAACAAATCAAACTAGCACAAGAACGTTTCGTCGAAATTCAGAAAGCCTATGAATATTTCGAAAAGCTGCTGAATTGAGATTTTTAATTAGTCTTTATGACTTATAATCTCGCCTAGAACAATCAACCTAACTCCAGTTGAACACTCCTCTTCCCCCCTGCTCCTACCTCTTGCTCTTGCTCTTGCTCTTGCTCAATCCTCTTGCTCTTGCTCAATCCTCTTGCTCTTGCTCAATCCTCTTGCTCTTGCTCAATCCTCTTGCTCTTTCTCAATCCTCTTACTCTTGCTCTTGCTCTTGCTCTTGCTCAAATCTTATTTTCTAAAGCGTCTGCTTCTTTCTCCGCGTCGTCCATTACTTTTTTAGCATCAGCATCTCCTTTATTGATGACCTCCTGAGCTTTTTTACGGGCTTGTTCCTCAGCTTTCTTTGCTCCTTCTTGAAGGAGGCGTTTTTTGATCGGGTTTTTCTCCTTCTCAATTTCTTCATTGATTCGTTTCATTGCATCATCAATTTGTTTGTCGGCTTTTTCTTGAGCCTCTTTTCGAATTTGAGCTGCACGTTCTCTAGCTTTCGCCATAATTTCCTCTTTCTTTTTGCTGATATCTTCCTTGATTTCTTCTTTTACCTCTTCTACTTTTTCTTTTATTTCCTCTTTCACCTTATCAACTATCTGATCTTTAAGACCTTTCGTGTTACTAGCAATCATATCTTTGAGGTCGTCCAATGCAATTTTTGGCTTATTGTAAGTCCCTGTTATTTTAGCATTCAGAAGAACTTCTTCTGGTAATTTAATTGCGTCACCTAAGCCCAGTTTCTTTGCTTGCTCTTCTACCGCATCCATTACCGAAGCAGGAAAATCCTTCTTTTTGACAGGGATTTTTACTAGATAGTCTATGCTACCATCCAGTTTGTTGGATCCACTAACTAATAAACTTCTGTCTTTAAATTTAATTGGGAACTCTTCAACAAAGACCTCTCCTTTTTCAACTTTCAAGGAGATATTGATGTCGTTGGCTTTCATTGGCTCCTGGAGGAATTTGATGTTTTTACCCACAGATTTTAATTTCTGAATCACCTCCATTCCTGAAGCATCAAGATTATGTGTTTGTAAAATTCCTTTAGCAAAAACTGAATTCACATCGGCATTAAGATTTTGATCAAAACTGGCTTCAATATTTTCTAACTTTCCGGAATATGCGCCTTTCAAATCTTTCAAGTAAGGCATCATTTTTTCACTTGAAGCAAATACTTTAACAGTTTCCGTAATATCCAATTTACTTAAATCCACATTCATCTTGATCTTTGGAATATCCTTGTTCATATAGGAACCATTCACATTCGCTCTTCCTTTTAAAAGATCCATTCCGAGCTCATCCAAATACAAAACGCCTTCTTTGATGGTCACATTTCCAACAAAATTATCAATAGGCATGTCTGGATATTCAAAACGATTCACTTTAGTTTTCAAGAATAAATCTAGATTCTCTGGCACCTCTGGAGCCTCTGTTGCGGATGTATCGGTTGTTGTGGTCTCCACTTCCCCCTCATCTACCACCAAATCAGCATAATTTAGTTTCTCTGAATTGAAATTCAACCCTCCTTTTAACACACCTTCGTCTTTGAAAACATAGGGAATGTAATTCTCCAAATCTCCAGTTAAATGCATGTCTGACTCCCCAATAAGCACATCACATTTCAAAAGTTCCATTTTTTCAGGTTTAAATTCCAAATTAGCTTCCGGAATTTGGATTGGCTTAGGAACAGCGGAAGTCACTAGTTTGACTTGATCCATTTTCACATAACCCGCTGCATTAAAGGCATCATAATTTTCTTTTTCCAAGTCCGAAACCCTTCCTTTCATCGTTAACTTTGCATCCAAATTTCCAGAATAAGCTTCTCCATCTTCCATTGGGATGTAATTTTTAATTTCCTCCAATTTCAATTTAGCTAATAAAGAAGCATTGATATAGGGATCTACCATCAAATTACTTGCTGTGAAAGCCGCATCCAATGTGTTTTTACCCATATTCATGTGGATTCCTTTTCCAGATACCTTCATTGCATTTAATATCTCATCTTCCGGCTTCACCAATTGAAAATCAATACGAATATTGCTGATGGTCCCAGGCAAACTTGGATATTTCACTACCCCTTTATCTAAATTCATATTGAAGTCGATTCCCGGTAAGATTTCTTCGGTCATTTTTCCCTTCAGACTCAAATCAAATTTCAGATCCCCATCGGCTTTTACAGAACTAAAATCTGAAGTGTAAGCTCCAGGAATCAGGGAGAGTAAAGATTTAACCCGAATTGCACTCCCATCAATCGACAAATCCATGTCTTCGTAATTGTCATACATTGCATAGAATCCATTGATAGCCGTAGACAATTCATTCATACTTAACTCATTGTCTTTTAACTCAATCCGCATTTCATCTTCTTTATTGGTGATGGTCATTTTTGCTTTGTATCGAGTTTCAACATCTTTCAACAAATATCCAGTAGCTTCTTCATAGGTTAATCCGGCTATGGTTGTTTCAGTTTCAATATCAAAAACTTCCTCAGTAAAATCTCCTGAAGTAAGGTGATTGATGTCTTTCAAAACGATTTTGGTGGCTGCTCCTGCGTCTTCCATGAGTAACTGACCATTGATAATCTTAAATTCTTCCAGACTTAATTTGAATTTGGTGGGTTCTTCTTCTTTCTTCTCTTCCTCAGGAATCAGAATATCTAAATAATTAACTCTTCCATCTTCCAGAGTCAGCAGATGAATTTTGGGTTGATCCAGCAAAATACTATTGATTTTCATGTTTTCACTGAATATGACTGTCCACAAATCCAAAGTCAGTTCTGTGTTATCCGCAGAATACAACACGATATTATCAAAATCACCTTTTCCTTCGATATGGACATCTTTAATCGATACCGTCAAGTTTGGGAATGTGGAAAAAAACGTAATTTCTATATCCGAGAAATCCACCTCGGCATTCAACTGCTCGTTGGCCATGTATTTGATTTCTTCAATGATTTTTCCCTTGAACAAGAAAGGTACAAGAGCTAAAAAAATGATAATCAACAACAGACCAATCCCAGTCCATTTAAAGATTTTTTTCCATTTGATTTTTTTCATGTGTATGACTTTTTATTGCCTTAAATTATGAATTAGAAAGATAGTTATTTACAAATGAGTTTCGAATAATTTTAAGATTCTTTTGTATTCGTCGAACCAAGAAGTCCCATGCTGAAACCCGTGTGGTTCTATAGGATAGATGGCCATTTCATAGGTATCTTTTTCCAATTCTATAAAACGCTGAACCAAACGAACCACATCTTGAAACTGCACATTGTCGTCCAGCATTCCATGAAGAATCAACAAAGGATCCTGCAATTTATCCGCATAATAAATAGGCGAACTTCTCACATAGGCAATACTATCTGTTTCCGGCGTATTCAGAATATTGGAAGTGTAGGGATGATTATAATGCGCCCAATCCGTAACCGAACGAATCGCTGCCCCGCATTGGAATTTTCCTGGGTATTTCAATAGCGACATGATGGTAACAAAACCACCATAAGAACCTCCGTAAATACCAATTTTATTTTCTGGAACACCTAATTCTTCAATCAGATATTTTCTACCATCTACTTGATCCGAAACATCTTTTCCACCCATGTTTCGGTATATATCCGTTCTCCATTTTCTTCCATAACCCTCACTAGCTCGGTAATCAATATCCAAAACTGTATATCCTTTTGAAACCAGCAAATTGTGGAACATGAATTCGCGGTAATAAGCACTCCACCAATTGTGAGCGTTTTGTAAATAACCCGCTCCGTGGACAAATATCACAGCCTTTTTCTCCTTGAACTTTTCTGATTCAGGCTGATACAACCTGGCAGGAACCATGGTCCCGTCTTCTGCCTTAAACTGAATCACTTCCGGCTCCATCCAGTTAATTGCTTCAAATTCTTTGGTTGTTGATTTGGTTACCTGACTGATTTTAGATCTCGAAATATTCGGACAAGTATAAATTTCCCAAGGTTTGTTTTTAAACGAAAATCGGTAAGCGATCATAGTTTCATCCGGAGAAACCGCTACCTCATGATTTCCCATGGAACCTAAAATGGTAGTGAATTTCCCGCTTTCCGCATCCACGTGGTAAAATTCTCTATTCCCTGCGTGTTCTTTGTTGGCGATCACATAAAACTTGGCGTTGTCGTTTGACAAATTGGCTTCATGAATCTCAAATTCCCCTTTGGTTAATTGATTGGTTTTAGCTTTAGACAAACTGTAGACATACAAATGAGAATACCCCGACGCTTCCGATTGAAAATAGATCCGGTCCGAATCTTTGAACCAACCCATATTCCCACCTACCGTTGTCCATCCAACAATCCCAGGTCCGCCAATCCATGCCTCATCATGTTGGTGATCCACTTCAATGTATTTTTTCTTTTCGAAATCATAAACTACAATCCATCGATCCTTGTTATCAAAGGATTTTACTTCAAACAATAGCTTTTTGCTGTCATTAGAGAATTGTATATTATGGTAAATCACTTGTTTTGGTTCGTCCGATTCTTCCTTAAAATCCTTCTTTTCGTAGTCTTTAAAATACAGCGGGCGTTTTTTGATGCCTGAAAGAATGGAAGGATCAAACTGAATGTTTTCTTTGTCTTTCGCATAGTAGATATTCAAATAACACTCTGGATCTGGTCTTCCTACTTTCGGTCTCGCGTCATTGGATTCTGCTTCTCCATCAGAAGTAATAAACTGAAAAAACTCAGTATCCTTCACCTTAGGATCCACTGATCTTACATATGCCAAATAGCTTAAATCCCTTGATATTTCTGCATTGAGCCAATAACCTTGCTCCACATTTATTTTATGGAATTGCGTATTGGATTCCCCCTCTCTTTTTTCCTTTCTGAATTCTGATTGTTTCTTTCTGAATCGAACGATTTCAAACAATTCTTCCTGCTGATTTTCCAAGAAACTCTTCTCCGTTTCCTCCGATTTTGCTGAAAACTTACCAAACTCCACCCATTTTACTAAGCTGAATGGCTGAGTGGTTAACAAATAAAACTCCTGGTCAAGATTGACAATGTATTTTCCTTCTTCATCTGTAAAATAGTAGTCTTTCAGCTTATTTGAATAGATCAAAAGTTGTTTCTCGCCTGATGCCATGTTGAACTGATACAACCTTCCTGCAGAAGCAAACAAAAGGATCTTTCCATTTCTTTTGTAGCCTTCCATCATGGAGTTTGAATAGTCTTCGTAAGGCAATTGACTCACATTTCCCTTGGCATATTGATAGGTTCTATAATCGAAATCCCCTTCCTTTTTCCAATCAAAAAAGATGGTTTTACTATCGTGGGACCAAAAAGGAGTTTCAGGTTGAAATCCAATAAATTCATTTCCTTTCATGATCTGTTTTAGATCGATATCCTGACCCAAAACACTTAAACTTATTGTTAAGCTAAAAATCGTTAATATTCTGTATTTAAGCATTTTAATAATATTCTGGAAAAAGTTGTAAATAAGCTCTTTTCGAATATAAATAAATAAATTGGAAAATGAGGGAATCCATTAATCAATTCAGGGGAATTACTAAATTAGCAACCACAAATTGAACACAATGAGTAAAGCAAACTGGACAACCGTAAAGGAGTACGAAGACATCACCTATAAAAAGTCAGGTGACGGAGTAGCAAGAATCGCATTTAACAGACCAAATGTTAGAAATGCCTTCAGACCACATACTACATCTGAATTATTAGACGCTTTTAATGATGCCCATGAAGATACTTCCATCGGTGTTGTTTTACTTTCTGCTGAAGGTCCTTCTACTAAAGATGGTGTGTACTCTTTTTGTTCTGGAGGAGATCAGTCTGCCCGAGGACACCAAGGATACGTAGGTCAAGATGGTTACCACAGACTTAATATTTTGGAAGTTCAAAGATTGATTCGATTCATGCCTAAAGTGGTGATTGCCGTTGTTCCAGGATGGGCTGTAGGCGGTGGACATTCGCTTCATGTGGTTTGTGATTTAACTTTGGCAAGTAAAGAACACGCCATTTTCAAGCAAACCGATGCAGACGTCACCAGTTTTGACGGAGGATATGGTTCGGCTTATTTAGCGAAGATGGTGGGACAGAAAAAAGCCCGTGAGATCTTCTTTTTAGGAAGAAATTATTCTGCTCAGGAAGCTTTTGAAATGGGCATGGTCAACGCCGTAATCCCTCACGCCGACCTCGAAGATGTGGCTTTCGAATGGGCACACGAAATATTAGCAAAATCCCCTACTTCCATCAAAATGCTCAAATTCGCCATGAACCTCACCGACGACGGAATGGTGGGGCAGCAAGTATTCGCAGGAGAAGCCACCCGACTCGCCTACATGACAGAGGAAGCAAAAGAAGGAAGAAATGCCTTTTTGGAAAAAAGAAAACCCGATTTCTCTAAGATTAAGTGGATCCCGTAGGAAATTGTAATTCGGAATTCGGAATTCGGAATTTGGAATGTGGAATTACTTTTTTCATCCCCTAAACTGAAGTCGTTTGGTACTAACTTCTATTCCTATTCCTTCCTAGGATTGAAATCCTCCCCCCAAGAAATCTAAACCCTATACATTTTTCATTTTTAATTTTTAATTTTTAATTTTTAATTAATAATTATTTTTTTCCTGAAGCAAATCTGGCTGTTAATAAAATTCCGTGTAATTGTATCGAAATGATTCGTAAGTTTAGTTGAATAACATAAAACAAATACAATATCATGAAGCACCTCAAAATCAATCTATTCGCCCTACTCGCCCTTGTGACCATTTCTTGTAGTGGAGATGGTGAAAATGCGGGTCAGAGTCCGACCGATAAAGCGAAAGCGAAATGTGAGGAAATTACCAAAGAAATTCACGGTAGTAAAGAAGGATTTAAAATCAATAGTTCAAGAGCAGATAAGAGTGAGTCTGTGAAGCTAGCTTTGGATGAAAAATACGAATCTGCTACAAAATATATTGCTTCCGTTACTTTTGAAGTGCAAGGTAAAGAAGAGTTTTGCACCTGTTATCTCAACGAAGAACTGGAAGTAATCAATAAAGAAATGCTGGTTGACTAATATTAACCCTAATTATCTCCCTATTACTTGACTCATAATTCTTAATTCTTAATTAAAAAAATGGTGAAAAAATTATTAGTAGTTGCCCTTACAGGATTCTTATTTGCTTGTGGTGGCGAGAAAAAAGAAGATTCAGGTGAAAAATCAGAGACTGGATCTAAAAAAATTACCAAGTTCAGTGGAGCACAATATACGTTCTCTGATTCTTCGGTAGAACCCAGATATGCCAGATCTTGGTCAGTGGGTGTAGATGGATCCAAAGTTCACTTTGAAATTCGGTCTTATGATGAGATTTTATTGATTCGCGATTTTGATTTAAATCAGGAGCAAGCCAAACTCTTGAACGATGTTATTACCAATTTGGAAGGAATAGAAGATTTAAAACATACGAACGAATCTGGTAGTTCTGCTGAAGGGTTGACCATTTATAGCGGTGAGGAAGTCGTGGCTCAGGCATTTTGGAATACAGGCGCGAATCCAAGTATTTCAGATTTTACTTTAGCAATGAAATCCTTGGTGCCAAATTTTGATGAATTGATGCAATTGACTGTGATTAACGGACCAATTGTCTTCTTATCCAATGCCATTCCTGAAGATGTTAATTTGGAAGAGTTTAATGCATTGGCTGAGAAATATGATTTTCAAATTGTCCCAGATGCTGAAAGTTCGGAGGAGGAAAGAAAAGAAATTAATGCCATGAGAATGAAAATGATGTCCTTTATTCAGCCTGAAGATTGGCAAAAGAAGTTTGAAGTAGAAACTGGAAATAGTCTGGAAAAATTCAATTTATGATGAAGTTTTTGATCCTTTCGATCGTGTTTTCCTTCTGTCATTTCTCATCTACGTTTTCGCAAGAGTATGTCCGGATAAGAATTGAAACTCGATTGGATAACGGATCTATGAAGTCAATTTATGAGTCTGATAACCAAGAGCTTATTGAAAAATTAGAGTCCTGTTTAAAAGGAAAAAAAGCACCCAACTTTAAATGCGGATATACTGGAAAGATCATATTTGTTAGAAAGGACAACACAGAGTTTGATGCTGAATTCAATATCCAATCGTGTAATCATATTGTCTATATGAAAGGAGAGCGACTTATCAGCCATTACTTAAAGAAAGAAAATATCGAATTATTAAAAAATCTTACAAAAAATAAACCATGAAAAAAGTATCATTATTGTTAACTGCTGCGGCCTTTTCAATGAGTGCATTGGGGCTAGCACATGAAGGATTCGGTAAAGAACCGGTAATCCCTGCACAAAGATTTGATTACGAAGCAGATTTTGCTGCCTTCAAAGAAGCTATTGAGAAAAAAGACAAAGAAACGTTGAATTTTATGAATCAGGCTGAAGGTACCGATGCGGATATGCTGCTCATGTATTTTGAAGACCCTGTTTTCCTAAAAAAATTAAAAGCTACCAAATACAGTGATCTCACACTTAGTGATTACAATGGTATTCCGGTTCTAGAGTTTTCGGCTAGTGTATCCGGAGAAGATGAAGAAGGAAATGAATATGAAAGTGGTATTTTCCTTTATTTCGAGGAATCGGGCTCAGGATTGAAACTTGTCAATGTTCTTGCTGCAGGATAGCAATTATTTTATTTCGCGAAATTGGCTACTTTTTTGAGTAGCCTTTTTTTTTGTATCCATCTTTATTTTTGAAGAAACTGACCTATTTTCGAAAGGGGCTTTCGAATAGATGTAAAAACTCCTGGTTTCAATCCATTCATTTTCCAGGCTAATCGATCTTCCTTATTGGCTTTGATCCTATTTTTAATGGAAACATTGCTCTCCCCTCCTACGCGCATCTTGGTAATTACCTCATTCAAATATGCAAGCTTTGCATGATTTTTATGAATCATCCTTAACATACACTCATAGTCGGCCGAGATCTTCAATTCTGTAGAATACATTCCAAACTTTGTATACCAATCCCGTCTAATAAAAAACGTGGGATGAGGAGGCATCCAGCCTTTTTTAAACTGACCTGATTTGTAAGTTCCCGAAATCCATTTTCGAGTGATTTTATCCGTATCCTCTCTGTCCACATAGACCAAATCCGCATACAATGCATCTGCCTTTTCTTCTTGGATCTTGTCAACCACTTTGGAAAGAACTTGTTTATGGGCATAAATATCATCAGAATTCAAAATCCCAACAAGCTCTCCGGTAGCTCGTTGAACTCCTTTGTTCATGGCATCATAAATTCCTTTATCTGGTTCAGAAACAATTATTGCAATTTGATCCTTATATCGTTCTACAATGTCCAAGGTTCCATCCTTGCTCCCACCATCAATAATAATGTACTCAATCTCTGAATAATCTTGGTCAATTACAGACTTGATCGTATCTTCAATTGTTTCCTCTGAATTATATGCTATAGTAATTATGCTGATTTTCATTCCGACAAATGTATTAAATCTGACTTTGGATCAATTCAAATATTTCTAAAAATTGATCTGGACCAAACCAGTGGTAATCAGGATCTCTTCTGAACCAAGTTAATTGTCTTTTGGCGTATCTTCTTGAATTTCTTTTAATCAATTCTATGGCCTCTTCTTTTGAAATTTTGGCATCAAAATAATCGAAAAACTCTTGATAACCGACAGTTTTTAGTGCAGACAATCCCTTAAAAGGATAGAAACTCCTGGCTTCTTCTTCCAAACCGTCTAGTACCATTTGATCTACCCGATGATTAATCCGACTATAAAGGGCGGCTCTCTCGTCATTCAATACTATTTTTAAAAGTTCAAATTCACGAGATTTTTGACTCCCTTTTCTTAATTCAGAATATTTTTTCCCAGAAATACGAATTACCTCCAATGCTCTTTGTACTCGAACTGCATTCGATCGATCCACTTCTGCAAAATACTCGGGATCTTTTGTTTGTAATTCAAAAAGAAGGGAATCCAAGCCCTTTTTATCTGTCTCATGAATCAGCTTTTTTCGCACTTCTAGATCTTTTGGCAAATCATCAAAACCTTTTGTAATGGCATCAATATACAAAGTTGAGCCACCAACCATAATTACCTGATTATCCTTTTGAAACAATGTTTGAATCTTCTCTAAAGCTTCGTTTTCAAACATTCCAGCGGTATACTCTTCCTGAATCTTTTTTGAATCGATAAAGTAATGAGGGGCTTGGGCTTGTTCTTCTTTGGTGGGTTTCGCTGTTCCAATATTTAAACCTACATAAAATTGTCTGGAGTCGCAGGAAATAATAGCGCAATTCAACTTCTGAGCCAGTTCGATACTTAGCTTTGTTTTTCCAACAGCTGTTGGTCCTGCGATTACGATCAGTGTCTTTTTCAATTTATTCTTCTGGAAATGCTACTTTATAAGCTTTATATCGGTTAAAGATCTGATTGACATATTTAACTGGCTCACTGCCTCTGCAATAGCCATATTCAACCACTTCATCCCGGTAAAAATACCTTTTGCTGAGCAATTTTAAATAATATTCTACATTTCGCTCCCATTTATTGTGATTCAATCCATATTTATAGCTCAATTTTCGTGCGTCATCAATATGTCCTTTACCTGCATTATAGGATGCAATTGTAAACTTTAATGCTTCTGCCGAATCAGGTACTTCTTCCAACCAATCCTTAAAATTATTGTTTAGTTTTCTTACTCCTCCAGAAATTTGAACCGCAGGAGGTGAATTGGGATGCACGCCATAACTTGCTCCTGTCTCAGGCATGAACTGCATCAATCCAAATGCTCCAGCCCAGGATTTTGTTTCGGGATTGAAATGCGATTCCTGATAAATTAATGCCGCAATTAATCGCCAATCAATACTCCCTTGAGCCGCGTATTTCTTGATTAAATCATCGTATGGCGAAATCTTTCCTCCACCCAAATTACTGTATTCATCTGTTCGCTTTCCTGAGTATTTTTCGATTTTAAAGTATTTGGTTTTCAGATATTTAAACTTTTTGGTGTTTTCGTTTTCTGCCATCCATTCGTTGAAGGCTTTTTTTAAGCCAGGTGAAGTTTTGCGCACTCCAAAAGCTATTGGTGATTTATTTGTGGTTCCGAACTCAACATCAATATTATCATAAAATCGTTTGTTCACTTTTGCCGTATTTTCATCCGCCACAGTATAATCAATCTCACCATTTGAAACTTTCTCAATAAGGGATTCTACGTCGAAATGCCCAGTATCGTAAACAATTTTAAAATCAAGCTGAAAACTGTCTTTTATCCGATGTGCTAAAGCATTAAAACTTGAATTTTCAAAAATATGCAAGCTAATCCCGTTAAGATCTTGAGGATTGCGGATCAAGAGTGAATCGATTTCGCCCTCTCTCATCGATTCAAAGCCTTCCGGAAGCCTTTGCACGAGAACTTGTCTGGTGTGAAGAAAAGGGTCTGTGAAATCAATTCGCGCCTGACGTTCTTCTGTAATATTCAAATTACCGCCAACCAATTCCCCTTCGCTGATGATCAACTTATCAATGGCCTGATTTAGATCATCAATCAGAACGACTTCTAATTGTACTCCAAGGGATTTAGCAAACCATGATAGCAGCTCATATTCATACCCCATACTTTTACCTCGATAAATAAAATAAGATACTGTACTGTTTTCCAAGAGAACGGTTAACTTTCCATCGGATAAGATATCTTCAATATCGTAATCCGCAGCTTTTTTCCGTCTTAACTCCAAAATAGAATCCTCATGAATTTCTGCTTCAGCCGTTAAAGAAGAACTTTTGTGATTACAGGAAGAAAAATATATCGAAAATACGGACCAAAAGGCAATTAAAATAACTGTTTTCATAGTAAAAAAGGATTAATTAGCGAACGTTTTAGAAAGGATAATAAGCTCATCGAATAGCTCATGGAAACATTGATTAATTTCTTCTTGATTCTTTTTATAAAGATTAAAACTTCCATCTAACTCATTGTCCACTTTTAATCTTCTGGAAACTCCTGAAAGAAAACGCTCCATATATATTTCAGACTGGTATTTAGACAACCAATCGTCTTTTTTCATATAGTTAAACATATATTGAAATTTTTGGGGAAAATATTCCGCATACTCCTCCAGTTTCATATAAGTTCCACTTGAAAATTCCTTTAAAATCAGTTCCGAATAGGTACTCCACTTATTTGCCAGCACATGATCAAAAACCATGTCTATGAAAATTCCCGAAGCCAAACCTAATTCTGAACGAATCAGATCTTTTGCATAAATTGTAGACGCATGATTATCCGTGAAATGGTCTATTTCACGATGCAAAACGACTCCATTCCAAACTTCTTCAGGAAAATCTTTGTTTTTACTTCCTTTCACAAAGTCACCAATGAAATTTCCAAAGAGCAAAGGTTTGCTTTCAAATGAGAGGTATGCATGTGCCAAATAATTCATCTAACCTTTAAACGGGTTAAAATTCCGTTTGTAAAAAATACGAAATCTTTTCTTATCTGATTTACTAACTTTATTTTCGAAAGCTCAATGAACAACAAAAAGATTCTATATTGGACCTCGCAAATACTTGGATGGCTGTTTTATTACATGATCATCGGGTTGAATTTGTTCGCTAATAAAAGACTGAATGGCAAGGCGGTTACCTTAGTTTTACTAATGTATTTGGGCTCCATACTCCTCACACATATTCTGAGGTATTTCTACATTCGAAGAGGTTACGTTAGTTTAAAAATCCAACAGCTTATTCCACGAATTATTGCGGCTTCTATTGTTACTGGAGTCATCCTGAAATTTTATCAAATTGCCTTAAATCGATTGGTTGTTCATTTTAGTACCAATGAATTTACATGGAAAGACAACTACATTGACTTTGTTGGGAGCTCAATTTTGATCTTTTTATGGTCTGTTTTCTATTTCGCCTATCAGTATTTTGATAAATCGAGAAGAGAAGAAATTAAGAATTTACAGTGGGAAGCGCTTCAAAACCAGATTGAACTTAATAATTTGAAATCTCAGTTGAACCCACATTTCATGTTCAATTCGCTTAATAGTATTCGCGCTTTAATTGATATTGACCAAAAAAATGCAAAAGAATCTATAACCAAACTCTCCACTCTACTGCGTACCTCATTAATGATGGGAAAGAAAAATGTTGTTAGTATTGAAGAAGAGATTGATTTGGTGAAAAATTATCTGGATTTGGAGAAAATTCGATTTGAAGAACGACTGCATGTAGAGATAGATGTTTGCAAAGACGCTCTTGATATTGAAATTCCACCTTTGATGATTCAAACTCTGGTAGAAAATTCGATCAAGCATGGAATTGGTAAGAAAGTAGAAGGAGGAAAAATAATTATAAACGCCAAAGTAACAGATGATTCCTGTAAAATTGAAGTCCGAAATCCGGGTCAAATCAGCCCAATTAAAGAGAATACCACTTCCATCGGAATTAAAAACACTAAAGATCGTTTACGCTTAATGTTTGGAAAAAATGCCAGCTTCACATTGAAACAAGCCGGTAACGAGGTGGTGGCCATAATAATGATCAATAAAATTTAACTATGAAAACACTAATAATTGATGACGAACGACTTGCCAGAGAAGAATTAAAAAATTTGCTGGCTGAATTCCCCGAACTCGAAATTATAGGTGAATGTGCCAATGGCAAGGAGGGAATTGAATCTATAAACAAAGAAAAGCCAGATCTTATATTTTTAGATATTCAGATGCCAGAAATTAATGGATTTGAAATGCTGGAACAACTGGATCACGTACCTATGGTTATTTTTGTAACCGCCTACGATGAATTTGCTATTAAAGCATTCGAAGTCAATGCCTTAGATTACTTACTCAAACCTGTTGACCCCAGCAGACTTAAGGAAACAATAAATAAGATCAAGAACGACATCCAACCTGGAAATAAAACAGTAGAGCGACTTGGAGAAAATGATAGAATCTTTATTAAAGACGGAGAAAAATGTTGGTTTGTTGATCTTAAAGACATCCGAATGTTTGAGTCTGAAGGCAACTATGTAAAAGTACATTTTGATCGCTTCCGTCCATTGATATTGAGATCATTAAACAGTTTGGAGGAGAAATTGGATGAAAAATTGTTTTTCCGAGCCAATAGAAAATACATCATCAATTTGAAGAAAATCTCTAATATTGAAAATTGGTTTAATGGTGGTTTACAAGTTGAACTAAATGAGGGAGAAAAAGTTGAGATTTCGAGGCGACAAGCCATAAAATTTAAGGACAAGATGTCTATATAACACCTTCTTTTTCCTTTAATTTTTGTAATTCATCCTGATTTTTGCTGTAGATCCACTCGATCGCTTCATCTTCCGTTTTAAACATTTTCGTTGGGTGACTTGGTGGAAAAAACTTCAAATGAAAATTGCCCATAATCCGATGAGGAAGTGAATTCACGATATAGGCTTCCATCGATTTAATCGTATTCCTATTTTTATGCGCAAATTCTTTTTGAACATCACGATTGGCCATCGAGAATTCGCCAAAAACAACAATAAACGGGAGCTTTCTTCCTTTCATGAAGCCCTGATACAACTTCAAGTTGCGATCCATATCATCAAGGGTAACCTCAGTGTTGCGCATAATTTCCACCCGAACAATAAAATCATTCAGAAGAGAGATTTTGAACCTATTGGATTCGAATTTAACTTCCTCTTTTAATTTCAACACACTGATTTTGAGCAACAAAGATAACAAAATTGCTCAATTCCAAAACAATTAATCCTTCATTAACTTCTTGTAACGGATTCTTTTTGGACCGGCATCTCCTAATCTTTTCTTTCTGTTCTCTTCATATTCTGAGTAGGCACCTTCAAACCAATACACATTGGAATCTCCTTCAAAAGCTAGAATGTGAGTACAAATTCTGTCCAGGAACCATCTGTCGTGAGAAATTACGACACAACAACCTGCGAAATTCATCAAACCTTCCTCTAATGCTCTCAATGTATTTACATCGATATCGTTGGTTGGCTCATCCAGCAGTAATACGTTGGCTTCCGTTTTCAAGGTCATGGCCAAATGCAGTCTGTTTCTTTCCCCACCAGACAACACTCCTACTTTCTTCCCTTGATCCGGTCCATTAAAATTAAATTTGGACACATAAGCTCTGGAGTTGATTTTTTGATTTCCGATTTCTACAATTTCATTTCCTCCTGAAATCACTTCCCAAACCGATTTTTCAGGATCAATTTCTTTGTGCGTTTGATCTACATAACCAATCTGAACCGTATCCCCAACCTTGAATTCACCTGAATCCGGTTGTAATTCGTTCATGATCATCTTGAAAATAGTCGTCTTCCCTGCTCCGTTGGGTCCGATAATTCCCACAATTCCATTTGGAGGCAAATTGAAATTCAAATCATCATACAATAATTTATCGCCAAAAGCTTTCGAAACATGCACTGCTTCAATCACATTGCTTCCTAATCTTGGTCCGTTTGGTACAGGAATCTCCAATTTTGCTTCTTTTTCTTTCTCTTCTTCAGCCAACATTTGCTCGTAGTTGTTCAAACGCGCTTTGTTTTTGGCTCTTCTTCCTTTTGGGTTCATTCTCACCCATTCCAATTCAGACTCGAGCATCTTTCTTCTTTTCGAAGCTGATTTTTCTTCTTGTGCTAATCTTTTCGATTTTTGCTCCAACCAAGATGTATAGTTTCCTTTAAAAGGAATTCCTTCTCCTCTATCTAATTCCAAAATCCATCCTGCTGCATTGTCCAAGAAATAACGGTCGTGAGTTACAGCGATAACCGTTCCTTGGTATTGTTGCAAATGTTGCTCTAACCACTCTACCGACTCGGCATCTAAATGGTTCGTTGGCTCATCTAGTAATAAAATATCAGGATTTTGAAGTAATAATCTGCACAAAGCCACTCTTCTTCTTTCCCCTCCGGATAATTCGCCTACTTTTTGATCTTCGGGTGGACATCTCAAAGCGTCCATGGCTCTCTCCAGTTTATTGTCCAATTCCCAAGCATCCATTTGATCGATTTTCTCCTGAACTTTTCCTTGTCTATCAATGAGTTCATTCATTTTATCCGGATCGTTCATGATCTCCTCATCCATAAACCTGAGGTTAATCGCTTCATATTCTGCTAAAATATCAACAATCTCCTGAACACCCTCTTGAACAATTTCTTTCACTGTTTTATTTGGATCCAATTCTGGTTCTTGTGGCAGATAGCCCACTGTGTATCCCGGAGAAAAAACCACATCGCCTTGATAAGATTTATCTAGACCTGCAATAATTTTCATGATCGTGGATTTACCTGATCCATTCAATCCAATAATTCCAATCTTGGCACCGTAGTAAAATGATAGATAGATATCCTTTATGATTTGTTTTCCTTGGGGCGTAGTTTTTGAAACGCCAACCATCGAAAAGATGATTTTTTTATCGTCAGACATAATATTGCTAATTGATTTTGGAAGATCAAAGATAAGCAATCAGCCTAAGTAAACCTGCGGAATTAAAGATTTTTTGACATCACTATAAAATCGCTTTTTACAAGCAATTTTTCTGAGGGGAAATGGGGTATTTCTTCGGTTTGAATTCTTTTTTCAACTTGGAATCCGATTCTTTTGTACCATTCTAGAATACGTTTCTTGTTAGCTGACTCATAGAATCTGGGAACCAATAGTTCCAGAGAAAGCTTCTGAACGCCTCTCTTTACTAAATCGCTTTCCATGGCTTTGCATAATTGAGAACCTATTCGTTTTCCGTGGTAATCCAAATTCACACTAAGCATTCCAAATTTTGCCTGATTAGTTCGAATTTCATAGACCACAGAACCCACAATTTTATCCTTATCAAAATAAGCCAAAATTTGGTTTGATTGAATTTTTTTCGACAAGTCGCTAACTGAAGTCCTTTCGACCTTACCTCCCCAGAATTCTTTTTCGGTTTCGGTATAATTATGGTTGATATTAAATGCCAAAACCTCGATCATCTCGAGGTTTTGAATATCATTTTGATTTAATTTTCGAATCATCTTTTTGAGTAGACTTCTTGTTGTAAATCTTTCTTGGCTATTGAAGTATAGTCCGAATCATAAACGAATTTTTGTTTTAATCGGTTATATTTTAAAATGCAAACAGGTCTAAAGTTTGAAGTAGAAATCTCATCTTCTAATTTGTGTAACTCCATTTCAAATTCAAATTTATAATCTCCTCTTTTTGCCTCTCGTGCATCAACAAGAATTTTTTTAGTCGAATATCCGGGCTTTTTCACATAAACCATGTATTTATACCCTAAAGGCAAATCGATTCGTGCTTTTGTTTTGTTTAGCTGAATATCTTCCAAACTATTGGTATGAAGATTTACAATCTCAATGGTAAGATCTGATAATTTCCCTTCCCTATCCGCAATAAAAGTTCCTTCCAACTTTATGCTTCCCGACACAAGTGGCGTTTCCTTTTCAGCACTTAAAAAGAGAAAGGAAAGACCTCCTAAAATAAATAATGTTGCTAGTTTGTTTCTCATGGATGGATTATACACCAACCCATGTTAAAAAGTTTCAAAAACGATTTAAACGCGTTTCCAAAAACCAACTAAAGTCATGTATACACTACGACTCGTAAAATTTTCCCCTCCAATAGATTTTGAACTTCTTATTGGGTAATTCCATAACAATAGTGTTCCCATTTACATAAAATTCTTTGGCCCATTCGTTGGTCAAAGTCTTCTTTTCTCCATCGATGTAAGCATCTACTCCCCCATTGTTATTTCTCCAAGCTATAGACTTATTGTCGAAAGAGTAAGAATCAGGAATAAAATTTTCCAGTGTTACTACTTTCTCCCCATCATATACTTTGAACACCTGGTTTTCGGCGAATACTACCATAGAATCCTTTACTTTATACCAGTCTGGCGAATACGAGCTTAAATCCTCTAAAATTTGACCATCCTTGTACATTTTCAGGTTGGAATTAGCATCTTCATAAACGACAAAACCTCTACCTGCCTGCATACTTTTGGCTGGTAAGGTTTCCACTTCTATAAATTCCTCATCATCGTAGACCATGAATACATTTTGCACGGGATCATTATATGCAACTATATTCTGACCACAACTAAAAGCAACTTTATCCGTCCAGGTAAATAGTGGAAATTGTCTTCCACGGTGGATCAGGTTATATTGTTTAACTCTATTCTGATAGACCAAAGTATTGTATCCAATAGCACCTTCTTCTACAACCGTTCCAAAAACGCCTCGATCTACTTCTTTTTTCTGCCCGTTGTAATAAACATGAATGGAATTATCCAAAGTTTGTTCAAAAATGACCAAACTGTCCGAAGCATGATATTTCCCTGCATTCATAGTTAGCAAAGTTGTTTGTCCCCCTTCCCAGACTTTTAAAATTGGGCCGGCCGCAAAAACCACTAGATTGTCAGTTGCATAAATATTATCAACCTGTGGAGAGACTCGTTCTTTCTTTTTATTCCAGTAGATCATAAAATTATCTCTGGGATCGATATAAGCTACGCATTGATTTTTAACGTAAAAAAGGGATACCAGTTGGTATTCAAGCTTTACCAATTCCCCTTCATCAAATACCACAAAATAGTCGTTTCTATCCTTGAAAGCACCCAAGTTTTGCGCATTTAATTGAACTAAAAGAAGGCTGAAAAATATTGTATAGATTACTTTCATTATTTGTTTTTTCGATACAGAACAATTTTTTTGCCAAAAAAAATCCCCTGCACAAGTACAGGGGACAAATTTAGAAATATTCTAGTTTACTTGGACATTTCCTCAGCTTTCTGAAGTGCATTGTACACGTTTACTACTTTTCCAGTGATCGACAAAGTACCAAATTTACCTACTTTGTCTTCTTCGCCAGGAAGCAATACTTCTTGCTCAGAATAATCGATTCCTGTTTCAAGAATAATTTGTTTTACTTGCTTCATAGTCAAATTTGGATAATAAGACTTAATTAAAGCAGCCACTCCAGCCACCATTGGTGCAGCCATCGAAGTTCCTTGAGTAGAAATGTATTTATCATCCGGAACAGTTGAATAAATCTCCAATCCTGGAGCAAAAATATCTACACTGTTCTTTCCATAATTCGAAAAACTCGCCGCCAAACTATTTCCTGCTTCTTTTTCCAGCTTCAAATATCTGGTACTTGCTCCAATAGTTAAAACCAAATCCAAATCTGCCTTACCGTCATAATGTACTTTTGGGAAATTTGGTTCTACGTCAATGTTCATATTGTCATTTCCAGCTGCATGCACCATCAACACATCGTTTTCAGAAGCATATTTCATTGCTTCATATACTTCCTCCGGATATTGTGAATACGACTTTCCAAAGCTCATATTGATTACTTTTGCTCCATTATCTACTGCATATCTAATCGCTAACGCAATATCCTTATCTCTTTCATCACCATTGGGAACGGCTCTTAAAGTCATGATTTGCACATTATCAGCAACGCCATCATTTCCAATTCCATTACCTCTTGTTGCACAGATGATTCCCGAAACGTGTGTACCATGCATGGCATCCGGACCTTCAACTCGGTTACAACCATAACTTTTATCATTGAAATCCCCAGGATTGTCTCCTACTATATGACGTGCATCAAAATCTACATTGTAGTTGTACTCCAACATTTCTGAAATCTTGGCAATTCCTTCGTCAATTGCTTCTTGCGTGAGTTCACCGGAAACATAAGCCAAAGCCAATTGTTTCATTTGAACTTCCATCATATTGTTTTCATCTACTTTCCACTTTTCTAAATCTTTCATGGTATAATTTTCACCGAATTTTGTCTTCAAAGTGTTTTCGACCATTGGAATGATGCTTGTCGCCAAAGACTGGTAACTTTCTTTAATTTTGGTATACTTTTTTACCTCAGCCTCAATTTCCCCTGCAACCTGCTGATACAACTCATAGTCAGCCTTGTCAGCAGCATCAATATCATCGGCCGTTTTTCCATCAAATTTAGGATGTAGTTTTCTATAGATACGAACCATTTCCAGATTCTCCTCGTTGATGTCTTTGCCGTCCTTGTTACCTAGATAACTCCATCCGTAAACATCATCGATATATCCATTTTTATCATCATCAATCCCATTGTCAGGAATTTCATCTTCATTTTTCCAAATCGAACCTTTAAGATCTTCGTGTTCGATGTCAACTCCTGAATCGATTACGGCCACTACAACGGTTGTCGATTTCTTATTTTTAAGGAACTTCTTGTATCCCTTCTCAGTATCCATTCCTGGTGCTTTTCCATTGTACCAGTTCAACTCTTTTTTATCAACCTGTCCAAAAAGACCTGTTGCTAAAACAAAAGAAACTCCAATAATTATTTTCTTCATATTCATGATTTTAGCTGTAAACAAATGTAGTTAAATAATTGTTCTACCATGGACGAATTTATTCAAACGGCAAAAAAAGCTATATTATTGGCTTAATTTTTTATCTTACATAGAATTTAAAATCTGAAAGATCGCGTATGTTTCACACAGTAAAAACACTTCTTGTAGTTCTAACGGCAGTCCTTTCACAAACGTTGGTTTGGAGCCAAAACGACCTGCCTTCTTTCTATAAAAACAGGCTTCCAGAGCAGAATAAAGAATTCTATGTGGGAGTAAAATGGATAAACGGTATTTCTCAATCCGACAAAATAGAAAGGTACGAACAAAATGGATGGAAATTCTATCGAATGAATTCTCAAGAACTCGAAGAGCATTGGAAAAACAATCGTATCGAACAAATTTATTTACCGGTCCAAAAGCCTTTGCTCACCAACGATAGCGCTCGGCATGCAGTGGGTGTGGATAAAATTCAGGCGGCTGTAGAACCCATACCTGTCCCTTTTGAAGGAACGGATATTGTTTATGGATATGTGGATTCAGGAATGGATTACAATCATGCCGATTTTAGAAATGCAGATAGTTCTACGCGTGTGCTGTATTACTGGGATCAAAGTAAACCGGTAGACGGAACAACTCCAACGAAATATGGTTATGGTCAAACCTGTGATAGCGCCTCCATTAATGCCGGAACTTGCTTATTGAATGACAATGGAACGCATGGTTCCACAGTGGCAGGAATCGGATCCGGGAATGGTTTAGCCACAGGAAGACACAAAGGAATGGCTCCAAAAACGGATATTATTATGGTTCAAACTGATTTTAATCAACCCAACTGGACTATCACCGTGGCTGATGCTATTGATTATATTTTCTCCATGGCAGACACTTTAGGTAAACCATGTGTAATCAATACTTCGGTAGGAGATTATTTAGGGAGTCATGATGGACTAGATCCTGCCGGACATATTGTGGATTCCCTGATCAATGAAAAACCGGGTAGAATTATAGTCGCATCGGCTGGAAACAGTGGTCATCTGGGAAATTACCATCTGAAACATGTTTCACATGCCCTGGATACAAATTTCTTTTGGGTTGATTATAATGCGAGCTCTGCTTTTGGTTTGGGAGCGGCTTACTTTAGCTTATGGGCAGATACCGCGAATTTTAATAACCTCCATTTCTCTATTTCTGCTGATAAACATGTTGGCGGGTATGACAGACGAGCACAGTCTTCTTACTACACAATTTCAGACATTTCCCCAGGTTCTTTTTTAGACACGCTTTATAGTCCTGCTGGTGATACCATTGCAAAATATGAGATCTACACGACCGAGATCAACGGACTTTACCATTTCGAGTTTTATGTTGAAGAACCTGATTCCAATGACTATTATTTTGGTTTTAATGTTACTGGAGAAGGAGTTTTTGATGTATGGACAGGAAAATGGATGGGGATTTCAGACATTATACAAGAAGACACGTTACCAACAAACTCAGAATTCCCATTGATTGATCATTATATTCTACCTGACAATCTAACTACTTTGGTTTCGAGTTGGACTTGCCTGGAAAGTGTGGTCACGGTCGCAAATTTAACGCATCAACTTTCCTATTATGATTTCAACAATAATTTAGTGACACTACCCGGACAAGTTGGTTACTTATCAAGTTCCTCCTCTCGAGGACCTAATCGAACGGGACAAATTAAACCTGAAATCGCCGCGCCTGGAGACCTCTCTTTGTCTGCAGTTGCCTTAGCTTATAAAAATTCATTGATTTCAGGGAATCAGCTAGACAAACTTTCTCAGGATGGGTGGCATACTCGAAATGGAGGAACGTCTATGGCCTCTCCCGTGCTTGGTGGTGTGGCTGCCTTATATCTTGAAAGATGTCCATTAGGAAATTGGCAAGATTTTAAATCAAAAACCATTGCTTCGGCAGTTTCAGATTCGTATACCGGTTTCACGCCAAATATGGAATGGGGTTATGGTAAACTCGATGCTTTTAAATTACTTAGTCTGAGCGGACCCAACTTAATTATATCAGGAGACACTGCAATTTGTGATGGACTGCCTGCTATACTTTCCTTAAATCAATTTTACGACACCATTGGCTGGAGTACCGGATCAAACAATCTCTCTATTCAGATTTTTAGCGAACAATACGTATACGCCTATGCTGAAGATCAATTGGGATGTTGGGATCGAACAGATAGTATTTTCGTACGTGAAGGCACTACTCCATCCATTGCTACTATTTCCGAAATTGGCGGAGGACTTTTAGGGTCTGCTGGGGATTTTTATCAGTGGTATGTTGACGGGAACCTGATTGATGACGCTACCACGCAGTTTATTTATCCTGAAGTAAATGGATTTTATACTGTTCAAGTAATGGATTCTGCGGGCTGCTATGCCATTTCTGATCCCCTTTATGTTGGTTTTGCAGGATTAGTTGATGATGGTATTTCGACTTTTCAGCTTTATCCGAATCCGACACAAGATCAGATTCAAATACAAAGTGTTAATCCAATTGGAAAGCTTGAAATTTTCTCAATGGAAGGGAAGTTATTACATCGAGAGACCTTTCAAGGTAAAGAAGCGCAAATTGATTTATCCGCTTACGAAAACGGGGTATATCTTTTTCAATTTAACACCAATCAAAGGGTGAAAGTTGTAAAAAATTGATTTAGATCTTTAAATCTTTGACGTATTCGAAAAGGATTTGCTTGTTTCTTTGGATTTCAATCTGAAAAACACAGCCACGAGCAATGTTGCTCCAAACTTCAATGAATTCACCTTTGTATTGGTAAAGCTTAACTTCATTGCCCAGAAATCTTCTCTTTCCGCAAAAATCACCCTTATGGAGAATCAAATTCAATCGATCCTGAATTGGTAAGAATTTAAATGCTTTTTCCTCTAATCTATCCATGTGGAATTAAGATAGTAAAATCAGTTTAAAATGTCAATGTAACAGCTTAAAAGCTCATTAAGTAAGTTCGTTTTCCACAACTTGCTTTCACTAAATAACCCAGAGAATAATTCACTTCCACAGCCAATTGAATGGTTAAGGGATGTGTTCCTTTGTAACTTCCAAAATTCCAGTTGTTGCTCGGATTTACCATTTGGTAATCATTGGATTTTCCGTCTGCCGAGATCAAGTCTGAAATATTGTAATTCACTTTCAAACCAAGCATGAGTCCGACTTTCTCGTTCCCTACAATCAATCCTCCCACTCCGAAAGTGACTCCATACATGATTTTATTAAAATAATTGGCCGGAGCTTCATACAAACCTTGCTCATCTACATCTGTTGGATTGAGTGGAAAAGCAAATGAAGGACCTAACTCCACATAACTCGAATTCTTTAACCAGCGAAACATCACATTGGCCTCTGCCAGACTCATTTTAGACTTTCTTTTGAGTTCGAAAGTCCCTCCAGAACCATCCTCCATTTGTTGTTTGTAGCCGGCAGTGTGCTGACCAAACATGCCTTCAAAAACAATCCCCGGACCTTCTCCAAAGTTGATCCCAAAACGCGCACCCGCACCCCATGAAACACCTAGGCGAGGAGAAATCGCTGAATTCCCATAAGCATTAGAATTGATCCAAAAGGAAGTTCCTACTGTCCCTCGGGCTCCAATGTCAAACCAGGTTTGTGCTTGAGAGGAAAGCGTGAAAAAGGAGATTAGAATGAGTGTAGCTATCTTTTTCATTGTAAGTGATTTGGGTGTGAATTTAGTGAATTTTAGAAATTATTTGAAATAATAATTTGTTCTATTTTTATCACCCGATTTCACTATAATTCCTTGATCAACAGCGAATTTCAAATCTCTACTTGCCGTTGCAGTTGAAATCTCTTTGAATTTTCTGAGGTATTCCTTTCTAGTGAAATGAGCCTCTTTAATTTCGGATTGGAAGATATTAATTCTGTCAATATTGGTAAGATTCAAGTTTTGATGACTCAGCAATTCTTCCAAAGACTCCAAAATAATCTCCAACATAAACTCAATAAAGAAAGTGGATTCTCCAGAGCGGTCAGACTTACTTAGAGCCTCGTAGTATTTTTCCTGTCGTTTTTTGATTAAGGTCTCAATAGGAAGGTACTCAAAAACAGGATTTGCTTCTTTTAAAATCATGGTTTGCCAAAGCCTTCCCATTCTTCCATTTCCATCAATGAAAGGGTGGATAAATTCCATTTCATAATGGAACACACAACTTTTGATTAAAAGCAAATCCTCATCTTTTTTTAAATAGGCAAATAGATCGTTAAGCAAAGGCTTTATCATCTCGCTGGAAGGTGCTACGTGAGCCAATTCTTCCCCTTTTACAATCCCAACCGATTTACTTCTCAATCTTCCAGGAGAATCGACTAAGTCTTTCATTAAAATTCCATGAGCCTTACAAAAAGAATCGAAACTGTAAGGATCTAAGTTATCCAACTGATCATAGAGCTCTATTGCATTTCTAACCTCTAATATATCTTTCTGAGGTCCAAGAATGCGTTTGTTTTCAATAATGGCAGTTATTTGTTCAATCGTTAATGTATTCCCTTCTATTTCAAGGGAAGAATGAATGGTTTTGATACGATTTTTCTTTCTTAATTCCGTTGGAGGTTTATTTAGGTGACTGGAATTCACTTCCCCTATCTTCTCCGAGATCGAAGCAACTAGTTTTAATATTTTTCCTGTTAAATTATAGGGTGGTTTCATTTTAAAAAGAACCTGATAGTATCATATGATAGTATCAAAGGTAAGTATATTGATTTGAATTAGATGTCTTTTTGCTTCAAATGAAGTCTTATATAGAATATTTTAAGTCACTTTTTGGAAAAAATCGGTTTATCATTGTGATAAGCATATGCTACTTTCCTCATTTAAATTCTTCAAAAAAATTGCTATCAATTTCGTATGTCATTATTGGCTTCAATCCTAATTGATTTTTCTCAAACAGGTCTATTATTCCATCACCATCGACAAGTTCAATTGGTGGAGCACCGTCTCTAATCGCTTCCTTTTTTGCATCCTGAGTAAAACGACCTGTTGTAATTATAATACCTTTATCCGCACGGCCAGTCATTGCACCTCGAAAATCGCGTACTTGGGAAGAAGATACCGAACCCTGATATCGTTTTGACTGAAAAAGCACTTTAAAAGAAAGTAGAGGATTAATCTCTAGAATCCCCTCTCCATCTATCCCTCCATCGCCACTTTTACCTGTAACAATTACCTTTTTGAATCCAGATTCCCTTAATAGTCTTTGACATATTCGTTCGAACCCTTCTGGTGGTAATGCTTGTAGAATTTTTAATAGTTCATCTCGGTAATCCATTTCGAAATCCACATCGTCTTCATCTAGCTCCGATTTAGATTCTTTACTTTCTTTGCTCTTTTTTTGCTCCTCAAATTTCTCTCTTCCCTTTTTAAAAATGGTGTAAGCATCATCATGAGTAATCACAGGTACTTTTAGTCCTTCTTCCGTAAGAGCCCATACACCTCTCTTTGAAGAATCAATGTATGATGCATTTACCAAATACATTCGTGCCCAGTGAATTTGATTTTTAATTCTTGGCACACCAGTTTTTGTCACCACTTCTAATTCCTCCTCCGTAATCCCCATTTTTTCTATAACTATGTCAGTCACTTCTCCAGAATTCCCAGAACCACCAAGTTCTCTTAATGTCTCTACAATGGGTTTTATATATTTAATAAATTCTGGCCCTTTCTTCTTTGTCATACTTTTATTTTTTTTGCTTCCAACAATTTACTCAACAATACTGGCGATCGGTCCGAAAGAAAAGAACGACCTGACGTTTACACGAAGTCTGAAAATAATGTTTTCTAAGTTAATATCCATTTCATTTTCGCATTTCATAGGCGAAGTTATTTTTCTTTCAATATCGGTCTAACCACGTTAACAAATTGATTTATCCAGTTCTTAAAGAATTCTTTTATGGTTTCTCGATTTTTATCTTCATAGACATCTTCTATTTGCAACCTGATGCCAAAACCGTCAATATTTGGAGTATCCCAATTCCAAATAATATTACTGCCTAGTTCCGATAATATTTCAGATTTATGATCAAAAATTTTGTTGGCAACTTCTTGTCCTTTTTGGTTATTAGCACACCGAAAATAAACACCAACTCTTTTAGAACTTTGAGAGAAATAAGCACTTATCCAAGAGTTTTTATCTCCTCCAGGGTAAATGTATAGGTTTTGATTGATGGCTGGATTAGGTAAAGTTTGACCCGGGTCATCTAAGTCAAGTTCTTCAACAAACTCTTTCCAAAATTTGGTGAAAAAGATTCTACGTTTTTCTAATTCAAGATTGTTACTATCTGCTTTTGTAATATTGCCAGTTTTTTCACGATTACTGTTTGTAACGATTAAGCCGTCAGGTAAATCGATATTGATTTTTTGAATTTCAACTGTTTTTGCTATTGTTCTGGGAAGGACAATTTGATTTTTTGAGTCAATTTGGTAAATGTTTAATTCGACCATTCCGAAAACAAAATTTAAGTGTCCAGCGTTGGATAGAAATTCCGTAATACTTACTGCTCCTTCTTTAATTCCATCTCCGACAATAAGAAGTAAGAATTTTCCTTTTTTAAGGTTTCTACTGATATTATCGACAAAATCGGCTTCACCTATAATATCGTCTGGATATTTTCTTTTGAGAATGTTGTAAAGACTATTTCCTTTGGTTTTTAAATTACGATTTAATTCTCTTTGTAAATCCTCATAAGACCAATTGGATAATTCATTGGCATAGTCGAGAATTTGTGCAACGACTTTTCTTCTAGCTTCGGGATTACGCCATAATTTGGTTTCAACAATTGCTAGATCACCATTTGGAGTTGCCATTAATACATCAAGAGGACCAACAGGAGTCCTTAATTCCATGCAAATTGGAGCAAGTGGATTATATGACTCATCAATATCACTTATTGGCAAACATTCCGGACTGTTAAACACTAATTTTTGAATTGTAAGTTCATCAAAGTCGTTAAACTTTTCAAGTGTGTGAACCTTTTCTTGACTGATTAAAAGTGGATTTCCGTATGCTGTTTTTTTCATGCGTTTTGTTTAATTTCAATCAACTGATGAGTGTATGACACTTTGTCGCCTCGAACGTCGGCGAAGTAATACAAATGACAATCGCCTTTTTATTATTCTATTTTGAAGGACATGCATTCCAACATCTGTTTTCACAGTCGTGCCAACATTTATTGTGCTCGTCTCTCGCCATTTCTTCTTCGAACAAGTCAAGATACAAATCCTTCGTGTTTTCAAAAGAATTCTTAAGGTCTTGTGCATCTTGTTCTCCGCGCATTCCGAAATAAGGATAATGGTGCATATAACCTCCAAATAGTTTATCACAGTCTTTATGATATGACCTAGTATCTAAAATATGATAATGCCAAGTCTGGTCCATTATTTTGTTTGGAACTATCCCTTTGCCATATACTACACAAAGGTTTAAATATCTTTTGTATTCAATCTCTGCACTGTCAACCTGCTCTTCTGACCACCCCATTCCTTCTTCAGGGTCTTGTAACTTCTGTTTCATTAATTCAAAATCCAATTCAGCCACTTCTGGGGCAATCCCTTTTATATTGATTAGAAAGGAAATTCGTTCTGGACTTATTGGATCTGGATAAGTTAATTCTGTCGCTGTGTGAATTACTGGTGTTTTCATAATTAGTATATTTTATGTTTGAGTATACAATTTTTTAGTTGGCTGAAAATTTGGGTTGAGCCAAAATCGTTTTAGGTTTCTTTCTCCTATTATCTCTGTCCTTCCGTGAAAAATACGGTGATTATCAATGACTAAAATGTCATTTTCCTCAAGTCGTATTTTAATGTGATTTGTGTTCTGTATTAATTCACGCCATTTTTTAAATACAGGAAGTTCTCTGTACTTTTCTCGAGCTAACCAAAACGAATAGTAAAATCTGCGTTCACCATCAAATTCTCTTACTATAGGATTTGAGTTTCGATTTTCAGGAAACATTTTGTGTTCATAAACGTGAATTTTTGACAGTTCAAGTTTTTCTTCTGCTGTCAGCATTGAATAGACTAGCTCTGCATCACACAGCATGGAATGCCCTCCTCTTTCCGCTTGTTTTTTACAATGCCACAAAATGTACTTTGCTAAATGATTGTCTGTGTGAAAATCAAGGTACTTGTCAGACGTTACAAGACTTTTGCTTTCTGAATTTGCTATTACATCAGTTTCGTTTATTATATATCCAAGTTGTGAAAGTATTTCAGTCAATTCCTTTTCAGTCTTGTTTGGGATATGGCAAAACCCATTTTTGCTTAGTTTGTCCTTCAAATATGCTACTACTGTCTCAGTCATTTTAAAATAATTGCTATCGTTTCTGTAATGGCCGATACGGCGCTTTTCTCGAGTATAATCGTGCGCCATTTTGCTTAGGGCTTGTTAGGCGTTATTAATTTTCCTTTTATATGAATTAACAAGAATCTTCTTTAAAAAATCCATATATGGGCGATAATATTTCCAGACAGGAAAGATCAAGATTAAACCAACAACAGAACATACTATTGAAAATAAAGTATCATTTTCTGTAATTATTGACTTGATAACAATATAACCGATATAATAAATTAAAACTGACAAAATGAAAAATAAGGCTTTGCCAACAAAACTGCTGATTCGAACAATGATTTTGGCGGTTTTAAATTTCTGATTTCGATCTAATCGGTCTCTTCTTTTTAGCTCTTCTTTAGCCTTAATCCCTTCTTTTGCTTGTTTGCTTAATATTTCTTTTTCTCTTAAATGATCAGCAATTGAAAAGTTATCTATAAAGGATAATTTGTCTTGGATAGTTACATCAGTAAAATCCTCTGGTTTCAATGAATTTTCTCTCAGTTCATAAACAATTGAGATTGCGTCTTCTTTGGTTATCTCGCCCTTTGTATATTTTTCATTTAGCTCATTGTATTTTTCATGAATGTTATCTGAGACATGGGCTGCTAATACCATTTGAGCTTTTGAAATGATATCAAAAGATTTGGGAATATCTTCACTATTACCGAATCCTTTTTTTAGTTTGAACCAAAACTTGTCCGTTACGAAATCAATGTCAGACGCAAAAGGTATATCTTTTTCATTGTTCTTTATTTTAGGGTTGTGTGCCAGGTAATGAATATACCGGTTTCCCGTAAGCAGAATGAATTTACAATTTTCAAAACCTAAATCATTCTTACCTTTTCGTAGTGTATTTATTTTTGTAAATAGTTTTAGATTGTTTTTGCAATATTCTTCATTGAATTCTCGATGGTTTTCTTTTGATAATTTAGAAAGTTCCTCAACTATCTCGGAACCCTCAATATTGTATTCATGATTTTCGTAGTAATTCTTTTCTTCTTCTAAGTGAATTCCACTGGTTTTGAGATTATTGAAAAAGTAAGTTTTTTTAATTATTATATCACTCTTTGACTTACAACCATTGGTTATCTCTTTCATTGCAGTTTTCGAAGGATCCAGTGATTTTTTATTTTCAATGATTAATGTTGCGACATGGAAAAAGTCATGTATCTCTTTTTCAGTTTCTGAAAAGTACTTCAGTTGAATTATTTTATCCTTATTGGCTTGATTAATTTCACGAACTAATTTTAGAAAATCATTAAATATTTGTTGGTAAACTGACCCGTTATAACCTGCAAAGTGAAATAGTATTTCAGTATCGAGAAATATGGTAAGTGGCTTTGACCATTTACCTAACTCATTTAGGTCAGCAGTGAAACGCACTCCTGAGTACAGAACAATCCCTTGTTTAACTACATTAAGTCTCTTTGTAAACTCTAGGTCTTGACTTTTTGTGACAATAAATTCACTAATATCTTTGATATAATCTCCAGATATGTTATTATCTAAAAGATAATGGCTTAAATTTTCACGTATTTGATTCTGTTCTGACGCAGTTAAATTTCGCCCCCTTTTTGTTTCGATATAACTAATTATTTCTTTTTCGGTTTTCCCATATTCTGTTCGGTTGAAGTTGAAATTCTGTTCAAATTCAGGATTGATTCTTTCTTGTATGTTAGTTACAGAATATTCGCCGTTATTGTGAGAAACGAAATCAGATTTTACGAGTCGATTTTTAATTGTCGTCCGTATTACAGCTTCTGGTAGCTTAAAGTCAAAAACGTCCTCCAATAAGTCTTTAATTTCAGTTGAATTGAATGTCCATTTTTGTTTGTCAATAACAGCAGATTTGATAAACTCTGCAATTATATCGTAGATATCTTTTTCCTTGTCCAACAATTCCTTAAAAAGGACAACTGAAGCAATAAGTTTATTTTCTTTCATTCTTGTTTTCTATTACGCCTAACGTTTAGTATATGGCAAGTAGGGCATTAAAAAGCACTGAACTTTCAAGTTTGCACTGAGCCAAAACGTTGTATTTTGTTTTTACCTTTATCATCTTAAAGCCAAATCAACGATTTGGCGGTGTTGGCAAATAGCACTGAACTTTCGTAAACCACTAAACGCCCTATTTGCTATATACCGTGTTAGCTGCTGGCTTTTTTTATTTCCATTTTTAGCTTCATCATAATGTCGGTTTGTTCATCATTTCCGAGTTTGAAAATGTGCTTGTCAAATGCTTTAAAACCATTTTTTTCATAAAATCGGATTGCTCTTGGGTTTTCTTCCCAAACTCCCAACCAAACATATTCCACATTTTTTTCTTTGGCCAATTCAATTGCTTTGTCGTAAAGAAATTGTCCGACTTTTTTTCCGTGAAATTCTTTTAGAACATAAATCCGTTCAATTTCGAGTGCGTTTTTATCCTTTATCTCGGTTTGAGATTGTCCAACGTTTACTTTTAAATATCCGATTGTTTTTCCGTCAAGTTCCGCAAAGTAAAATTCAGCATTTTGGTCGGTCAGTTCCGCAGTCAGTTTTTCAGTCGAAAATCCGTTTTCCAAATATTCCTTCATATTTTCTTCGCTGTTTTCTGAAGAAAAAGTTTCGGCAAAAGTCAATTTTCCGATTTCTTTTAATTTTTCAATGTCTTGAATATTTGCTTTTTTGATATTCATTTGTTTATCGGCTATTTTCAGCTTGCAGCTAACGGTAAAGTATAAGCGTAGTGCGGGATTAGAAACACTTCACTTTCAGTTTGGCGATATGCTTGTTAATATTCAATGCGTTTCGATTACCACTTTCGCCCGCATTACGTTTATACAATGTTGGGCATTCGTTATTTCTATATGCACTATAATCCATTCTTAACAATTAAGTCGGTCAAATAATCTGCTGCTATAAACCCAATGGATTCATAATTGGACAAGACAATGATTTGAATATCATCTTTCGGAATGTAAGCCATCCTTGTGCTTACTCCCCAAGTACCACCATCCTTTCTTATGACTTTGTAACCATTAATCTTATCAATCTCCCACGCAAACCCGTAGAAGTTTTTGATATTGCTTTCACTCTCCTTTGGAATCTCAACTTGCTCATTGATAAAAATTTCGGAGGTTTTGTTGGACATAAGTTTGTTTCCAAATAAAGCATTAAAATAATTGGACAAATCGATTACGCTTGAATAACTCATTCCTGCAGGTGAGCCACGATAGCCGTTTAAATAAATTGCAGACCTTCTTTTTCCGTCTTCATAAGATGCAACATTGTTAAAGTCGTGAAATCTTCCCAAGGTATAGGACTCTGCTTTTATGACTTCTTCATCTACGGCATAAAAACCTGATGTTTTCATATTGGCCTTATCAAAAATATTTTCCACTATGTATGTGAAGTAATCTTGTCGACTCAATTTTTCAATAATTGCTCCGAGAATAATGAATGCACCATTGCTGTACCGTACATCAGTGCCGGGTGGGAATTCAGATTCTGCATATACCAATGGTAATAATTCGTTTACCGACATATCTTCAAATGGAAACAGGCTTTTATCGTACTCACCCCGACCCAAACCCGAAGTATGTGTAAGTAATTGTTTAATCGTAATGCCTTTTGAAATGGAATCCGGAATTTGTGGCAAAACCTTGTGAAGGCTGTCCTCAAGTTTTAACTTACCTTTGTCAATAAGCTGAAAAATGGCCGTTGCCGTAAAAAGCTTGGTAATTGAACCCAAATTGAATGTTGTTTCAAGAGTGTTTTTGACTTGATACGAACGATTAGCGAACCCATAAGCTTTTTGAAACAAAACATTATTACCTTTTTTGACAAATACACTGCCCGAAAATAGGTTTTTGGAGGTCATATTTTGGAGATAAGCATCTGCTAATTTTGGCAAGTCCTCGATTGAGGTTAAATGTTCAACTGTAAATTTATCAGGTTTAAGCCCTGAGCCAACCGCAATGTTTCTTATTCTTTCCGTTGATTTTCTTGACTTGTTCAAGGTAAGTTCTACCCATACCTTGGTGTCAAGACCTCTGTAAAAAGCCCTGTATTTATTGGCAGTTTCAATCAAGGGTATTTTGTGTTCAAGCTTTCCATAAATCTGCCGCCACCTGAGCCACCGTTTTGTTTCAATGTCAACATCAATTCCTTTGTCAAAATGCATTTCTATAAAATTAGAGAGTTGTTCATTATCTCCACTATTATAGACAACGACAAAATTTTGTAATTGCTCTTTAAGAGAAGTGTTTTGTCCAAATGTTTGGCTTGTATGAAAGCAAAGTAAACAAATAAAGAAAAGATTGGATTTTATTGATTTCATATTTCAGCGCTTTAATATTGGTTGTCTTTTTACAATGATGCCCAACGGTTTGCCAATATGAGTAGGCTGGGTTTTCCGTGCCACATACTTATCAAACCTTTACAATTTTTATTAAATGTATAAACTTTTCGCAAACCACTGACCCCCAGCTTACTTATATTGGCTGTTAGGGGCTGGGCTTTATTCAATCGTTGGTTTAAATCGATTAAATGATCGCCAATATTTGTCTTTATAAATATCATAGTCAACGTTCAGTCTATTTGTGTAATCAGATTGTAATTTAGTAAGAATCTTTGATGGTAATCTGAAATCCTTGCAAGCAAAATAGATTTCTCTTGAACTATCCGCTGTTTGTCTACCAACATTTAAATAGCCTTCTGAATCTTTAAGTTCAAGCATTATTTCATCCTCAAACTTATTCATCAATTCATATGTTTCTTTATCAGGCATTCCATTCTCATTACCTTTGTATTTAATCTCGATTGTCAAAATCCAGGGGTGAGATGCTTTACTATCCCAATCAAGTAAGGCAGAATTTACAATTGCTAATAAGGGCTTGCCATTTTTTAAAGTAGCTTCAAGTGAATTGTAACTGTCATTTTCCGTATTATATCTCGTTCCTACATACTTTTCTTTAAACTCTTTCTGTCTCCAAATAAGGTAATCCTTAAGCTTCTCTATTGGAATCAACTCTTTTTTTGATTGCTCTTTTCCAATAATCTGCATGCTATCAATAGTTGTAACAGAATTTAATTCACCTAAATAATTATCCATGAAGATGTATACTCCATTTGTAATTGGTTCTTTTAAATCTTCTTTATAATCTGCGTGAACAATCGTAATGTCAATCTCATCTGGATATCCAGGATTGTCGTTGGAATAAAATGATAAATTCTCCTTGCTAAATTTCAAATCTCCCATGCTGATATAAACGTCATTAATACTCAAGGCAGGCTTTAAAGCTGTGAATTTCCAATTATCAATCTTGGGAGCAGATTGCACCAATTCCTCAACAAATACAATGTTCTTGTAAACACCATCGGCAGTTAGAACTAATTCTGCTGTATCATTGTCAAACATCCCAGCTAGAAACCAGTATCCATCTCTAAGTTGATTTAGTTTTGGTGATAATTTATTAAAGAAATCACGTTCAATATTTCCTTGATTCTTTATTACTTTGAAAAAATCCTTTTCATTATTCTGAAACCAATTCCAGAAATCATCATTTGATTTTATCGGTGTTTCTTTTGTTCTTTTTAAGTTTTTAAATATTCCCATTCAAATAAGTTTTTATATGTGCAGGATGTTAATTAGCCTTGCCCCTAACGGTTTGCCACTAGGAAAGGTAGGGCTTTTTCTCGAGCATGGTTGTTCGCCCTATCTTTTTTAGTGGCTGTTATATACATTTTAATAATAGCAAAATTCAAAATCTCCCATATCCTCCAACTTACCTTGAGTATAAAAAGAAGAATCTAATACTTCGCCTTTGTAATGGTATGTTCGCCACCAGCCATCTCTTTTTCCTTCAACTAAAGGACCACTCTCATGGAGATATCCGTCACGATCCCATATATAGATGTACCCATTGCCGTTTTTCAGTTTTCCGAAGTCAAGTTCGTTTCCTAATGTATCATAGACATTATATATTTCGATAATTCTGTTTTCTCCAAACTTGACTTGTGCTCTTTGTCGTCCGTTAACATAATATGATTTCCAGTGTAGTAATGTGTCTGTTCCATTATAATAGACATCTACATCATCCATTATTTTCGTACTGTCAATTTTGCCATCAACACTCCAATATTCCTTACTGTTATACTGAAAAACCTCCTTGCCTGGCGAACAAGCAAAAACCACAATTAGTACAGGGAGTATTTTAAGTGCTTTCTTCATTGTATAT